>JAFQIL010000024.1 GCA_017397565.1 Oscillospiraceae bacterium | reverse complement strand
CGAATGGATAATGGATAATTGATAATTGACAATTGTGGTATTTCCTTCGGAAATGATTTAAAAATGTCGCCTTTGGCGACTCCTTAATTGTCCATTGTCAATTTTCAATTGTCAATTGGCAGCCATCGGCTGCCCGATAAGCGGGAATTTGTTGGTCTGCTAATAAAAACCCCGGGATGTTTTCGGAAAACATCCCGGGCTTTCTTATTCTTTTACATGCTCCAGACCCATTTCCAATATGGTCCTGACATGGTCATCTGCCAAGGAGTACAGAATATTCTTCCCCTCCCGGCGGAACTTGATCAAATGCATTTGCTTCAGCAATCGCAGCTGATGGGAAATGGCACTTTGGGACAGCTCCACCGCCTCGGCAATTTCGCTGACGCACCGCTCTTGCTGCTGCAACAAGGATAAAATATGCACTCTGGTGGGATCACAGAAGCCTTTAAACAGCTCCGCGATTTGTTCCAGTATTTCTTTTTCCGGAATTTCCTGCATAAAACATCCATCCTTCCGGCAAATTAGCCACGCATGATCCGCCGTCTGGCAAGGTTGATGGGGCCTTCCTGCATATGGTTGATCCACTCCAGGCTCTTGCCGCAGCCAAAGGCTACGCAGCACTCCGGATTATCCGCCACACGGCAATCAATACCGGTGCGCTCCTTCAGCATCTGTGCCAAGCCCCAAAGCTGGCTGCCGCCGCCGGTGAGGGTGATACCGTTATCGGAAATATCGCTGACAAGCTCAGGAGACGTGTCCTCCAGCACAGAAAGCACCTCGTCTGCAATGATCCGGCAAGGACGCTGCATTACCTCCATGATCTCAGAAGACCACAAGGTCAGCTCTCTGGGCATACCGGTTTTGACATCACGGCCCTTGATGTTCATGCTGATATCCTCCGGCCGGGGACAAGCGCAGCCAATTTGTATCTTGATATCCTCGGCAGTCACCTGACCGATGACCACATTCCGCTTACCCCGGACATAACGGCCAATCGCCTCATCAAAGGTATCGCCTGCTACCTTGATGGAAGAAGAGGTCGCCACACCGTTAAGACTCAGCACAGCAATATCCGTGGTGCCGCTGCCGATATCCACAACCATCTGACCCTTGGGTCCGCTGATATCCAGATTTGCGCCCAAGGCCGCGGCCAAAGGCTCCTCAATCAGGTAAACACGCCGGGCACCGGCATCCATGGCAGCATTGATCACCGTCCGTTCCTCAACCTCCGTCACACCGCTGGGCACGCAAATGACCACACGGGGCTTCGGAGAGAATATGGAATTTTGGGATGCCCGCTTAAACAGGGCCTGGAGCATCCGCACGGTCATTTCATGGTCAGATACCACGCCGTCCTTCAACGGACGCATGGCCACCACATTGCCGGGCGTACGACCCAGCATATTCCGGGCTTCTGCGCCTACCTGAAGGATTCTGCCGGTGTTTTTGTCCACAGCCACCACAGAGGGTTCACGAACCTCTACGCCCTTATTACCTACGGCGATCAGCACATTAGCCGTGCCAAGATCTACGCCTAAATCATAGGAAAACAAACGAAAACCCATAATCTTCACCTACTTATTCTTTTCGCGGCGGGCAGAAGCCACAGCTGCGAAATGTACTTGTTTTGCATTGGCAGTCAGCAGCATCCGGGCTGCTTCTGACGCTGTAGCGCCGGTGGTAATAATATCGTCCAGCAGCAAAATATTTTTGCCTGCCACCTTCCCGGGATCTGTCACCCGGTAAACACCCAGAACATTGGCTCTGCGGGCTGCCGCGCTCTCAATACCGGATTGCGGCGGATTATGCCGCATCTTTTTCAAAAGCCGCTGAGGCTTCATCCGCAGCTGTTTGCCCACTACCCGGGCCAACAGCTGTACCTGATCGTAGCCCCGGGTCAGCTTGCGTTGGCGGCTTACCGGGATCCAGGTCAGCACGTCCACACCTTCGGGATACCTCTCCTGAATCTTCATCGCCAGGAGTCTTCCGTAGCCTTGGGCCTTACTCCGCCGGCCACGAAACTTATAAAGTGTCAAGCTCCCCGGCACCTTACCTTCATAATACCACAATGCCAGCCAACTGTCTATAAAATTTCGTTTTAAATTGAAGTTTTGGCATTCCGGGGCATGTATTCTGCAGTCCCGGCATAGATCCAACTCTTTATCCAGCACCTTATTGCACAAAACACAGCGGGGTGGAAACACCAGATGTAAAAACCATTTCCAAAGGATCACTCAGTCTTCCCCTGAAGCCGCAGCTTCAGCCCGGAATACCGGCGTCCTTTTTTCGCGTTTTCTGTCATCACCGCTACAGTTTCTTCCCGACCCACGATAATCAGCAGCTCTCTGGCCCGGGTGATAGCCGTATACAGTACGCTGCGGCTGAGAAGATAGGGTGAGCCGTTCCAGGCCGCCAAAATTACCGCCCGGTATTCGCTGCCCTGACTTTTATGTACCGTAACCGCGTAGGCAGGCTCCAGCTCGCCCAACTGGGTAAAATCGTAGTCCGCTTCCCGGTCATCGTAAGTAACCGTCATAGTCTCCATGGCAGGATCGATGGCCGTCACCGTTCCCACATCTCCGTTAAAGATGCCGGTACCCACCTGAGAACCGTCAGTCTTTTTCCAAAGGATATCATAGTTGTTTCGGATCTGCATGACCCGGTCGCCTTCCCGGAAGCAAAAATCCCCAAACTGCCGTTCCCGTTTTCCCGGAGCAGCCGGGTTCAATACCGCCTGCAGGCACTGGTTCAGGGAAGCTGTTCCCACCGCGCCCTTGCGGGTGGGAGAAAGCACCTGGATCTGGTCGGCAGGAATGCCCATTTTCTCCGGCAGCCGCACTGCGCAGAGCTGGGCGATGGTTTGCCGCATATGGTCTTCGGATCTTCCCGGCAGGAAGAAGAAATCATGCTTCACATCCCGAAGCTCCGGCATTTCCCCCCGGTTGACCCGGTGGGCATTCATAACGATCAGGCTTTCCTGAGCCTGACGGAAAATTTCTGTCAGCCGCACCGTGGGAAGGCTGTTACTTCTGAGGCAGTCGGAGAAAGGACACCCGGGTCCCACCGGCGGCAGCTGATCCGGGTCGCCCACAAAGATCAGCCGTTTCCCCTGAGGCACTGCCCGAAGCAGATCGCTCAGCAGCAGCACATCTACCATAGACATCTCGTCCACGATCACCACATCGGCTTTTAAGGGATTGCTTTCATCCCTGGCAAAGACCATGTTGCCGGTGGCAGGGTCGATGCCTGCCTCCAAAAGCCGGTGGATGGTGCTGGCTTCCTCTCCCGTCACCTCTGTCAGCCGTTTGGCCGCCCGTCCGGTAGGTGCTGCCAGCACACAGCGCAGCTGCATTCTCCCGAAAAGGGACAATACACCCTTCAAAATCGTGGTTTTGCCGGTACCGGGACCACCGGTAACCAGCAGAACACCGGCAGAGGCCGCCTGGCGGATCGCTTCTGCCTGCTGGGCAGAATAGGTCAGCCCGCTGTCTTTTTCCGCCGCCTTCAGCAAGGCTTTCAGTCTGGCAGGCTCGGGGAAGCTCTGCTCTGCCGCTGTCAGAAGCCGATGGGTAATATACTGCTCCGCTTCATAAAGCCGGGGCAGATATACCAGCGAAATTCCTGCCAGGGTCGCCTGTATCAGCTGCTGTGTTTCCAACAGGCTTTGCAGGCTCTGGCACACCGACTCATCCGTCACAGAAAGCAGATATGCCGTAGCATCAATGAGCTTGTCCTTTGGCAGGAAGCTATGCCCGGCAGTCAGATTATAATTCAGTTCAAAGAAGATGCCGGCACGGATTCGCCGGGGATCTTCCGCGGAAACACCCAATTCAATGGCAAACCGGTCCACAGAGCCGAAGGGGGCTTCCAGCCCCTCATCCATCAAAAGATACGGATCGTCATACAGCAGCTCCACGGTGCTTTCCCCGTACAGCTTGTAGGTACGCACCGCCAGCTCCGCAGGCAGCTGATGCAGGGTAAAAAACTCCATCAGCTGCCGCATACCTACCCGCAGACGGAATTCTTCCCCGATGGCTTTGGCCTTTTCCCGGGAAATACCGGGAACCTCCGCCAGGCGCAGAGGATCGCGTTCCATGATCGTCAGGGTCTCATCCCCAAAACGGTCTACGATCCGGGCGGCAGTTTTCGGACCGATCCCCTTGATCACCCGACCGGATAAGTACCGCAAAATTTCCATAGCTGTTTGGGGCATCAGCCGCTCCAAAAACTCAGCCTCAAATTGCCGTCCGTAGCTTTGATGGGTGCCCCAACGACCGGTGACCATCAGCCGCTCTCCCACGCTGGGCAGCGGAATAGTGCCAACCACCGTTACCGTTTCGCCGTCACCGACGCCAAGGCGCAGTACCGCATAACCGTTATCATAATTCTGATATACCACCGCTGCCACGGTGCCCTGTAAGATCTGCGTTTCCTGCATATGTAAACTCCAATTCCAACCTGGCAGGCAAAGCCTCCAGGGTACAAATTTCTATATCTTCGGTTTCCCGGGCCAAGCCTACCCCCAGCTCAGGTGCATCCTCCGGAGTTACCAGAATGATCGGCCCCCGGTATAGTCCCCAGCTTCGCAGCCAGCGGCAGCGACGCAGCGCTGCTGTTTGCCCTTTTCCGGCGTAACAAACCGCTGCCCAGCCCTTTCCCCCGGAAAGCCACAAGCCCAGCAAGCTCCAAATCACGCATATCAGGCCAAAGGCCGCCAGCACACCTACCACGATTTGCACAGTCTTCACCTCTAAGATAAGATATGCCCGGAAGCCGATTTAGGTTCTATTATAGTTTACTATATTTTCCCCCGCTTGAAAAGACCCCTCCGGCACTTTTTTTCAAAAGGGCAAATTGCCATTTATCGGGCAGTTGCAAATCATGCTTGCGTAGGGCGGGCTCATGAGCCCGCCGACCAGGTTGCATTATTTTGAGCAGTTTCGTCCATTTTTCCCATAGTCTTTTTGCAAAACACAAACATTTCAGAATCCAGGAAGTGATCGGCGGAGTCATGACTCCGCCCTACGAACACTAACGAAACTGCCAGATAAACAGAAACGGGCCTCTGCGTTATGTAAAAAGTATAGTGACAGACGAATAATTATCAAATCTGCCATAATGTTCATAAAAAAGTCTTGAAAGCATCTTTGTTTTGGGGTATACTAAAAATGATATGGTTTACCCAAAAGCAGTTTATGGGAGGTCTTATGAAGCAGCTGCATCTATTGGTTTGGATCACCCAGCTGGGGCTTTCCACTGCTGTGCCCCTGGCCGGTTTTATCGTGCTGGCTGCCTGGCTTCGCAAAGGCTGTGGCTGGGGAAGCTGGGTGATTTGGGCTGGCATCGCACTGGGGCTGTATGCGGCCATCACAGGCTTTGTAAACGCCTTGAAAACACTGAAACGGCTTACCGATGGCAGCGAAAAAGATCCGCCGGTAGCCTTTAACGAACACGATTGAGGATATGACTATGGATTCCAGAAAACTCGTCCTGCGGGAAACTGTCTGTATGGCCATTGGGGAGCTGATCCTTTCTGCCATTATGGTGGGTATTTTTGCCGCGTTGGATAAATTTAACCTCGCCGTCCTGTTTAGCGCTTTGGGCGGCTGCCTTGTGATCACCGCCAATCACTTTTTTATGGCTATCACCGTAAATATGGCCGTAGACAAGGCGGAGCAAGGCGATGTGAAGCAAGCACAGAAAATAGTGCAGCTTTCCTCTATTGTACGGCTTCTTGCCATGGCCGGCCTGCTGGTTCTGGGCACCCAAATGGGCGCCAATGTGCTGGCGCTGGTGCTGCCTTTGGCCTTTTCCCGCCCCATTTTGATGGTAGCGGAGTTCTTTAGAAAGAAGGATCAGTGATGGACGGAATTGAAGTAAGCGGCGCCCAAACCCTATTTACCGTCGGTCCTTTTGCTATCACGCAAACGATTTTCTCAATGATCATCGTCACCGCCACCTTGGCCATTGCCGGTGTTTTGTTAGGCAGGAACCTGAAAAAGCGTCCCGGCGGCCTGCAGGTACTGACGGAAAAGGGTGTCAGTATGCTGATGAACCTGGTGGAAGGCACCATGGGTAAGCATAACCTTCACTGGGTGCCTTATATCGGCACCATCTTCCTGTCTTCCCTGCTTGGCAGTCTCATCGGTCTGACCGGATTTCTCCGCTCCACCACAGCAGACCTTGCGGTGGTGCTGACCTGGGCAATTATGACCAGCGTGATCATTTGGTATCATTCCATTAAAAACAACGGCTTTTTCGGCTGGCTGAAGGGCTTCACTGAGCCTATCGTTGTTATGACCCCCATGAACATCGTTTCGGAGATCGCCCAGCCTCTGGCTATGGCCTTCCGTCACTTTGGCAATGTAGCCGGCGGCAGCATTATTACCATGATCATCTACACAGCCTTGTCCCTGGCTTCTACCGCCCTGATCGGCGCTGTATCCAACAGTTGGGTACTGCCTGCCATTTTCGTGATCCTGGGCATTGTGATGCTGGTGGTGAAATTCAAAAAGTATAACCTCGGTCTCAAGATTGTCGGCGGTATGCTCATTGCCGTAAGTATTTTGGGTCTTGTGTCCCGGTTCGGGCTTCTCAGCGGCGTGGACATCCCCATCTTACAGTTTGGTATCCCCGGTGTTCTGAGCCTTTATTTCGACCTTTTCTCCGGCTTCGTACAGGCCTTCGTGTTCAGCCTGCTGAGCATGGTCTACATTGCCGGTGCCTGCCCCCCGCCGGATGGGGAATAAGCTTTTCGTAAAACAAAAAATTTATATAAACATCTAGGAGGAAATTAACTATGAATGAAGCTCTCGTTTTGGCCGCTAAGGCAATCGGCGCAGGTCTGTGTATGGGCATCGGCGCAATCGGCCCCGCTATCGGTGAAGGTAACGCTGTAGGCAAAGCTCTGGAGGGCATGGCCCGTCAGCCCGAAACCTCCGGCACTCTGCGTACCAACATGATCCTGGGCTGTGCCGTCACCGAGACCACCGGCATCTACTCTCTGGTCGTTGCCCTTTTGATCCTGTTTGCCATGTGATCTGCCCTTTCCCGAAACCAAAGGAAAGGAGCATGAACCGTGGGACCGGGAGAATTTTTGAACATTAACTTCTTTACCGCGCTGTTTACCCTGGTCAATACCGTCGCCTTGTTTCTGGTCTTGAAAAAGTACCTTTTTAAGCCTGTGATGAAGATGATCACCGACCGGCAGAAGGAAATCGACGATATGTATGATGCCGCCGGCGCAGCGGAAGCCACCGCAAAGGCACTGGAGCAGGAATATCAGCAGAAGCTTTCTGTGGCCGCTGAGACTGGAGAACGCATGGTCAAAGAAGCCGTAGCCCGGGGTCAGAACCGGGAGGAAGAGATCATCCGTCAAGCAAACGCCCAGGCTGCCGCCATTTTGGACAAGGCATCCGCTGATATCGCCATGGAAAAGAAAAAGGCTATTAACGATGCCAAAGACGAGATCTCTGAGATGGCACTGGCCATCGCGGAAAAGGTTGTGGGTCGGGAGCTGACCGCTGCTGACCAGGCTGACCTTGTGGATGCCTTCATCAACGAATTGGGTGAACAGGCATGACAAAGATCGGCAATGTATATGGCGAAGCTCTCTATAGTCTCGCCAAGGAAGAAGGCATTTCTCAGCAGCTTCTGGCGGAAATAACGGTTTTGGAGCAAAGCTTTGCCCGGGAACCGGCATTTCTGCGGCTGTTGGATGCCCCGAATCTTACCAAGGAAGAGCGCTGTCAGGTTTTGGACGACAGCTTCCGGGGTAAGATCCATAGCTACGCGCTGAACTTTTTAAAGCTTTTGGCGGAAAAAAGCTACGCCCGGCACTTCGGGGCTTGCTGCGCCGCTTACCGCAGCTGTTACAATGAAGACCATGGCATTCTGCCTGTGACGGCTGTGACTGCCGTAGCCTTGCATGACAGTCAAAAGGCCGCGCTTTCTCAAAAGCTCGCCACTGTCACCGGCAAAACCATTCAGCTGCACAACCGTGTGGATGAAACAGTTTTAGGCGGTATCCGTCTGGACTATAACGGCATTCGGATGGATGACACCCTCGCCCATCGGCTCAGTGACATCCGCACAAAGCTAAAAGATACCGTACTTTGATGGAAGGATTGCAAGTATGGAACTAAGACCTGAAGAAATTACAAAAATTATCCGCGCCCAAATCAAAAATTACGAGCACAAGCTGGAATCCAGCGAGACCGGCACCGTGATTTTGGTGGGCGACGGTATTGCCAAGGCCTCCGGCCTTGATAACTGTATGGCAGGCGAACTGCTGGAGTTTCCCAACGGCTCTTTGGGCATGGCTCAGAATTTGGAGGAGGATACTGTCTCCATCACCGTTTTGGGCAGCGACCGGGGCATTCAGGAGGGCGACACCGTAAAACGCACCGGCAAGGTGGTTTCTGTGCCGGTAGGCGCAGGCCTCATCGGCCGTGTGGTGAACGCCTTGGGTGAACCCATTGACGGCAAGGGCGCTATCGAAGCAGAAGCCTTCCGTCCCATTGAGATGCCCGCGCCGGGTATCATTGACCGCAAGCACGTTTCCCGTCCTCTGCAAACGGGTATCAAAGCCATCGACTCCATGATCCCCATTGGCCGGGGTCAGCGTGAGCTGATCATTGGTGACCGGCAAACCGGTAAGACCACCATTGCCACCGATACCATCCTCAATCAGAAGGGCAAAAACACCATCTGTATTTATGTTGCCATCGGTCAGAAGCGTTCTACCGTGGCGCAGATCGTGGAAAACCTCACTTTGGGCGGCGCTATGGACTACACCATCGTGGTCTCCGCCACCGCCTCGGAGCTGGCCCCCATGCAGTACATCGCCCCTTACAGCGGCTGTACCATGGGCGAACACTTCATGCATCAGGGCAAGGATGTGCTGATCATCTATGACGATCTGAGTAAGCACGCCGTGGCCTACCGTGCCATTTCCCTGCTGATCCGCCGTCCTCCCGGACGGGAAGCCTACCCCGGTGACGTTTTCTATCTCCATTCCCGTCTTTTGGAGCGGGCTGCTCAGATGTCTGACGCCAAGGGCGGCGGCAGCTTAACAGCTCTTCCTATTATCGAGACCCAGGCCGGTGACGTTTCCGCTTACATTCCCACCAACGTCATTTCCATTACCGACGGTCAGATCTTCCTGGAAACAGAGCTGTTCAACGCCGGCATCATGCCTGCTGTGAACCCCGGTATCTCCGTGTCCCGTGTTGGCGGTGACGCCCAGATCAAGGCCATGAAGAAGGTCGCCGGCTCACTGAAGCTTCTGTACTCTCAGTACCGGGAGCTGCAAAGCTTCGCCCAGTTCGGCTCTGATCTGGACGCCGATACCAAATCCCGTCTTGCCTTGGGCGAACGGATCGTGGCGGTGCTGAAGCAGAAAAACAACGACCCGGTGGAGGTTGCCCATCAGGTGTGCATCTTCTACGCAGTCACCCATGATTATCTGAAAAACATTCCTGTGGCACAGGTCCCCGCCTTTGAGACCCGGCTTTACGAGTTTATGGATAATCGCCACAGTGAGGTTCTGGAGACCATCCGCACCACCGGCAAGCTGGAAAGCGATACCGAGCAGGCTTTACAAGCTGCTCTTCAGGAGCTTTTGGCAGAATTTGTACCCAGCGTATAACAAGGAAGGAGGCCTGTCATGGCCGGCGTTTCCACAAAGGAGATCAAGACCCGGATCCGCAGTATGGAATCCACCAAGCAGATCACCAAAGCCATGGAAATGGTTGCCGCATCCAAGCTGCGCCACGCCCAGGCCCGGGTCATAAACTCCCGACCTTATTTTGAAACTCTATACAATACCATTACCGATATCGTCAATTCCAATTCCGACTTTTCCTCCCCTTACCTCGTAAGACGCACCGGAAGCCGAAAGCTTTTCGTAGTCATCGCCGGTGACAGAGGCTTGGCCGGTGGCTACAACAGCAACATCTTAAAGCTGGTGTATGCCCAGATGGATGGCGCGGAGGCTACAGTCCTGCCCATTGGCAGAAAGGCTGTGGATTTCTTCCGGAGCAAGGGCATCCCCGCTCTGACAGAAACCTACAGCGATGCCGCGGATGTTTCCATTGGCGACTGCTTCTCCATTGCCAAGCTCCTTTCCAAGGCGTATTTGAAGGAAGAATTTGACGAGATCCACATCGGCTACACCAATTTTGTCTCGGTTCTTTCCCAAACACCGGCAACCTTGCAGATGCTGCCGCTGTTGCAGCAGCCCTCCGGCAAGCCCAGAAAAACAGAGATCCTCTACGAGCCGGACAGCACCGAGGTCTTCGGTGCCATCGTACCGGAATATTTGGGCGGCATCCTCTACGGCGCTTTGTGCGAAAGCCGGGCGGCAGAGCAGGCAGCCAGACGCACCGCCATGGAATCTGCCACCCAAAACGCGGAGGATATGATCGCAGACCTGAGCCTGAAGTTCAATCAGGCCCGTCAGGCGGCCATTACCCAGGAGATCACCGAGATCGTCGCCGGCTCTTAATGTTAATTAGGAATTAGCAGTTAGGAATTAGGAATTTATAATTACTTCTAATTTCAAACTCTACAATTCCTAATTTCTAATTTCTAATTCCTAATTGTGTAAGGAGTTGAATCCTATGGCAAATGCTAAGGGAACTGTGGTCCAGGTCATGGGCCCGGTTCTGGATATTCGCTTCGGGGACGGTCAGCTGCCCCAGCTGCTCAGCGCCATCGAAGTTCCCCATGAAGATCACACCATCGTGGCAGAGGTTGCTCAGCACATTGGCGACAATGTGGTGCGCTGCATCGCCATGAGCTCTACCGACGGTCTGCAGCGTGGTGTACAGGCTACCGATACCGGTGCGCCCATCCGGGTGCCGGTTGGTGAAGGCTGTCTGGGCCGGGTGTTTAACCTTTTAGGTCAGCCCATTGACGAAGCCGGTCCTGTGACCGCTGAGGAAAGCTGGCCCATCCACCGGGCCGCACCTGCCTATGAAGAGCAGCAGCCTGCCACCGAGATCCTGGAGACCGGCATTAAGGTCATCGACCTGATCTGCCCCTACGCCAAGGGCGGTAAGATCGGTCTGTTCGGCGGTGCCGGTGTCGGCAAGACCGTTTTGATCCAGGAGCTGATCTATAACATCGCCACCGCCCACAACGGCTATTCCGTTTTCACCGGTGTTGGCGAGCGTACCCGTGAGGGTAACGATCTTTATAACGAAATGACCGAATCCGGCGTTATCAGCAAAACCGCCATGGTCTTCGGTCAGATGAACGAGCCCCCCGGAGCCAGAATGCGGGTAGGTCTTTCCGGCCTTACCATGGCAGAATACTTCCGGGATGTGAAGCACCAGGACGTGCTGCTGTTTATTGACAACATCTTCCGTTTCACCCAGGCAGGCTCTGAGGTATCCGCGCTGTTGGGCCGTATGCCCTCTGCCGTTGGCTATCAGCCCACTCTGGCAACGGAAATGGGTGCGCTGCAGGAGCGTATCACCTCCACCAAGAACGGTTCTATTACCTCCGTACAGGCCGTCTACGTCCCTGCGGACGACTTGACTGACCCCGCCCCTGCCACCACCTTCGCCCATCTGGACGCCACCACGGTTCTGGACCGTGGTATCGCCTCTTTGGGTATCTACCCCGCTGTTGATCCTCTGGACTCCACCTCCCGGATCCTCTCTGCCGAGGTGCTGGGTCGGGAGCATTATGAAACCGCCCGTGCGGTGCAGAGCATTCTGCAGCGCTACAAGGAGCTGCAGGACATCATCGCCATCATGGGTATGGACGAGCTCAGCGAAGAGGACAAGACCACCGTCAACCGTGCCCGTAAGGTGCAGCGATTCCTGAGCCAGCCCTTCCATGTAGCAGAGCAGTTTACCGGCTATCAGGGCAAGTATGTGCCTCTGAAGGAAACCATCCGTGGCTTTAAGGAGATCATCGAGGGCAAGCACGATCAGATCCCCGAATCCTGCTTCCTCTATGCCGGCACCATCGATGAGGTGGTGGAAAAGTGGAAGGGGCAGAGCCAATGACGCCCTTTCGACTGACCATCATCAGCCCCGACGGTCCGAAATTTGAAGGCGACGTAGAGGAGATCATTGTCCGCACCACCTCCGGTGACTTAGGCATTATGGCAGGTCACGCCAACTGCGTAGCCCCTTTGGGCATGGGGCAGGCCACCGTCATCATCGATGGTAAAAAGCGATACGGCGCCTGCATCGGCGGTCTTTTCAGCATGGTAGACGGCAAAGCCACCATTGTTGCCACCACCTTTGAGTGGGCGGAGGATATCGACGCCCAGCGAGCTGAGGCTGCCTATCAGCGGGCGCAGCAGGTTCTGGACAGTAAGGATGCTTCCGATACCGAAATCGCCCTGGCTCAGGCCAGACTGCGAAGAGCTTTGGTCCGCAAAAGTGTTGCAGGTCATAAATAAGCGCTGCGCCCTCCGAAAAACCGGAGGGCGCTTCTGTACGGTTCATTATCGGAAGTGCCAATTCCCGTTTATCGTTCTGTGAATTAGGAATTAGAAATTAGGAATTAGGAATGAAACGGCTAAAACAGAAGGATTTGTATCGATTTATCCCCAAATTCCTAATTCCTCATTCCTCATTTCTAATTGCGCGTCAGCGCGAAAAATGGCAATTTGCTTTTCTCGGGCAGATTTTTGATATTTCTCCACAAAAATGTAACTTTCCTCTTGTAAATTTCGCCGAATTGGCGTATACTTGAATATTATACCAATTGGAAACGAGGTATGCCTTATGGAACTGATTTCTGTCAGAGAGCTGTTTAAAAACACCGACAAATATGCCGACCAGACCATCGAGATCGGCGGCTGGGTGCGTAACCGTCGCCCCAGTAAGCAATTTGGCTTCATCGTCCTGAACGACGGTACTTATTTCACCCCCGTTCAGGTGGTTTATAATGATACCATCGAAAATTTCCAGGAGATCTCCAAGATCAACATTGGCGCTGCCCTCATCGTCAAGGGTAAGGTGGTTCTGACCCCGGATTCCAAGCAGCCCTTTGAGATCCAGGCGCAGACTGTTACCGTGGAAGGCGCTTCCACCGGCGACTTCCCTCTGCAGCCTAAGCGCCACACCATGGAGTTTTTGCGGACGATCCCCCATCTGCGCCCCCGGACCAACACCTTCCAGGCTGTGTTCCGTGTCAGATCTCTGGCGGCTATGGCCATCCACAAATTCTTCCAGGATCGGGACTTTGTGTATGTTCACACACCCCTGATCACCGGCTCTGATTGCGAGGGTGCCGGCGAAATGTTCCAGGTCACCACCATGGATCTGAACAATGTTCCCAAAACCGAAGACGGCAAGATCGATTTTAATCAGGACTTCTTTGGCAAGCCCACCAATCTGACGGTTTCCGGTCAGCTCAACGGTGAGACCTTCGCCATGGCTTTCCGCAACATCTACACCTTCGGTCCTACCTTCCGGGCAGAAAACTCCAACACCACCCGTCACGCCGCGGAGTTCTGGATGATCGAGCCGAAGATCGCATTCGCGGATCTGCAGGATCTGATGCGTCTGGAAGAGGATATGATCAAGTATATCATCTCCTATGTTCTAGAGCACGCGCCTGAGGAAATGGAATTTTTCAACCAGTTTATGGACAAGGGCCTGCTGGACCGGCTGAACAATGTGTTGAGCAACGACTTCGGCCGTATCACCTACACCGAGGCCGTGGAGCTGCTTCAGAAGCACAACGATCAGTTCGACTACCCCGTTTCCTGGGGCTGCGACCTGCAGACCGAGCATGAGCGCTTCCTTACCGAGCAGGTCTTCAAGAAGCCTGTCTTCGTCACCGACTATCCCAAGGATATCAAGGCCTTCTACATGAAGCTGAACCCCGACGGCAAGACCGTTGCCGCTGTAGACTGTCTGGTTCCCGGCGTTGGTGAGATCACCGGCGGCAGCCAGCGCGAGGATAACTACGAGATCCTGAAAAACCGGATTGAAGAGCTGGGCATGAACCCCGCTGACTACGACTTCTATATGGATCTGCGGAAATACGGCTCTACCCGTCACGCAGGCTTCGGTCTCGGCTTCGAGCGGATCGTGATGTATATGACCGGCATCGGCAACATCCGCGATTCCATCCCCTTCCCCAGAACTGTCGGCAACTGCGAGCTGTAATAAATTCAGGTGTCTGCCCTTGGGCAGACACCTGTTCTTTTTAGTTTGCCGTCACTGTGGCAGAGGCTTCCCCTGCAGACAGGGTATACTCTGCACCGGAGCGCATATCCGGGGTGCTGAGAATGATCAGCTGGAAGCTCAGCTCCGGGTTGTAGGAAATCAATTCCTTGCCGCTTCCATCGGTCAGGGTCAGGCGCGTACCGGCAGAAAAACCACCCTGGCTGTAAACCGCCACAACACCCTGTCCGGAATCTGATGTCAGGGTCTGTGCCATCATCATAGCACCGGTGCCGATGAAGGTGCCGCCGCTGATAGTTGCTTGATTATCATAGTCCAACACCGCGGTGTCCCCTCGGGTCGGGCCGCAGACCACGGTGTAGCCCCCTGTGATGCGCAGAGAACCGTTGGCATCGATGCCATCACCGGATGCATTCAAATAGAGTTTACCCCCGGAGATCGCCACCACGCCGGTGGCGTTGCCGCCCATGCCGCCGGGTCTGCCGGGGCCACCGCCGAACATCTGATCCCGTCCGCCGCTGCCGCTGTCATCGTTACCGCCGGCGGCATTGATGCCGTCATCGGTACAGACCAGTCGCAGATCGCCGCCTGTGATATAGATCTCATGGGCTTCCAGGCCTTCATAGCAGGCAGAAACATCCATGTCGCAGTTTGTCACCGTCAGCACCTCTTCGGCGTGTAACGCATCGTCACCGCTGTCCATGGCAAAGCTGCCGCCGTTGATCACCAAGGATCGGTCGCTGTGGAGCCCATCATCCGCCGCATTGATCTTTACGGTACCGTCGTTGATCACCAAGCCTGTGGCAGCCTTTAAGCCCTTGCAGCTGACACTGTCTTCATCGGTCTGAGTAGAACTCCAGGGACGACCGCCCATGCCACCGGGCCCGCCCATGTCGCCGGAATGCTCCTCTCCGTTTTCATAACCGCCGCCGCAGTACAGGTCGTAATCGCCGCTTTGAAGCTGCAGCCAGGCCCCGGCGCTGATGCCGTCACCTGTGGTTTTTGCCACAACCTTGGCTCCGGACAGATACACAAAGCCTACGGTATTATCATCCGCGGTTTCGGCGTGGATGCCGTCCTGTCCCGCTTCGATGATAAGACTGGCCTTACCGATACGGATGCTGTCATTGGCATCCAGTCCGTGACCGGCAGCGGTAATGGTATAGCTGCCTTCCGCAAGCAGCAAATTGTCTTTACAGACGATGCCATGCCCCCCGGGCGACTCCACCTGAAGCGATCCATTGCCAACAAAGGCCAGATCCTTCTTGGAAAACACAGCGCCGTCAATGTTGCTTTCATCCACAGCCCGGAAGCTTCCGCCGTTGGAAAGAATATTCTCCGTGCCATCTGCCAGGGTCACGATCACTCTGCCGGCCTTGCGGACATAAAGAGCCGCGCTGGTAGGGCTGTGGATCTGAACGCCATTGAGGATCAGATGGACAGTATCCTCTTTCCCCGCATCAATCACAACCATGCCCGTCAGTTCTCCGGAGAATCGATAAGCTGCCTCCCCGGTGATCGTAACGATACCGTTTTGACACCGTACCGCATCGGTATCTGCCGTGACGGTATTTCCGTTGCATATCACCGTAAATGTAGGTGTGCCGGGGGCCAGAATATATTCCTGCACAGACAGCATCTCGTCATCCGTCTTTTCAAAATCCAGATGCACCGGCGTTCCCGGGGTGCCGCTGGGTATGAGATTCGTATTGTCACCATGGGTAGGCGTGACGCTTCCGGTGGTATTTCCCGGCTCCGGCTGGGTCGAGCAGCCGGCAAAACAAAGTGCCGCCGCCAAAAGAAGGGCTAAGAATTTACCGCAAGCTTTCATCATTACAGCTCCACCGTACCCATTTCCTGATTGGAAAGAGAAACTTCCAAATTGCCGTTGCGGCAACGGATCTTGTCGATCATTTCCTTTTCGCTTACCGACTTTTTCAGGGTGATCTGATAGGTTAGCCGGAACATACTGCCCATATTGGTGGTCTTCACCCGCGCCAAGGTATGGCTATCGGTATACTCGGCAAAAATATCATCGAAGATCCCGGAATAATCCAGATCCTCAGAGATGGTCACATTCAAGGTCTTATAACGCGCCGCCTTTTTCTCTGTACCCAGGCTCAGACTATTGTAGATCACAAAGGCCAGACACATGACAAGAGCGAATAAAACCGCAAAGCCCAAATAGCCCATGCCGGCAATCAAACCGATGCCCATGGCCAAAAACAGGGCGCAGATCTCCTTTGCCGTACCGGGAACGCTGCGGAAACGCACCAGACTGAATGCGCCGGCAACCGCCACGCCTGCGCCCACATTGCCGTTGACCATCATGATCACCACGCAGACCACCGCCGGCAGCAGAGACAGCGTCACCGCAAAGCTCTTGGTGTAGCGGTTACGCAGCATATAGCACAGTGTCAGCACAAGGCCCAAAACCAGTGCCGTACCCAGGCATTTCATAAAATCTCCAACGGAGATCACCACCGTCAGATCCGTATCAAAAAGTCCTTTAAACAAGTTCTCCAGCATAGCGCGCTTCCTCCTTCAGTTTTGGATAGATCAGGGTTTGGTATGCCGTTCCGTATTTAGAAAACGAGGTCTTATAGATCTTCTCCCGGGACAGCACCCGGGTCAGCCACATAGGGATACCGCCGGAGCATTTGATCTCCATCAGCACCTTTCCCGCATCCAGAATCGGTGTGCCGTAGGCAGGGGCTGTCAGGGTCAGCTCCGTATTCCGGCAAAGGATCTCATCGTCAAAGGTCACCCGAAAATCTGAGCCATCCTTGGCATAGTAGGCATGGCGCTGATAGGAAAGAAACACCACCGGGTGAAGACTTCCGTAAAAGTCCCGGAAATAGTCGATCTCCCGGGAGATCTGACACCCCGGAGAAAGGCTGTTTCCATCGGAAAGCCATGCCATGGCAGGCGCTTCCGGCATGGAAAGTCTGCGCTTATACACCACCGAGGCGTATTTCTTCTTCAGCTCCACAAAGATGGGTGTATCCTGTACCGCCTGGGCGTAGCTGCGCAGGCGAAGCTTTTCCTTATACACCGGCTTTTCGATGGAGCGGCGGATGAGAAGGTAGTCATCCGTATCGTAATAGACATTCCGGATCACGGTCTTGCCGTACTGATCCAGCGCCATATAGTCTTTCATTTCCCGAAGCACAGTTTCCTGCTGCTGCCGGGTCAATAAGTATTTCAGTTCATACCGCTGAAATACCGACTGATATCCCATTCCCCCGCCCCCCTTTCTAAAGCTCATTGTGCTGGGAAAATTTGAAAAGAAAATAAATGAAATATGAAAAAATCATAAATTTTCCTTGGGCAAAATACGCAGTATTGCCGTAATTTTTCATCAATAATCCACCTTCCGGTGCGTATGCTAAAAAACGGAGGGATCTATGATGAAACGAAAATTGGGAATTTTAATACTTAGTCTTTTTCTGTTTCTTCCCGGGTGCAGCCGGGAGAAGCGTCCGTCTTCCTTTCCGTTGGTGACGGAGATCACCGTGCACTACGAAAACGGCCCGATCCAAGGGCAGCTGCACTACACGGAGGATGAAAAAATGCAGCTGATCTTAACATACCTTCGGCTTCTGAAGCCCTACGGACAGCCACCGGAGGACCCGGAAACAGCTGACGGAACGCTGTTCGAGATCAGCCTTCACTATGCCGACGGCGGATCCTCCGTCTATCAGCAAAAAGCCGACCGATATCTGAAGTCCGGGGAAAAGCCCTGGCTTTGCATCCCGTCCCAAAAGGCTATGGAGCTGAGCACACTACTGGGATATTTGGAAGAAGATGTTCCGATAACACCTCAGGATATTGTATCACAAATCACAACCGGGTGAAAGAGTTATTTTGAACTTTTTGCGGATTAACCGCACAAATTCGGAAAATTTCAAAAATAGTGGTTGACAAATTCGCAGGATGTGCTATAATGCGTTTGTTCGCGGGTGTAGCTCATCCGGTAGAGCGCCACCTTGCCAAGGTGGAGGTAGCGAGTTCGAGCCTCGTCACCCGCTCCAGAAAAAGAAGAAGTCACCGAAAGGTGGCTTCTTTCTTTTTATGGTAAAGCGGTAGAGGCTCGAACTCCCAATCGCCACATGCCGGTGGCATGTGGCTGCCACCAGTTCAAAAACTGGTGGCTACCATAATTTTCATTTCATCGGAAATGAAAATGTAAACGAGCCTCGTCACCCGCTCCAAAAAGAAACGACAATTTTCGTCAGAAGATTGTCGTTTCTTTTTGTTCTTTTCACTTTTCACTTTTCTCTTTTCGCTCTTCTCTCAAATTGTCGTTTCCAGATAAAAGATAAGAGAGAAGAGATAAAAGAATACACCTTCTCCACTCATCAAAATTCAAGATACTAATCATAAATCAAGATATGGACTTATGCCGTTCTTTCGTTATAATGAAGTCAGAAGCTTCTAATACCTGAAAGGAACGAAATGAAATGTCTGTATTTTCTAAGAATTTAAAACGGCTCCGGGTGGCTAAGAACATGACCCAGGAACAAGCAGCAGAAGCACTGGGTGTCAGTGCCCAGACCGTATCCCGGTGGGAATGTAACACCACCTTGCCTGATGTGACCATTCTTCCTAAGATTGCCGCTTTGTACTGTGTCACCATTGACGACCTGTATAAAGAAAACAGCGTAGTCTACGAGAATTACGCCATGCGCCTGCTCAGTGTCTTTGAAGCCAGCCGCAAAACAGAGGACTTTATGCAGGCGTATAGGGAATATGAGAAGCTGCTGAAGTCCGGCGAATATACAACAGAAGATCTGAGACTTTATGGAATCCTTCACCAGTATATGATGCAGGTATGTAGGAACAAAGCAGAGGAATTCTTTGATCGGGTAATCAAAAAGGGACCAACTGAGGACCCGGAGACCTACTGGGCTACATACCGGCAAAAAGGTTACTTTCTTAGGGAGCTGGGCCGAAATCAGGAAAGCATTGATACCTTCCTTCCCCTTGTGAAAGCAGGAAGTAACGAATTGCAGGAATGGATCTGTCTGATTCAGGCATATACCTTTGCCGAAAACTTCGATACCGCCTGGCATTGGGTACAAAAAGCGGAAGCGAAATTCCCGGAGAGCGCCAGCCTCCATATCTACGCAGGTGACCTGCTGCGTTCCATGAAACGCTACGACGAGGCCTTCCCCCATTGGAAGCGTGCTTTGGAAATGGAGCCACAGTGGTACGCTGCGGCATTTTCTATGGGGTTCTGCTATGAGGAACTGGGCGAATACGAAAAAGCTTATGAGGTTTGGACACAGGTTGCAGACAAATTGGAACAGAGAGGTTTTCAAGCAGAAGTAACCTTGCCCCGAACGCTTGCGCGCAAGTGCCGGGAGAAGATCGTTACATAGTATCGCCGGTCAGTTGCAGTTGCTATCATCACCTTTCGGGGCAATTGCCCCTATTTAACCTTAGGTGTTCAAAAATGAAAGGTTACGGCGGGAGTAAACCCCCGCCCTACCATGTCTTTCCGGACATTCTGTAGGGCGGGGACTCGCTCCCGCCGCCGGAAATTGGAACAATTTCCGGATTTTTTGTATAAAGAAGAAGTCACCGAAAGGTGGCTTCTTTCTTTTTATGGCAAAGCGGTAGAGGCTCGAACTCCCAATCGCCACCGCCCTGAAAATGGCCATTTGAAGGGAGGCAAAACACCTCCCCCACATTCCTTACCGCCCTTTTCATAGGGGACATATTTCGCCGTCCCGTCAACAAATTCCCGTTTATCGGGCAGTTGTGTAAAACTCTGCGGCGCAGCCGCTAAGCCTTCCCCTTGAGGTAAGCAAAGCGCAGTCGGCGGTAGTGAATGACAGTCCTGTGGACTGTCAGAGCCGCCGACCGGGCGTTCCGCAGAACGCAGGTGGCAAAAATCTTTGATTTTTGCCGGATGAGGTGGTCTGCGAAGCAGAAAACAGGTCTTGTAACGGCTACTTCGTAGCCTACTCCTCATCAGTCATTTGCTCGTTCCTCGCAAATGCCAGCTTCCCCTCAAGGGGAAGCCTTTGCTGGGCTGCTCGATAAATGGCAATTTGCAGGGCCTGTTGCAAAAGCAACAGGCCCTGCTTGTTTAATTCCCGGTTTCATTTTGAATCGGCTCCACCGGCTCTGTTTCCGGATTTTCCGGCTCCGGCAGGACACTCTCAGGATAGGCAGAATAATCCCAAACATAGCCATCCATGTCTGCATCCGTCCAGGCTCTGAAGCCACCCAGTTGATTGCACCGTAAAAGATCCACATGGTAGTATACACCGCCCACATAGATCAAATTCCAAAACCATGGTTCTCCCCTGCGAGTACCGGTAATAACCTGACACTGCAGATCCGACTGTTCGCACATCGCCGCGTAGACATAAGCAAAGGTCTTATTATCTCCCACACCGTACTGCAGCAAGGAATACGCAGGGGTTATGGAGGTCTCGATTTTGTAGTCATAGCGCTCCATCAGGAAAGAATACAGCAGCGCTGCTTTTTCCATGGTGGGGCCTTTGCTGATAACATACAGCTCTGCCGAGGAAAACACAGAGCTGACCTGGCTTTGCATCTGACGCAGGTTCTCCCGGCTGTTTTTGTAAGTAAATTTCAGTTCTATTATCCGTTGCTCTCCGATTTTCGGATAAACCGCGGCGGCAACCTGAGGTGTTTCCATCACAAGCTGGGGAAACTCCAGGGCATAATCCTCCACCAGCTGCACAAAGTCTGTCTGTTTATAGTTCTCCCACAGCAGCACCACACCGGCCTGGCTGTTATTCAGAGCCGCCTGGATCAGCTTCCTCACATCTACAAAATTCTCTGCTTTTTGAATCTTTTTGATCTCTGAGCGTTCATGGATATAGGAGATCTCTACTGCCACCGCGCTTTTCCCGTTGCTGGTGCCCATTTCAAAGGTGATATTCTCCACCGCATAGGCTGTGATGGGATCGTAGGTCCTAACCTGCCAAATGGCGCTTCGCATATCCTGCTCCAGCTCGTTCTGATCGTACTGCGCAAAGGAAATCACCTGGCTCTTGACACCCTCTTTGACAAGATCGATCAAAGCCTGACACAGCTGGTCAAAATTCTCCACGCTGATATCAGGGGATCCTGCCTGATCCGATTGCGCCTTGTTGACCTCTACACTGTGATAATGCCCATCATGGATTCCGGAGCAGCCGCTAAGCAGCAGGGCAAGCACTATTGTCATCAAAAGCCACCGTTTCATGGCCACTCCCCCTTTCGGTTTACAAAGAGTCCTTGGAATACCTGGCAAAGCCCTGACCCAGAACCTGGTGGGCTTCCTGAACGATAATAAAAGCATCCGGGTCGATCCCCACCACCAATGCCTTCAGCTCCGCCAGCTGCTGCCGTTTCACTGTGGTCAGCACCACCTTTGTCTCCTGGCGGCTGTAACCGCCCTCGCCGTATAACAGTGTTGCGCCGCGGTTCAGCTGCTGACTGATTGCCTGAATAATTTGCTCATATTTCGGAGACATGATCATAGCCACCTTGGAATAGTCGAAGCTATAAACCACCGCATCCACTACCCGACCGCAGACAAACACTGTAATACCACTGTAAAGAGACTTGGTGATATCCCGGAAGACGATGCCGGTCAGCGCGACTACCACCAGATCGAAGCACATAGTGATGATTCCGATGGGAACATTCTGATATCTTTTCTTCAGCAAACGTACCACAATGTCCGAACCGCCGGTGGAACCGCCTGCAGACAGCACCATACCCAAGCCTGCGCCGCCCAATACACCGCCGTAAATGGCTGCTATCAGAGGATCCACCTGGACAGGCGGAAGTATGGCAAACAGGTCAATGGTCAAAGAAATGGCCGCTGTGCCGATCACCGAGCCGATCATAAATTTTCGGTTGACCCGCAAACCGCCGATCAGCAGCAGGGGCAGATTGACCACAGCAGTCAAAGTGCCGACTGTGCTGAAGCCTGTCACATGGACCACCACCATAGCCAAGCCGGACATGCCGCCGGCATTGGTGCCACTGGGCTCCAAAAACAGATTAAATGCCACACCGTAGAGGCTGCAGCCAAATGCGATTTTCAAAGCCCACCAAAGAAAGGCAACGGTTTTTTTCATGATTTCTACACCTCAAAACTGATCTGTTTATCAGGAGAGTCTTCCTCTTTCAAAAGCGCGCCTGCTGTTGGCAGGGTTCTGGTACGGTAGCGGCTCAGATTCACGATACCGCTCTTGGCCGCCGTAGTCACAAAGCTGACAGCTGCCTTTTTCTTCAGGGATACCACGCTGACACCTTGTGTATTTCGGGTTGTTTTGGGCAGCAGCTGGGCTGTGGAAAATACCGCTGCCCGTCCGTCAGTGGTGTATACCGCCACCGGCTCGTCCGCTGTCAAAACCATCGCCGTCTTTAAGGGGCTCTTGTCGCAGTAGGCGCCGGTAAGCTTTTTCCGGTTGGTCTTGGTCTCATAGGCGGAAAGCGGTACCTTTGCCGCCTTGCCGTTTTCAAAGAAGAACAGCACATGACCCTTATAGTCGCCGGGCAGCAGCACCTGTACTACACTTTCACCCGGCTCCATACCAAGCTTCTGGGGCAGATAGTCACCCAACAGGGATGCCTTGCCGTCCTCAAAGTCAGACAGGCGGGTCTTGTAGCACTGATACTGGTTGGTAAACACCAGAAGCTCTGCCCGGTTGGTGGTCTCCACGGAGAATTCCAAGCTGTCGCCTTCCTTAAACTTCTGCTCGCCGGACATCCGCAGACTTTGCGCGGTGATCTTCTTGATGTAGCCTTCCTTGGAGACAAACAAGGTCACGGGGTAGTCCGGGATATCCTCACCCTCATCCTCCGGCTCGATTTGCTCGGTCTGATAGATGATCTCGGTCTTCCGGGGCTGACCGTACTTTTCGGCCACCGCCTTCAGCTCCTTCTTGATCACACCCTTGACCTTGCGGCTGCTGCCTAAGATATCCTGCAGCTCCGCGATCTCCCGCTCCAGATCCTCAATGGCACGGGTTTGACGGAGGATGTACTCTTTGTTGATGTTGCGCAGCTTGATCTCAGCCACATAGTTGGCCTGCACTTCGTCAATGCCGAAGCCGATCATCAAATTGGGAATGACCTCGCTTTCCAGCTCCGTCTCCCGGATGATGCGGATGGCCTTGTCGATATCCAGCAAGATCCGTTCCAGACCCTTCAGCAGGTGCAGCCGCTCCTCTTTCTTGCCGATCTGGAAGAACAGGCGGCGCTTGATGCAGTCCATCCGCCAGGCAGTCCACTCCTCCAAAATCTCTCCGACGCCCATGACCTTGGGCATACCGGCAATGAGGATGTTGAAGTTGCAGGCGAAGGTATCCTGCAGAGGGGTCTGCCGGAAGAGCCTTTGCATCAGCTTGTCGGGGTCTGCGCCCCGCTTCAGATCGATGGTCAGCTTCAAGCCGCCCAGGTCAGACTCGTCACGCATATCGGCGATCTCTTTGACCTTGCCGCTTTTGATCATATCCGACACCTTGTCCAAAATGACCTCTGCCGCGGTGGAATACGGGATCTGGGTGATCTCGATGAGGTTACCCTCTTTCACATAGCGCCACTTGGCACGAAGCTTGAAGCTGCCACGGCCGGTCTGATAGATCTCCCGGGTAGCTGCCTCGTCAAACAAAAGCTCCGCGCCGGTGGAGAAGTCCGGGCCGGGAAGGGTCTCCAAAATGTCGTGATCCGGGTTATCCATCAAAGCGATGGCAGTCTCGCAGACCTCCTTCAGATTGAAAGAGCAAATATTCGATGCCATACCAACGGCGATGCCCTGGTTGGCAGATACCAGCACATTGGGGAAGGTGGTGGGAAGCAGGGAGGGTTCTTTCAAAGAGCCGTCGTAGTTGTCCACCATGTCCACAGTGTCGCTGTCGATGTCCTTAAAGATCTCCTCACAGATGGCATCCAGCTTTGCCTCGGTGTAACGGGAGGCAGCGTAGGCCATATCCCGGGAGTAGACCTTGCCGAAGTTACCCTTGGAATCCACAAAGGGGTGCAGCAGCGTTTCATTACCCTTGGCAAGACGAACCATGGTCTCATAAATGGCCGCGTCACCGTGAGGGTTGAGCTGCATGGTCTGACCAACGATATTGGCAGACTTGACCCGATCCTTTTTCAAAAGTCCCATTTTGTACATGGTGTACAGAAGCTTCCGGTGGGAAGGCTTAAAGCCGTCGATCTCCGGGATGGCCCGGGAAACGATGACGGACATGGCATAGGGCATATAGTTAATTTCCAAAGTCTCGGTGATGGCCTGCTCTGTGGTAGAGCCCACCAAACCCACGACATGATCGGTGTTGACCTTGGGCTTATTCTGTTCCTGTTCTTTCTTCTTTCGTGCCATATGTGCACTCCTTTTTGTTAATGCCCT
Source organism: Oscillospiraceae bacterium (assembly GCA_017397565.1). Lineage (GTDB taxonomy): Bacteria > Bacillota > Clostridia > Oscillospirales > Oscillospiraceae > Faecousia. The sequence goes on along the minus strand of JAFQIL010000024.1, from coordinate 11,505 downwards.
CCCCTTTGGGGAGGGTGCCCCGTTAGGGGCGGGAGAGGTTGCCCTCCCCTCTGGGGAGGGTGACCTGTCTTAGGAAATATCCGCCAGCTCCAGATATTTGGCGCCGTTTTCCGAAATAAAGGTCTTGCGCTCGCTGAGGTTATCGCCCAGCAGAACATCGAAATAGTAGGCTGTGCGCTCCACATCCTCCGGCATAACCTTAATAAGCCGACGGGTCTCGGGATTCATAGTGGTCATCCACATCATTTCAGGATCGTTTTCGCCCAAGCCCTTGGATCGCTGAATCTTGGTAGGCTTCTTGCCCTCCAGATCATCCCGAAGGATCCGGGTCTTTTCCTGCTCATTGTAGGCAAACCAGGTCTTGTCCTTGTAGGTGATCTCAAACAGCGGCGATTCCGCGATATACACATAGCCGTCCCGGATCAAAGTGGGGCAAAGCCGGTAAAGCATGGTCAAAATCAAGGTGCGGATCTGGAAGCCGTCCACGTCGGCGTCGGTACAGATGACCACCTTGTTCCACCGCAGGTTATCAATATCGAAGCTGCTCAGGTCCTTGGCCTTCTTGCCCTGGATCTCCACACCGCAGCCCAGCACCTTCATCAGATCGGTAATGATGGGGCTGGCGAAGATCTTGGTGTAGTCCGCCTTCAGGCAGTTGAGGATCTTGCCGCGGACAGGCATAATGCCCTGGAACTCCGCATCCCGGGACTGCTTGACGCTGCCCAACGCGGAGTCACCCTCCACGATGTACAGCTCCCGCTTATCCGCGTCCTTGCTGCGGCAGTCCACAAACTTCTGCACCCGGTTGGCAATGTCCACCTTGGCAGAGAGGTTCTTTTTGATGTTGCTCTTGGTCTTTTCGGCAGATTCTCTGGCCCGCTTGTTGATGAGGATCTGCTCAGCAGCCTGATCCGCCTCTTTCTTGTTCTCAATGAACCAGACCTGCAGCTGCTCTTTGAAGAAAGCCGTCATGGCTTCCTGGGTAAACTTGGAGTTTACAGACTTTTTGGTTTGGTTCTCAAAGCAACCGATGGTGGAGAAGCAGTTGGTCACCAGCACCAAACTGTCCTGAATATCCTGATAAAGGATCTTATTTTCATTTTTGGTGTACTTGTTGTTATCCCGCAAATACTTATCGAAAGCGGCCGTAAAGCCCAGGCGCACTGCCCGGTCGGGGCTGCCGCCGTACTCCAGCCAGGAAGAGTTGTGATAGTATTCCACATGGCTGACCTGTTTGCTGAAGCAGAAGGAACAGGTGATCTTCAGCTTCATCTCCGGGCGGTTATCCGCATCCCGTCCCCGGCGCTCCGCTTCCCAGAAAACAGGCATGGTAAAAGCATTTTCCCCCACCATTTCCTCAATATACTGACGGATGCCGTCCTTGTAGCAAAATTCTTCCTCTTCGAATCGTTTGCCTACCTGATTGCGGAATTTGAAGGTGATGCCCTTGTTTACCACCGCCTGACGGCGCAGCACATCCCGGTAATAATCCACAGGGATGTTGATATCGGTGAACACCTGCTTATCCGGCCGCCAATGGAACCGGGAGCCGGTCTTTTTGCCCCGGTCGGTGGGTTCTTTTTTCAGACCGCCCTTGTTGCGCCCCTTTTCAAAATGCAGGTCGTACCGGAAGCCGTCCCGACGGATGGTGGCATCAAAGAATTCCGACGCGTACTGGGTGGCACAGGAGCCAAGACCGTTCAGACCCAGAGAATACTCGTAGTTCTCGCCGTTCTCTCCGTACTTGCCGCCGGCGTACATCTCGCAGAACACCAGCTCCCAGTTGTAGCGCTTTTCTTTTTCGTTGTAGTCCACGGGGCAGCCCCGGCCGAAGTCCTCCACTTCCACGCTGAGGTCCTCGTAGCGGGTCACAAGGATGGTATCGCCGTGACCCTCTCTTGCCTCGTCGATGGCGTTGGAGAGAATTTCAAACACCGCGTGCTTGCAGCCTTCCAAATCGTCAGAGCCGAAGATGACCGCCGGGCGCTTGCGAACCCGGTCCTCCCCCTTGAGCATGGAAATACTGGAGTTTCCGTATTGTTCAGTTTTTTTAGCCATAATGTTTACCTGCCATACTTATCCATTTTATCGATCTTATTATACCCAATTTCTCCCGTAAAGTCAACTGTGCAAACAATATGTGGCAGTTTCACCAAAAAATACCACTACCTGTTGTGGGTAGTGGTATTTTCTATGTCATTTTCAGAAATCCCTGTGTGCTGATTTATTTGCGCCGTTTAACCAGCATCACCGCTGCGGCAGCAACAACAATCACAGCTGCACCCGAAATTACCAACAGCACTGTCGGATTCTTCTTATCTTCACCTTCCCCCGTTCCCGTCGCTGGCTCAGTCGTCCCTACAGTGGGCTGAGGCGCAGTTTCTCCGGAAGACTCCGTAGGCATGGTTGCAGGTTTTGTTTCAGGCTGGGTGGAAGGTAGGGTCGAAGGCTCCGTGGAAGGCTCGGTAGACGGTTGCGTAGGTGGTTCCGTAGGAGGTTCGGTAGGCGGCTCCGTGGGCGGCTCCGTGGGCGGCTCCGTGGGCGGCTCCGTGGGAGGCTCCGTGGGCTGCGTTGCAGGTTCTGTGGGCTGCTGGTCCGGTTCTGTTACGGGCGTACTCGTCCGTAATATTGGAGCAAACAGTTCATAACCCTCCGTAAAATAAACACCCACACTCACCCTGTTTTCTCCCAAAGCATCCAGGTAGGAAGCCTTAACCACAAGCTTTGTCTGCGTTGCCGAAACAGGCACGATCTGACATTGCTCAGAGGTCAGTTCAATATGGCTTGGTATCAAAAACGGGCTAAAATTATTGCCTTTTATGTACGCAATCTTTTCTGCGGGAGCATTGACTGTCAGCACAAGATCCTGACCGCCCCCAATGACATAGGAAACTGGGTTTTGTTTATCGTGGAAAAAGCTGTATTCCTGCTCAGGCACCCAAGTCAAATCGCCGCCATAATCCTTAATCTTATCTTCCTTCCACCGGGAAGGCGAATAATGAACCGTAGCGGTAACACCCTCAAAAGCATCCGGTGCTATGTAGCTCACAGGGTTCATGATCCAGATATCCGTCAGCTGGGCACAGCCTGCAAAGGCTTTCGATTCAATTTCGGAAACCTTGGAGGACACCACAAAGCTGGTCAGTCCCGAATTTTTGAATGTGCTGTGTTCGATTATATTTTGTTCATATGGAAAATTGATTCTCTTTAAATTGGTGCATCCGGAAAAGGCCGCCGCACCAATGATAATGGATTTCGGCAATACCACCTCTTCCAGACTCTCACAACTGGCAAAGGCACCATATATGATTGCTTTGATATGATCGCCCACAATCACCTTTCTCACCGTTTCCGCGTCAGAAAACGCATTCTGCCCAATCATGATCACCGTCCAGCCGCCATCAATCCGGGGAATTTCCACTTCCGTAGCCGTACCCGTATACCGTATGACTGTATTTCCCGAAAGACCGTTAGGGCCACGGGTGTTTCCGAAGGTCCAGCCGGGATTTTCCTCCGCACCAACAGGCACAGATAACACACCTATCATCAAGAAAATCACAAACAGAACCAGCATACACCTTTTTTTCATTGTATTTCCTCCTGTTTTCCTATTTCAGCCCTTAGAATATGCTTGCTCCATTTATCAGTGGCTCCGCCTCTGCCACCAAGTGATTGCAACAACTGCCACAACAACCGCTGCCAAAACCGCGATTTGCAGAATCCGCAGCAGACCCGGCCCCGAATGCTCCGGCATTTCAGACTGACCGGGATCAGCCGGTTTCGAAGGTTGTGTCTCCTGCTCAAAGGGTTGGGTCACAGCTTCTGTCGGTTGGGTCACAGGATCCGTTGGTTCAGTAACCGGCTCTGTAGGCTCAGTTACCGGCTCTGTAGGCTCAGTTACCGGCTCTGTAGGCTCAGTTACCGGCTCTGTGGGCTCAGTTACCGGCTCTGTGGGCTGGGTTGCAGGATTTGTAGACGGCTGTGTATTCGGCAGGTTCACCTCCAACTTTGGAATCACCCGCTCCTCTGTATAATTACAATCCACACAATTTCTTCGCTCCAAGCCTGTGGCACTCCAGGTTGGCTTTCTGACCCTTTGCCACCCCGTCATCGTATGTTCGCCAGCCGGAATCGGTTCTTTCACTTCTCCTGCGCAAGCATCGCAGTATAGGGTCAGCGTTCCGGGTTTTGTACAATCCGGTTGAGCGATGTTAAGCTGCCGGTAACTATGCCCCAGTGGCGGTATGGGTTTTTGCGCAACCGTCACCTCGCCGCAGTCTGCACAGTGTCTCCCCCGGGTAAGTCCCGGCTCCGTGCAGGTGGGGGCCACCCCCGGATCGATCACCAGATTGTGACGCTCCGAATTTCCCTCAGCCCAAGAGATTTTTCCTTCGTAGTTCTGCTTCACACTTTCCGTCCAGGTTGTGTTTCCTGCGGGGTAATAAGCATTTGCATTTACTCCGGAGAAGCAATACATCCCCATATCGGGAGCATCCCCTGCAAAATCTATGAATTGCAGATTGGTGCAGCCGGAAAACGCACCGATATCTATCGATGTAATGCTGGCAGGAATTACGATCTGGGTCAAGCCTTCACAATTCTGAAAAGCATATTTGCCAAGAGCCGTCCTGCCTTGGAGTACATCCAAATCCATCAGATGCTCACAATCTGAAAACATACCCATGGGAATTTGCGTCCAGCTGCTTGGCAGCGTTATTTCATACAGCGATTTGCATTCGGCAAACATATAGCTTCCGTCAAAGACACCCGTACCGTAGCTGGCATTGGGGGAAATCACCACACCGGTAAGGCTTTTGCAAGCGCGGAAGGCTGATCGGCCGATCCTGGTGACACCACCGGGGATATGAAGCTGTGTCAGCCTGGAACAGCCCTGCAGCGCCCCTTCCCCAATCTCCGTTACCGTTTGGGGAAGCTGAAGCTGCGGGAGGTTGCTGCATTCAGCAAAGGCTCTATCCCCGATTTTCGTCAGTCCCTCCGGTAATTCCACACTGACAAGACCTCTGCATCCGGCAAAGGTATCGTTTAACAATGCCTGTACCCCAGTGGGAACAACCACACTCGTCAGCGCAGGACAGTTGGAAAAGGCTCCGGGGCCAATGTAGCTGACACCGGAAGGAATGGAAAGCTGCCGCAAATTGCCGCAATTGGCAAAGGCGCTGTCATCAATGACCGTTATCTTCTCGTGCAGCTGCACCGATATAAGCTGATGGCATCCCATAAACAATTGCATCGGAATCTTTGTGACTTGCTCCGGAACCGCAAAGGCTACCAAAGACTCACAGCTGGCAAAAACCCGTGACTCGTATTCCGTTACAGAGTCCGGAATGGTAATGCTCGTGAGTTTCTTGCAATTAAAAAACAATCCGCTGCTAAGCTTGGTAACCCCTTGGGGGATCACAATCTCTTCCAATAGCCAGCAGCTCTCAAAGGCTCGCGCTCCAATGGTCTGAACAGATTCAGGCAACTCCAGTTTTTTCAAGCTGTTACAGCAGGAAAAACAAGTTGCACCAATACTTGTTACAGAATCGGGTATTTCGATTTCTTCCAGTTCTACGCAGTTTTGGAACACACCTTCCCCCAGGGTCTTCAGCCCCTGGGGTAATTGAACGGATTTTAGTTCCACGCAACGATAAAACACAAAATCGCCCATTGTCTGTACGCTATCGGGAATATCCAGACTCTTCAGACTTTTGCACTCACCGAAAGCATATCTGCCGATACCGGTCACTTTGCCGGGAATGGTCAATTCAGACAGCTGGTAGCACCCAAAAAAGGCCGCTTCACCAATTTCTTTCAAGCTTGCAGGAAGCGTCACACTGTTTATGTAGCGCATTTCGCCGAAAGCAAAATTACCGATTCTTGTGATCCCCTCACCGATGACAACCTTTCTTATATGCGTCACATGCTTGTGCCAGGGACTATATTCATTCCAGCCAAAGGGAGCATAGGCAAAATCCGGGATCGCGCCTTTGCCCGAGATCGTCAGTGTCTGGGTGCTTGTATCTACTACCCACTTCACATCGCCACAGGTTCCGGAAATCGTATCCTCCGCAGAGGCGCAGATCACAAACATGCCCAACAGCAAAATCAAAGATAAAATCAGCAAGTATTTTCTCATAACAGTTTCTCCTTTCACTCCGGCTCTGTAAGCAGAATGTAAATTTGGATACTGGCTTGGGAATTCCAGAGTCTACCCGGAGAAATATCCTGATAATAGCAAGTGCCGTCAGTATATCCCTCGGTTATTCTGACATCTTTATTGTCCGCATAACAGAGTCGGGGCGCTAAGTTTTGGCTGTAAAACAGAGCCACCGCTTCTTGCACACTCAGCCCTACCACATTGGGCACCGTACTCCATACCTGTGGACCGAACATAATTTCCAACGCCTCCGGTGGATACATTTCCTGAAGCAGTTGCTGTTCCTCCGGGGGAATCTTTTGCCAAGAAACATAACTGATATAGCTATCCGTAGTGCCCACATACAAGGCTCGCTCTCCGCACTCATCGATATCATCCACTTTGTAAGGTGGCTCGATCAGCCGTTTTTCAATATCTATGTCAAACAGCTCTATCAAGGTCAAAGCAGAAGCTTCTTCCTCCGAAAGTCCCGTTTCTTCCCGCAGCAGTTTCAGCACATACTGCATTTTGCCAAGAGATGTATTGTACTGCTGGGCCAACTGCTCGGCAGCCTCTGCATCTGTGATCTGCTGGGTAACCACAAAGCAATTCTTCTCATTTTGCAAAACACAATCATTCACCGTCAACAAAACTTCGTGCAGCAGCTGCGCAGAGGCTTCATTTTCTGTAGCAGACAGCAGCAGTATCGGGGCAGAGTCTTCCACATTCATATAACCTTCATTGATCAGAGCCTGCATCACCAAAGAAACAGCGCTTTCCATGGGCTGATCTACCAATTCCAACTGATCCAGAATCCGCTCTGCATCCTGATTGCCTGCCTCACATTCCAAAACAGTTCCATCCTTCACCGCAAACCGGAAGGAGGGATTGATATCCAACATCAGATAGATCACTTCACCGGTCTGCTCCACAGGCTCGCTGACCACCGGGTTTGACGGTACCGGCACCTCCGTAGGCTGTGTAACAAAGGTTGGTTGGGACGGATGATCCAAATGGACATCCGAAGGTCGGGATTTGAAAACAAAGGCTATTAAATCTACTGAAAACAAAATTGCAATCGTCGCCGCAATGGTCCGCAGCTGCCACCCAAAGGGACTCTTTTTCCGGGCTGTGGGCGGCTGCGCAGCCGCTTCTATCAAATCCGAATCCAAAAATTCCAGGCAGTCCAACATTTCATCTGCTCTCACGGAATAAGTCCCTCCTTTCTCAAATAACTTTTCAGTTCCTGTCTGATGCGAAACAGCATCGTTTTCACCGCGCTCCCACTTAAAGAAAAACCCTTTGCAATCTCTGCAACGGAATCCATATACCAGTACCGCCGCAGGAAAACCAGTCTTCGTTCCTCAGAAATTTCCCGAAGAAATTTACTGATCGCAACGCCCAGCATCCGGGCATCTACGCTCCCCTCTACATTACCGGTACCCGGAATACACTGCTCCATTTCCCGGGTCAATTCTACAAGCAGAACATTTCGTTTCTTCCTACTCTGTTCCCGACAACGATCCAGTGCCAAATGCCGGGTAATTCGTGCTAAAAAAGCAAACAGATATGTAAAGGGCTCGTGTGGAGGGATACTGTTCCAGGCCGCAAGGTAGGTATCGTTTTCACACTCTTCGGCCATATGAATGTCCTGTAAGATGCTGTTTGCCAGATTCCGCAGGCGCATGCCGTATCGGCTGGCGGTGGCATCAATGGCGCTTTCATCCCGCTGCAGATACAGCTGCACAATATGTGCATCCTCCAACTTGATCGCCCCCCTTTCTCTCTTGAATCTATCCTCTCACTCTATATAGCGACAATTCCCAGTCTTTGGTTACTAAAATTTTTACAATTTTTCTATTTTATAAAAAGCGCACCTAAAACGGATGTCCGCTTCAGATGCGCTGTCTTTCTATTTTGTCAAGGTGCATCCTGCTCCCAAAACTGGCGAAAGGCTGTGGGGAGGGCGGCTTCTTTCCGGACTTCCTCCGGGGTCAGCCATACCATATCACCATTAGGCTCTGCCACCTCCAGATAGTAGCCACGCATATTCCACTCAATGTGGGTAAAGATATGCTTTTTGTCTACCGTCCTTTTCAGCTCCCGGGGTCTGATGCCCATGGCCTCCAAAGCCGCCAAAGCATCCCCGGTTTCCAGCTTTCCCGGCACATGGGGAAACTCCCAAAGCCCTGCCAGCAGTCCGGTGCTTTCCCGCTTGCGCAGGGCGCAGCTTCCGTCACAGCTGAGAATAAACACAGTCATTTCTTCCAGCTTTCTGCCTTTTTTCTCCGGTCTGACCGGGTATTTTTCCGCCGTACCGTGAAGACAGCCACCGCAGAACCCCCGACAAGGACAGCTTTCGCATTCCGGCTTCCGGTTCGGGCCGCAGACCGTCGCCCCCAGCTCCATGAGTGCCTGGGTAAAATCGCCCGCCCGGGCAGGATAAACGGCAGCCAATTCCTCCCTTACCCGATTCTTGAATGCCGGCTGATCAATGGGGGTGGCATCCTCTGTCAGCCGGGTGATGACCCGCAGCACATTTCCGTCCACGGCAGGCGTAGGCATATCATAACAAATGGAGCAGATCGCCCCGGCGGTGTAATCACCGATGCCGGGCAAGGCACGCACCGCGGCATACTCCCGGGGAAACACCCCGTTATGCTCCGTAACTACCGCCTGCGCCGCCTTCTTGAGATTGCGAACCCGGCTGTAGTAGCCAAGGCCCTCCCAAAGCTTGTGTAAAAGCCCGTCATCGCAGCTTGCCAAGGCGGGAATATCCGGAATTTCCTGCAAAAAGCGGTGAAAATAACTCTTCACCGCCTCCACCCGGGTCTGCTGCAGCATGATCTCCGAAAGCCAAACAGGATAGGGATCTTTGGTCTTTCGCCAGGGCAGATCCCGTTTGCTTGCTTCATACCAGGGCAGCAATGCCCCGGGCAATTTTTTCAGTTTTGACCAAGCCATCGCTACCACCTCCATGGTATAAGTATACTACGGAAAAGCGTATGTTTCAACCCAATTAATTCTAAACCCTTTTCCCCCTCTTTTGGAAGCGAAAAATTTTTCGGTATTTTTGAAAAAAAGGCTTGCATTTTTTGGAACCTTGTGCTAATATACTTAGGCACTTTGGGTGCACATGCGCCGGTAGCTCAGTTGGATAGAGTGACTGACTACGAATCAGTAGGTCGGGGGTTCGAGTCCCTTCCGGCGTACCAAAAATATGGGATAGGCTTTCGCCTATCCCATATTTTTTTGCCGGAAGGGACTCGAAAGTCTAAAATGCAACAGTCCGGTGGACTGTTGCTCCTGCCCGGCTGGACGGGCAGGACACCTTAGTTGCCGTCCATTCCCGGACGGCAACGCAAACGAGTCCCTTCCGGCGCGTATCGATGAAGCATTCGCTCGAAAGGGCGGCTCGACCAAAGGGAGGGTAACATTGAGACCTGACACAAGGGGCCCCCGCAAAGCCAAGGCTTTGTGGGGAGAGGAGGAGCAAGGCTTGCTGGCGGATGTTCCCCGAAAGGGGAACGCAGCAGTGCAACCCTGCCTCCGACGAAGCCCGTGGGAGAGTCCTTCAGTTTCCGGACGTATCCGGTACGGATGTGGACGGAAACTGAACACGTTCTCCCTCTTGCAAAGTGAAATTACTTCTGCTCTCTCTCTTATTTTTTTGCCGGAAGGGACTCGAAAGTCTAAAATGCAACAGTCCGGTGGACTGTTGCTCCTGCCCGGCTGGACGGGCAGGACACCTTGGTTGCCGTCCATTCCCGGACGGCAACGCAAACGACTAGCGCCCGCAGGCGCTGTGCAAGCGAGCAACCGCCAAAGGCGGCTCTTGGCGAGTCGCAGTCCCTTCCGGCGCGTATCGATGAAGCATTCGCTCGAAAGGGCGGTTCTGTACAAGGGAGCAACCGCCTTTTTCCGGGTTGATTTGTCCCGTTTCCGTTGTTATAATAAAATTAACACCACGGTGACGACCGTTATCCCCAAGGCAGCACGCGTTAAGGAGGTTGCTCTTATGTTTGATTTTCAGTTATACACACCAACCCATGTGGTTTTCGGCAGAAACGCGGAAGCCCGGGTAGGTGAGCTTGTCAAGGCACAGGACGCCAAAAAGGTTTTGATCCACTACGGCAGCGGCAGTGTTGTCCGCTCCGGTCTTTTGGACCGTGTCAGGGATGCTCTGTATGTTGCCGGCATTGCCTATACAGAGCTGGGGGGCGTAGTGCCGAATCCCCGGCTTTCTCTGGTTTACAAGGGCATCGAGCTGGCGAAAGCGGAGGGCGTTGACTTCATTCTGGCCGTCGGCGGCGGCAGTGTCATTGACTCGGCTAAAGCTATCGCCTTTGGTCTTGCCGAAGAAGGGGATGTCTGGGATCTGTACGAGCATACCCGCAGCGCGAAAGCCTGTCTTCCCATTGGTGTGGTGCTGACTCTGGCCGCCACCGGCAGCGAAATGAGCATGGGCTCTGTCATCACCAAGGAAGAAGGCTGGGAAAAGCGTGCCTACGACGATGACCTCTGCCGTCCCAGATTTGCCATTATGAACCCGGAGCTGACCATGACCCTGCCCGCCTATCAGACCGCCTGCGGCTGTGTGGACATCATGATGCACACAATGGAGCGTTACTTTACCTCCGGCGGCAATATGGAGATCACAGACAGTATTGCTGAGGCGCTGCTGCGCACCGTCATAAAAAGCGCGAAAGTTCTGGTGGAAAAGCCCATGGATTATGATGCCCGGGCAGAGATCATGTGGGCAGGCAGTCTGGCTCACAACGGTCTGACCGGCTGCGGCAACAACGGCGGAGATTTCTCCTCCCATATGCTGGAGCATGAGATGGGCGGTCTTTACGATGTGGCCCACGGTGCCGGTCTTGCCGCCATCTGGGGCAGCTGGGCAAGATACGTCTACAAAGACTGTCTGCACCGCTTCCGCCGGTTTGCCGTCAATGTTATGGGTGTTGCTGCCAATGGCACCGATGAGCAGATCGCTCTGCAGGGTATCGAAGCCACAGAAGCGTTCTTCCGCAGCATTCACATGCCTACTTCTTTTGCCGAATTGGGCATTCAGCCAACCGAGGCAGAAATGCAGGATATGGCCAAAAAATGCAGTGCCGCTGCCGGTGGCTGCCAGGGCTCTGCCAAAGTCCTTTACGAGGCGGATATGCTGGCAATTTACCAAATGGCCGCAGCCCTTTGACTTTACCCCTGCGAAAACGAACCACGTTTATAATATACCTACCGTTCCAGATACTCCCTTGGGTATCTGGAATTTTTAAACTCTTTTGTATGATATAACCTCTCTGTGTCCTACACTTGTCCTCTATCTCTTACTCTATCTCTATCTCTTACTCTACCTCTAT
>JAFQIL010000023.1 GCA_017397565.1 Oscillospiraceae bacterium | reverse complement strand
GGACCGCAAAGGGATGGATACCGGTTGCCTGCGCAAGCTGATCCAGCGCCGGCCATGGGTCATTCGCTTGCGAAAACAGCCATTCCCGGCACTGGATAAACACTTTCTCCGTATCAGATCCCTGCGACAACAGCTCCCAGTCTTTCCGCAGCGACCCGATGGCTTCTGCAGAAAAACCGCAGTCTTGACAAAAAGCAAAAATCGCCTCATACATGATGCTAATCCTCTCCTTTTCTGCGCCACCGGATTCCATAATTGCGCTTTTAACTTCCAATAGGGCCGGGTGCAACATATGGGAATGTGCCAGCAAAGGGAATGTCACCGAAAATGGCGTCCACGAAGGCCTCCTGAGACTGGGGGCTGGGGCTGTAGGCGTGGACAAACATCTTCATGTTCTCGTAGAAATCATAATACACATAGCTGGAGCCCAGCGAAACGCCGATGGATTTCTCCATGCCACAGGTCATGGCGTAGAAGAAGGTGGCGCATTCCTCGCCAAAGAAGCTGCTGCCGCCCATGGGGGCATGGGGCATGAGGTAGGATGCGTAGATGATCAGGTCATTTTCGGCATCGATCTTTTCCATCTGCTCCATGGAGGAAAGACCGCGATACATGCTCACGCCCATTCCCCGCTTTTCAAAGGCTGCCTTCATGGCGTTCAGGGTGTTCATAATGCTTTCGGTATGGGTGGAGAGAACAATTGCCACATTTTTGACGGTTTTGGGATCCAGAGGCAGTTGGCTGTCCACATCGCACTGAAGGGTGATGGCCTTTTCGGAGACCTTGCGGTTGACGGCGCGCACCTTATCAGCCAGATCGGAAGACATGACAATCTCTTCCTGCTCTTCAAACAAACCGATCTTTTCCTTCGTTTCCAAAATACGGCGGCAGGCATCGTCGATCCGTTCCTCGGATATCCGTCCGTCCTTCACGGCCTGCTCCACCCGGTCAATGTAATCCAGCTTGTCGACATTCAGCAGAACATCGTTGCCGGCGTTCAGCAGGGCAACATACATTTCTGTAGGATCGGGGTAGACCACCCGCAGGGCAGCCATGTCGATGGAGTCGGTGATTACAACACCCTCGAAACCCAGTTCCTGCTTCAAAAGCTTGGTGATGGTATTGTAAGACAGTGTGGAGGGAATATAGGTATTGCCGATCTTCCGGTCGTCGGAGGCGGGGAAGCCGTGGTGACCTACCATAACGGTGTAAACACCGGCGTCGATGAGATCTTTGAACACCTTGCCCTGCAGCGCACGCCATTCGTCCAAAGAAGAGTGGTTGTAAGCCGGGGCGAAGTGGGGATCCCGGTATTCCACCTGATCCTTGCCGGGGAAATGCTTGATGGTAGCGGCGGCACCGTTGTCCTGCATGCCCTTGATGATCTGTCCGGAAAGGCGGCTCAGCGCCTCAGGATCGTGGGAGCAGGTACGCATGAGGGAAACGGCAGCGAAACGGGAGGCGATGTCGATGTTGGGGCTCCAGATCCAGTTGCCGCCCAACGCCCGGGTAGCAAGGGCCCGGTACTTACCGCAATCGTAGGCCAATTCGTTGGAGTTTGCCGCGCCGATGGCGGGCCAGGACACATTGTCAATAATGTCTGTGGCATAATTGTCGCTGGGGCCGTCCAATGCCAGGTAGGGCGGGATTCTCAGCATGGAGGTGAAGTCTTTTGCCCAATTCCGGTAAAAGGTGCTGTCCATAGGATTGTCGATGGGAGAATCCATCAGGTTGGTGGTAGTCATGCTGGTGTTGCAGGTGTGCCACACACCGCCGATGGGATTGTCCTGAAGATAGGCTTTGGGATCATCCAAATGCATGATCACGGTGCTTTGCAGCATGGCGGTCTGACCGATTTTCTCCCGGAGGGAAAGCTGAGAAATTTCTGGTTTCATAATGAACAGCCCTTTCTGCTTAATGTTTCTACCAAAAGTGTAGCATAGGCGATTCCTGTTGTCAAACAACCGGTGGGCGAAGAAAAAATGCCGGGGCGTGAAAATTTCACGCCCCGGTATAGGTTATTTGAAATATTTTACAGCCGACTGGAACAGCTTCATGTCATATTCGCCGGGAACATTCCGGTAAAGACCCTGCTGCCAGCGCTCGCTGTGACCCATCTTGCCCAACACTCTTCCGTCGGGGGAGGTGATGCCCTCGATGGCGAACAGAGACCCGTTGGGGTTGAAGGCGGTGTCCATGGTAGGCGCATCGTCCAGATCCACATACTGGGTTGCGATCTGACCGTTAGCGGCCAACTGCAGCGCCAGCTCCTGACTTGCGAAGAAGCGGCCTTCGCCGTGGGAAATGGGCACGGTATAGATCTCGCCAACCTCACAGCCCTGGAGCCAGGGGCTCTTGTTGGTGCAGACCCGGGTGCGCACCAGCTTGGACTGGTGGCGGGCGATGGTATTGTAGGTCAGGGTGGGGCAATTTTCGTCGGTGTCGATGATCTTGCCGAAGGGTACCAGGCCCAGCTTGATCAGAGCCTGGAAGCCGTTGCAGATACCCAGCATCAGGCCGTCACGGTCGTCCAGCAGGCGGGTCACCTGCTCCTTGATGGCAGGGTTGCGGAAGAACGCGGTGATGAACTTGGCGCTTCCGTCGGGCTCGTCGCCGCCGGAGAAGCCGCCGGGAATGAAGATCATCTGGCTTTCCGCGATCTTTGCGGCAAACTGCTCCACACTGCGGGTAACATCGTCAGCGCTGAGGTTGCGGACAACGAAGATCTCCGGCTCAGCGCCGGCATTCATCATGGCCCGGGCGGAGTCGAATTCGCAGTTGGTGCCGGGGAATACGGGGATCAGAACCTTGGGCTTGGCCACCTTTACGGCGGGAGCCACATTGCAGCCGCCATCGAAGCCGAATACGGGCAGCTCGGCGTCGGTTTCCTCTACCTCGGTGGGGTAGACCTTTTCCAGAACACTTTCGTTCAGCTCCAACAGCTCGGCGATCTCGGCCCGGTCACCGTTGAGATCGATGACGGGCTCTTCGGTGGTCCAGCCGATCTTGAAGGCGCCGGGGACATTGACTTCTTCGCTAAGCTCAGCAACCAGGACGCCGCAGCGCTTCTGATGCCACAGATCGTCAAGACCCTTGCAGCCGGTAAAACCGATGAAATTACCGAAGGACATCTTCATCACAGCTTCGCCCATGCCGTATTCCACGGCCCATGCGGCCTTGACCTTGCCGGCCTTGTGCAGCTTGTGGAACTGTTCCCAAGCGGCCTTGCGGCTGTCGGCGGTGGGTTCGGTGGGGCCAAAGACGTAGACGGGGTGATCGGCTTCCTTAAATTCGGGAGTCAGCACCTCGTTCTGGTCGATGGGGGCGATGGCGAAGGAGATCAGCGTGGGGGGAACATCGTAATCGAGGAAGGAGCCGGACATGGAGTCCTTGCCGCCGATGGCAGCGGCGCCCAGTTCCAGCTGTGCATCCAGCGCGCCCAGCAGAGCGGCAAAAGGCTTGCCCCAGCGGCTGGGTTCGGTGCGCAGCTTCTCGAAGAATTCCTGCAGGGAGAGGTAAACCTTCTTATAGTCCGCGCCGGCAGCAACCAGCTTGGCAACGGAGCTGTAGATGGCGGCGTGAGCGCCGGTGTCGCTGTTATCCTCGGAAGGTGTTGCGATGGTGATGCTGAAAGTACCAGCCTTGGTGCCGGCATTACCGATGATCACGGGGATCTTGCCGGTCTTGGCGGGAAGCTTGACTTCCAGAACGCCGTTGACCGCTTCGTACTTCTTGCCTTCGATGATGGCGTAAGCGCCTTCACCCTTGATGGTGATGGTCATACCAGTCATCTTCTCATCCAGCTCGTAGTACAATTCGCTGCAGGCTTCCAGCTTAGCTTCAGTCTTTACGGTTTCCTTGTCAGCGGGGATCTCAATGGGTTTCTGTTCGGTGCCAGGAGCTGCTTCATAGCCGCACTCTTCGCACTTGCCGTCCTTCCATTCATGAGCTTCTTCCGCAACGACTACCTTACCGCAGCATTCATATGCCTTGCTGTGCTTGTCAGCAGTAATCGTCCACTTGGCTTCCTTAGTATGCTTGTCGGCGTTCTTATCGCCGTAAGCTTCGCCACAGACATCGCACTTTGCCTTGTCGCAGCAGGTGGCTTTGCCGCCGGTGTGGGCTGCGTTGACAGTGATCTTAACGGTGGTCACATTGCCGGCCTTATCGGTAGCAACGATGGTCTGCTGACCTTCCTTGCCGGTAACGGTGAACTTGCCGTCCACCAGAGTCACAGCTTCACCGTTCAGAGTCACGGATTCCAGATCGCCGTTTGCATCGGATACAGTAACTTCCTGCTCGATACAGTATGTCTTGCCATCCGCAACATTCATTGTGGGAGCAGCGCCCTTAACTATCTCGATCTCGTAGATCGCTCTGAAGTTTTCATAGTCGACGGTAACAGTTTGCTTACCAAGGACAGAGGTATCCACTCCACTGACCGTTGCTTCACGCAAAGAGATATACTCACTGGTGCCATCGTAGTAATGAACCACAAAGCTCTTGGCAGAATAATCGCTATGAAGCACGATCTGCTCTTCGACACCCTCGATATAAGTGATATGCTTTCCGTCAACGATGTACTCCTTGGGGAATTCCTGAACTTCCAGTTTGCTCTTCTCGATGCGGCATACACGGCCAAAGTGCAAATTGTGTGCCGTTTCATCGTATCGCTCAGAGCGGGCAAACATGGGGAAGATGTAGTCTTCCGTAATGGTCAGGTACATATTGATGCTCTGCATGATGTCTCTTCTACCGCCGTCGCTGATATCGCCCCAACGGTCAACATCACACAGGAAATCCCAGTTGTAGCCGTCGGTGCTCTTGAACAAAGAGATTCTTTGACGGGGGAAGCCACCGTTGAACTTCAAGGGAATATTATACACCGTCACCATGTAATAAGTGCCGGGTTCATAGGGATCTTCCTTAACGCAGAAGGATACAACGCCGCAATACAGTTGGGGCAGAGCGTAGTCCCCTTCCCAAGTTACGCCGTTATCATAGGAAATGCTGTAGCGCATACAATCGCTGGGGTTGTAGGAACAGTACTGGATCAGATTGCCGTCGGTGGCCTTAATGATATTGGTTTCCGCGTAACGAATCAAATTCGTGTAATCAATCGGGCCGTTGGCGGACTTTGTCCATGTTCTGCCGCAGTCATCGGAGTAGTAGACCTCAGACATAACGACTCTTTCCGCGCCGCCGATCACATTGTTGTTGCATCTTGCGTCGATGGTGACAAAAATGCGGTAAGTGCCGTCAGCCAGCTGGATCTCGCAGATGCGGTCGCCGGTATGGGCATAAGAAGTGTTGCTGTCCAGCGGCAGTTCCGTGATCTTGTTCCAATTCTTGCCTTCATCTGTGGAAACATATACATTTTTATTAGCAACTGCCAGATACTCGCCGTTATGCATCAGGATATGGCAAGAACCGGCGCTGGTTGTATCATATTCAACAGATGCCTCATATGTCTGTCCCTGATCGTAAGAGATCAGACGCATGTCGGTACACATGTACAGCAGGGTGCCATCAGACAGTTCCAGAATGCTGGGATACTTAAAGTCGGGATCATTAATGGTGTATTCCAGGACGCCATCTTGAACATGGCTCTGTCCGCTGATCATCGTCAGTTTCACATCGTCGATGTCCGCGTTGCAGCGTTCGGTATAGATGCCCACACGACCGGACATGACCTTTCTGCCTGCGTCCGCAGTAACAATGGGATTCTCAGAACCGTTCACATAGAGCGCCAGCTTCTCGCCTACCACGATCAGCCGCAGATCATACCATGTGCCGACCTCCATCTTGGGTGCGTCGGATGCGGAATAAACCACAGTTTCCGCAAAGTCGAAACCGTATCTGACCTTGATGAACCACTGCTGTCTTGTGAAGTCGTAACCGGCCTTGATGTAGGACTCATCGTAGTTATACCGGGCGGTTATACCCACCAGCGGGAAATCGCCCAGCTCAGTGACCTTCAGCTTGACGGCATAGTCCACATCCTGGTCGAACACATGGAGCCAGCTGTGAGAATAATTGTCACGGGTGCTGTTTTCATTGCCGTAAACCAGATCGGTGCCATCCAGCTTGACCTTCCAGTTATCCTCGAAATTATCCTCGATCCAGTGGCTGGGGCTCTTGCCGGCAGTTTCATCTTCGAAATCGTCGGTATAATCCTTGGGCTCCAGATCGGTATTGATCTTGTTGCCCGTGCTATCCGCGTCCTTTTCAACGCCGCGGACTACCAGATTGTCATATCTCGTCCAGCCTTCCGCGCTGACTACGCCAAAGCTGCCGGAAGCCAGAGGATTGACAGAATCCGCATAGACGAACCGTAATGACCGCTTTGATATAGCGTGCCGTTGTCCTTTTGCTTCTGGACATCATAGCCTGTGTACTCCAATGCCCGGAGGATAGGGCTGTCGATCATATTCTCCGGCAGGTCCGATGCGGGGGCCGCCATGGCACCCATCGGTAGCAGAGAAAGAAGCATTGCCATTACCAGGAGCAAGGAGAAAATCCGCTTGCTGAATTGTTTCATTTCTGTCGTTTCCTTTCTGATTTGAAGATTGTTCTTAAAACGCAGAAAACTCCCTTGCCGGGATATACCCGACAAGGGAGCTTCAATGTCCGCAGAAGTGATTTCTGCTTGATTATGTGGCATCTGTATTGCTGCCGGTTACCGCAATATCGCAGAACCAGATGCCATTTTCATAAGTGATCCCTACACCGATGTAGGTATAATCGGCACTGCCTACATAACTCCAGTGGGAAGAGCTGTTGCGGGCTAATCGTGCCAGTCTAACGGCGACTGCATCTACTGAGCCGCCAAAGTCTGTCTTTGCTATGGCTTCGCGGGCGTTGGCCGTATAATACGGATCTCCATTCATTCCAAACAAAGAAGGGTCAATGTAAGAGCCGTATTCAAGGGCAGTTGCGGCCGCACGCTCATCGAAAGCATCATGAGCAAAGTTGGATACCAGCTGCCGGCTGCGGTACTCAGCATACTGGGTCAGACCGGGCAACACCGTTGCTGCAGGGGATCCCTGCTCGGTACGGTATGCATTGAGATATTCCACCATCTTTAAGGCAATAGCATTCACATCTGCCGCGGTAGCCTTTTGCTCCTCCTGTTCGTTTGGAAAGGTCGCTGATGGCTTCGTTTCCTCGACAGGAGGATCTGTCGGCTTTACCGCTTCGGTGGTCGGCTGTGGCTTCTCATCCTTTGGCTTTGTTTCTGTGGAGGGAGAAGAACTGGTTGCCTCAGGCTCTGTCCCGGTCGGTGCAGACTGTTCATTATCATTTTTAGTCATACCTTCCGTTGGAGCAGTGGTTGAAGTATCCGGGCTGACAGTTTGTGTAGGGGTTACTATATCACTCCTTTCTTCGGTTGCCGAGGTAGTACCCTCGGTTGATTCAGTTTGGTGCATGTTGGTTGCTTCCTGCCAAGTACCATCCAATGCTGTTTGGTCTGATTCAGTGGGATCAGTAATAGTGTTTTCCGCCTGACATCCAATCAGAAAGACTAGGCAAATGGCAAGAAGGAATAAGAGAAGTTGTTTCATAATAATCACCATATTCTGCATCTATGCTGAACTTCGTGCAACGGGTGCACTAGGTTAAGCCTCCTTCAGTGAGCAACGGTATGTCTGCAGGAATTCGAGGAATAATCTCTCAACCTCTTTGCTATCAGGGAGGATATCCGCATAATCCGAAAGGACATCGCTGCTTATCGTAATTGCTTGTATTTTAGGTTTTACTGGTTTTCTAAAGAGAGCCTGTAAGCTTTCAGAGCTGACAGCTCCATAAGTTTCCAATACCTTCAGTTCGTTGATTTGAGATTGCTTTACTTTTTCTCCAGTTAAAATGATTTCTTCGTAAAGCTTTTCCTGTGTTTCTTGAGAAAGATAAGAAATTGCGACGGCTACCTTAAAGCCCAGTGTGCCTTCGTCAACCATCTCCAGAAGGGGGAGGGTAAGATAAGTCAGCCGGATCAGGTAAGCCACCGTTCTGCGGCTTTCCTTGTTTTCTTTGCCAAGCTCACCCAAGGTATCAACCTTTTTACCACCTTCCAAATCTGTTCGCCGACCACGGCTATGTTGCAGATCCATACGCATCTTGTAGGCATAGGCTTTTTCGCTGTAACTCAGCTCTGCCCGTCGTTCCAGATTTGTATCCAGCATGATCATTGCCGCTTGATAATCGGAAATGTCGCTGCGGATGATGGCCGGGATTGTTTCAGCGCCGATACGGATCGATGCCCGTCTGCGGTGTCTGCCTGCCAACACCTGATAGGTGCCGTCCGGAAGAGGTCTTACGGTTATGGGGTCGATAACACCGATATCCGCGATACTCTTGCAGAGGGATTCCATTCGATCCTCAGTATAGACCTTAAAAGGCTGGGGTCTGCCGGTGGCTCTTTCAAAGTCCTCATCGGAATATTCCACCGTTTTGCTGATGGGTAGATGAACGACCTTTTCTTTGTCTACACCTGGGGCAGAAGAGAGAATGATATCTTCAAAATCATCTGCTTCATCCGTGGGCACCGCACTGAGCATTTGCTGCCGTTTTTGCAGTTCTGCTTTATTCATGCGAACATCACCTCTAAAGCAATCCGCCCGTAAGCTTTGGCAGGCTCGCACCGGGGAGCAAATTCGTGAAGTGATACACCATAGGCAGGACACAAGGCTACTGCAATCGCTAGCTTGATCTCATCGTCGAAGACCTTGATGCGATCAGCAAACTCATTACGGATATTTTCGCGAATGTCCCTGCAACAGTTTGTATTGCCCTGGACCTTGGTGAGAATAATACCTTCAATTTCCAGACCGGGGTTCAAGTGACGCTTAACAGTGGTAATTAGCTTTTCTACTTGGTCGAGACCTTCCACACCAAGAGGGTGGGCCTCCACCGGAAGGATTGCTGTGTTGGATGCGGTAAGCGCATTCACCGCAAACAGATCTGCACCCGGGTGGCAGTCGATGAAGATGTAGTCATATTCATTTTTCACATGCCGCAGAATCTCTTTGAGAATGTTCTCCCTGCAGGTCACTGCGGGGAGGATCTTATCGAGGGAAGAGAGGAGCGCAGTTGAGGGGAGAATATCCACCGTTGTGGATTTCATAATAGCACTGTGGACCAGCTCGGACATTTCCTCCGGAGAGCAGTCATTCATACCTGCCATAAAGAGGTCGTACATTGTGGTTCGACCTTTTAGGTGTCCGGGGATGATGCCAAAGTGCTTGCATAAGTTATGCTGGGAATCCAGATCAACAGCCAAGACTCGCTTGCCTTGTCTGTGTATGTATGAACTGATATTGACGGCGGAGGTGGTCTTTCCAACCCCGCCTTTGCACGAGATAAAAGAGACTATTTTACACACAATTTGACCTCCGAAATATTCCATTATTTAGAGAGAAATTGTTGCAAAATTTACGCCTCTGTGATATAATATTTATAAGTAAAAAACACGGATTTCTGGTACCCGATGTACCTTATAGGAGAGATAAGTACTGTTTATTGACTGCAAAAACCGTTGATTTTCAAGGCTTTTTGCCCAAGTCCTATAAGAACAATCGTACCACATTGTGCACCAGTTATTCGAGGGCTCGAATGATTGGATGCAACGCGGGCGAGCGTTGCCGGCGAGGGCTTGACCGAGCCGCACCAATATCTTTGCCATAGGCGAAGATGCTGGCGAGTCCCTCCTGGCGTACCACTTTGGCATTAACTAAATATGGTGGGTGTGGCCTAGTTGGCTAAGGCGTCAGATTGTGGCTCTGAAGATCGTGGGTTCAAGTCCCATCATCCACCCCATAAAAACAAAGGAGACCTTATGGTCTCCTTTGTTTTTTTATATAGTCGGCACTTAGTTATACCAAAGGCATAAATGCAGACAATTCCCATCATCTAATGCACGAAACAAATCTGCCTATAAGTTTACATAACATTACGATTTGCCGAAGAGTAGCAAGACTTTATCTTGCCGGAGAAGCTTCTTGACAGCAGCTTTTTGGTATGTTATAGTACCCTTAACCAAGATAAAAAGGAGGCGCGCTATGAGACCGACCCTTCACTATACCCCCACAGAAAGCGGTTTCTCCATTCGTGCAAGCTCTGAAATCTTCAACAGAACCTTGTACGGTTCCCATAAAAATGACGATCAGCAGGAGCGCTTTTTTACATTTGCAGGCGACGCGCCCGCCTTTATGGGAGCGATCACCGATTGGACTAAAACGCCCATCAGCAAGTTTGACAAATGTGGTGTGCTGTACAGTGGCCTTTGCACCACACCCGGGCATCCCGTCAGCTTTTATTTTTCCAAGGACGCGGTTCCTCCCGGACAGACAGACAGCATTTATAATCCAAAGGATATCGATCAGACATCCCGCTGGTTTCATAACGCGGAAGACATCGAAACAGAATTTAAAAACGGCTGGATGGAATATTCCCTTACGCAGCTGTCTTCTTTCGCACCCGATGTCAGAGTGAATATCGAGGCATACCCGCTGATGCCGGATGACGGATATCTCATTCATTACAGAATAACCACAGACCAAAGAGTGTTTTTTGCCGCGGGCTTTGGCGGACTGACCGGTGAAAACTGCAGAGGCCGATTTGAATGCAAAGCTGAAAGGAAACGAGATTTTTCAGAAAGCAATACCGCAGGCAATGTAGTGGAAATCGGGAAAAACCGCGCGGTTATTTCCCATACAGACGGAAAGACCATGAGAATTGCCACAAACTTTCCGGCAGCGTTTGCCTTAGGCTCGGCAAAAGCCATGGCGGAGGAATATCCCAGTATATTTTTAGGCAGCACACCGGAAAACAGAGATGATCAGGTGGTGAAGATCTCCGCTGCCATCGAGCCGGGGCAGGTGTTTGACGGCTTTGTGATTGCCCTGTACAATGCCGATGAAAGCACTTTGGACGCATGGCTTTCCATGGCAGATCCCATAAAACACATCAAGCAGCAGATGTACGCGAAATACGCCTGCATGGATATGGATACGCCGGACACGGCGCTGGATCTGACGATTGCGCCTACGGTGATTGCTTTGGACACCTCCTGGCACAAAAATTCCTTCCACCACGGCGCCTTTGCTTACCACGCGCCGTTTTTGGGGTGGAGAAACTGGTATGCCCCTACTGCACTCGGCTGGGGAGACCGGGTAGAGAAAACCATGGAGACCTGGCTACAGTATCTTACCCGAGGAGACGTTGAAGAAGAACGGGTATGGTACGATGATTCTGTAATTCCCCCGGAAGAAAACCGGTTCAGCGGAAGATACCATAAGCTGGAAAAACCCGTTGGAAGACTGCCTGCGCTCCTTCCTGATAATAACGGCAACATCGAGTACGGCCCGTATACCATGCAGGAATGTGCCCTGGATATGATGCTTTATTATATCGAGTGGTCCGGAAATCTGAAGCTGGCGGAAAAGTACTTTGACGATTTTGTCTCCATGGTGGAATGGGAAGCAAGAATGTTTGACCCGGACGGTGACGGGTTATACCAAAATCTTTTGAACACATGGATTTCGGACGGTCACAACTATAACGGTGCGGGTTGCGCCCAATCAAGCGCGTATAATTACCGGGCCAATCTTGTGCTTTCCAAGATCGCCAAGCGCATCGGTCGAGACGGAAAGTTTTTGGAAGACCGCGCGGAAAAAATCAGAAAAGCGCTGAATGAAAAACTGTGGCTTGCCAATGAGGGTGTGATTGCGGAGTATTTGGATACGGTGGGCAACTGCCTGATCCATCCCTCGGTGGAACTTCCCAGTGTTTATCATGTTATGGACTCGGAGATGATCGACGATTTTAAGGCGTACAGAACCTTGAAATTTACGGAAAATCACATCAAATCCATTGTGACACCGGGTTCGGACGGAAGACTCTCCTATTCCTCCGACTGGCTGCCGAAGCAGTATTCCAACCACGGTATATTCCCGGCGGAAAATGCCCATTTGGCGCTGGTGTACTTCAAACTTGGATTGAAGGAAGAAGGCAAGAAGATCCTGGACGGCATCAAGGATTGCTACTTCGCGGGTAAAACCCCGGGTCTTGCCGCCCATGTTCAAACCGCCAAGTGCGCGTCGGATTACGGCGATATGGACTTTACCGATGTGTCCAGCACATATCTGCGCCTTGTGGTGGAAGGTTTGTTTGGCATCCGGATCAACCATCTGGACAACGCGGTGTATATCGCGCCTGGCTTCCCGGAAGAATGGGATCACGCAAGTCTGGATATCAAGGATATTTCTTTGACCTATAACAGAAAGGGCGAGCAGGAGATCTTCACGATCTGCTGCGACAAAGAGGAAACAAAAATCATAAAAATCCCTATGCGGGCGGCTTCTGTGGAGACACTGCTGCTGGATGGCGAGTCGGTGCCGTATGACATCGTTCCTGCGCCGGACAATAGCTTCATTATGGTGAAAACCGGGAAAACCGGAAGATTCCAGCTCCGTATCATACACGGAAAAGAGAGCGTGCCGACAGTGAACTGCCCGGAAAATGTTCTGGCCGGCAATAGATTTGTTGTGGAGATCTGTGGCGGCAAGCCGGTTGAGGTGCTGGATATATCGGAGACCTTAGAGGATGTGGTGATCACCGGAAATAAGATCTATGCAAAGACAAAAAATATTCCGGGAGACCATACCCTGTTTGTCCGAACAAGATCCGGCGAGTATGATGCCTGGCTTGCGGCGGATTACAACATCCTTTCTGAAACGGTGGAAGAAACGCCGATTGAAAGCGTTACTTACGAAACCGTGGATATGAACGGTGTGTTCAACTGCAACATGACGGATGTGCATAATATGGCCTATATCCATCCAAGACCTGCCGGATATTCCATGGGACTATATCAGAACGGTC
Organism: Oscillospiraceae bacterium; assembly: GCA_017397565.1. Lineage (GTDB taxonomy): Bacteria > Bacillota > Clostridia > Oscillospirales > Oscillospiraceae > Faecousia. The sequence goes on along the minus strand of JAFQIL010000023.1, from coordinate 2,520 downwards.
GGTATTCTCACAACTGGACCCAACTGGGAAGAGATGTGATCTGCGTTGATGACACGCTGTTCAGAAATTCCGGAGGATTGGTTCATTCTCCGTCGGGTATTCCCTTCGCCACCCCACAGGAAAAGGAAAATCTGGCCTGTGTCTCGATTTTTGAGGTCTTCCCGACGGCTGTTACCCTTCCCCTTTCCGGTAAGGGCAAAGAAATTGCGGTGATGTTTATCGCCAGTTCCAACTGCATGCTTTCTCATGTGGAAAATGCCCGCATAACTGTTACCTATAAAGACGGCACGGAGGTCTGCAAAAAGCTGGTCTATCCCATCAACCTGGATGATTGGCTGACATCGGCCCTCACAACGGAAGGCGAGATTTTCTATTTTAACGCGTTTAATCACGCGACGGTACAGAAAGTAAGACTGGATCCGGAAAAAGAACTGAAGGATATCAAAGTTGAAGCGGTTGCCAACGATGTTATTTTGGGCGTCGGCGGAATCAGTATCGGCAGATGAAAATAAAGGAGACCTTATGGTCTCCTTTATTTTTATTTAAGCGAAAGAGGTCGGCGTGTCATAGGCAGGCGTTGCTTGTGATGGCTTAACAGAGGGATCCCTCTCTTACCGAAAGGATGCCGTTATTTGATACGATCGTGTCAAACAACGGCTTTTTTATGTCCATTTCCCTTATGACATAAAGCCGCGCCCCGGTGGGCAAGGGATATGTTATTGTAGTTGCTTATTGGCCATGCTTTATGATATAGTTAAGATACAAAGGAAACAAAACACGAAAACAAGGCAGTTTTATAGAAAACGGGCCGTCTATACCCTAACCAAGGAGGAAAAGGTATGAAAAGAATGCGCGTAGGCGTGGTGGGCAGCGGAAAGATCAGCCCATTCTATCTGAAGAATATTACGGAGAGATTTCATCAGCTGGAGGTGGTGTGTTGCGCCTCCCGAAACATTGCCCATGCCCGTGCCCGGGCGGAGGAATTCGGCATCCGGGCGGTTACTGTGGCGCAGCTGCTGGCAGACCCCACCATCGAGATGGTGATCGTGCTGACTCCGGTACCGGCCCACTATGAACTGATCAAGGAGGCCTTGCTGGCGGGCAAACACGTCTACTCGGAAAAGACCGTCTGTGAGAACGTTGCCCAGGCCCGGGAGTTGGTAGCCCTGGCTAAGGAAAAGGATTTGTACTTTGGTGCCGCGCCGGATACCTTCCTGGGAGCGGCCTGGCAAAAAGCTAGACAGCTGATCGATCAGGATGCTGTGGGCGAGGTCACATCGTTTCGCATCAGCATGAACAGAAATGTGGATTACGCAGCATCCCGTTTCCCCTTCCTGCGGCTGCGGGGTGGCGGCACCTGCTATGATATGGGCGGGTATTACCTGACCAACCTGGTGAACCTGCTGGGCCCCATCCAGGAGGTCTGCGCCGTGGTGGAAAATCGCAAAACTGTGCGGACTGCCTGCTATGAAGGAGAGCCGGATTACGGACAGACATTTGAATATCATAATGAGTCGCAGGTATCGGCCATTGTGCGGACCTGCAGCGGTGTAACCGGAACATTCCATTTTAACGGAGAAAGCCTTTCTCACAATTTGCATCAGTATTGCATCTACGGCAGAAAGGGCATCCTGCAGCTGCCGGATCCCAACGCCTTTGGCGGAGAGGTATCCATCCTTCGGGAAGAAGGAATCCTGGAGACAACAGAAAACGAATTGCCCTATCACCAGGAAAGCCGGGGCGTGGGCCCTGCGGAAATGGCAGATGCTATCCGGGAGGGCAGAAAAAACCGGGCCTCGGCGGCCCTTGCGTTGCATGTTTTGGATGTGATCGAAAGCATGATGGAAAGCAGCCGGCGGGGCGGCTTTGTGGAAGTGCGCTCCCGGTGTGAGCAGGAATATAGACACAAGTCTGTCCCAGTCGACGACCAGGAAAGGTGCGAAGGATTCAAAGAACAGTCGGCAATTTTTATCCATACCTGCTGAGACCAGCTCACTGCAAAGCGAGAAAAAAGCTGCACTGTCATAGTAGGGTTTCCCATCAGGGGGCAGCAGCTGATACCGGGCAACCTCTGTGTCAAATTCTGCCGAGTGAATTCCATCTGTGTAATCAGGCGTTCTGGAGTGCTCTATATTGAGCTTTGCCAGAGCGTAACAGCGGACAATATCCTCGTAATGAAAGATTTCTATATTGAGTTCTGCAAGTTTTTCTGAGATGGAAGAATAGATATTGCTCATTATAAAACACCTCCATAACTTTAGGTAATGAGCTGGATAATTTGCAGAAAATTTGCACCTCTACCACAATCTTACCACTTAAAATAAATCTTTGCAAGTATATATGAAAATAATCAAGTGGGAAACTGTTGGTCAAAAGTTGGTCAAATTCAAAATCCTGAAAATTATTTTCTGCAAATTTAGAATAAAACAACACCGTATTTTGTGGCATGTGCCACAAAATACGGTGTTTTACTAACTATTCAGAGAACCACATAGCCACACGGGGTCATTCCCACTCGAT
>JAFQIL010000043.1 GCA_017397565.1 Oscillospiraceae bacterium | reverse complement strand
TTACGTAGTTCTGAGGAACGGAAGAAGAGCCATGCAGGACGATGGGGAAGCCGGGCAGACGCTTGGTGACTTCTTCCAGAACGTCGAAGCGCAGTGCGGGGGGCACCAGGATGCCCTGCTCGTTGACGGTGCACTGCTCGGGGGTGAACTTGTAAGCGCCGTGGCTGGTGCCGATGGCGATGGCCAGAGAGTCACAGCCGGTGCGGGTTACAAACTCTTCGACCTCTTCGGGACGGGTGTAGGAAGCAGCCTCAGCGGCAACGTTGACTTCGTCCTCGATGCCGGCCAGAGAGCCCAGCTCAGCTTCGACAACAACACCGTGGTCATGAGCATACTCAACGACTTTACGGGTGATCTCGATATTCTCCTCAAAAGACTTGGAGGAAGCGTCGATCATAACGGAGGTAAAGCCACCGTCGATGCAGGACTTACAGGTCTCATAGCTGTCGCCGTGGTCCAGGTGCAGAGCAATAGGGATCTCAGGGCACTCCAGAACAGCAGCCTCAACCAGCTTCACCAGATAAGTGTGGTTAGCGTAGGCACGGGCGCCCTTGGAAACCTGCAGAATGACAGGAGCGTTTTCCTCGCGGCAAGCCTCGGTGATGCCCTGAACGATCTCCATGTTGTTGACGTTGAATGCGCCAACAGCATAACCGCCGTCATAAGCCTTCTTAAACATTTCGGTAGTTGTAACAAGAGCCATTGGAATCAATCCTTTCTTATATAGCGGAAGTAATTCCGCATTTTTTCGATTATCATTATAGCATAAATTTCTCACATTTCAATAGCATTTTACGAATTACGGCATCTGTATTTTTCTCATATTTTTTTGAAAAAACTATTTACCTTTTGGAGAAAATAGCTTATACTGTATAAGTAAGATTTTGCGCAAAAATACATAAGGAGTGTTTTATGATATGAAACTGTCCCCTCTGCAAATTGCAAGATACCAGTATCAGCCCAAGCTGCCCGGTATGCTGAGAAACGGCATTTCCGAGATCTGTGTAAAAAACGGCAACCCCACCCAGTCTGTTGCGGATCAGGAGAAGATTCAGGCTCTGTTCCCCAACACCTACGGCAAGAATGAGATCACTTTCCAGAAGGGCAAAAATACTGCCCCTGCCAAGAAGCAGGTCGTTGGTGTGATTCTGTCCGGCGGTCAGGCTCCCGGCGGTCACAACGTTATCTGCGGCCTTTATGATGCGCTGAAGGCCACTGATAAGGAGAATGTCCTTTATGGCTTTAAGGGTGGTCCCAGCGGTCTGATCGACGATGATTATATCGTATTTGATGATGAGTATATCAATGCTTACCGCAACACCGGTGGTTTTGATATCATCGGTTCCGGCAGAACCAAGCTGGAAACTGCAGAGCAGTTTGCCATCGTGGCAGAAAACTGCAAAAAGCACGGTATCAACGCTTTGGTTATCATCGGCGGTGACGACTCCAACACCAACGCTGCAGTACTGGCTGAATACTTTGCGGCCAATCAGTCCGGCGTTCAGGTCATCGGCTGCCCCAAGACCATTGACGGCGACCTGAAGAATGAGGATATCGAGTGCTCCTTCGGCTTTGATACCGCAACCAAGACCTACGCTGAGATCGTTGGCAACATCGAGCGGGACGCTAACTCTGCCAAGAAGTACTGGCACTTTGTGAAGGTTATGGGCCGCTCCGCTTCCCATGTGGCTTTGGAAACAGCTCTGAAGACCCAGCCCAATATCTGCCTTATCGGCGAAGAAGTGGCAGCCAAGAAGATGTCTTTGGCTCAGATCACCGATTACATCGCGGACTCCGTGGCTAAGCGGGCTGAGACTGCCGGCAACTTTGGCGTGGCCATTATTCCCGAGGGCATCGTGGAGTTTGTTCCTGAGTTCTCTGCACTGATCGCTGAGATCAACGAGCTGCTGGCAGGCAGCAAGGCTGATGCCTTTAACGAATTGCCTACATGGGCTGAGAAGTATGCCTTCATCAAGGCAGGCCTTAGTGAGGCATCCATGGCTGTTTTTGCTATTCTGCCCCAGACCATTCAGCAGCAGCTGTTTCTGGAGCGGGATCCCCACGGTAATGTGCAGGTGTCTCTCATTGAATCCGAGAAGCTGTTCTCTGAGATGGTCAAGGAGAACCTGGCTGAGCGGAAGAAGGCCGGCACTTACAATGGTAAGTTCTCCCCGCTACATCACTTCCTGGGCTATGAAGGCCGCTGCGCTTTCCCCAGCAACTTTGACGCAGACTACTGCTACTCCCTGGGCTACAATGCTTTCATGCTGATCCAGTACGGCTACACCGGATACCTTTCCAAGGTTTCTAACCTGTCTAAACCCGCTGAGGAATGGGTTGCCGGCGGTATGCCCATCACCAAGATGATGAATATCGAGCGCCGTCACGGTGCTGACAAGCCTGTGATCCGTAAGGCTTTGGTGGAGCTGGAGGGTGCGCCCTTCAAGTTCTTCGAGGCACACAGAGCGCAGTGGGCGGTAGAGACCTGCTATGTTTACCCCGGAGCTATCCAGTATTGGGGCCCCAGCGAGGTTTGTGACGAGACCACCAGAACCCTGGCTTTGGAAAAGGCCTAATCCGATCTGAAATAAACTGCCCCGACACATTTGTGTCGGGGCAGTTGAATTTTAATCCGTGGGAAGCTGAATATCGGGAACTGTTTCAACAATGAATAAACCGGGGTAGGCTTTTGGAATTCTCATTTGCGATCTTACAAGCTCCTCAACATACTCAGCAGACATTTCCTGAAAGGAGAAGTTGGTGATAGTGAGGTGGTAGGTCATATAGTGCGAGTGATGATGGGTAACTCTGTTGAGTTTCCCTTCTGCATTAAAATAAAAGTTTACACAATAAGGTCCCTGGTCATAATAAGGATCTTCGGGATCCAAGTCTATAACCGAAAAGGAAATGACTCTGTTATCTTCCTGCCTGTAGGTGTGCTGATCAACGATCTGCACATCGTTAAGTGAAAAGCTCATAATCCAGGGGCGGGGAATATCCATCGTTTCCTCAGCGGCGCGCCATTGGCTGGCAGAGAGTCTTCCGCTGGAATAGGAATACGAATCACCATCAATCAGTGCCTGACCGGTATATTGGGCATAATCGGAGGTGGAATTGAGAGCGGGATATCTGGTAAATGTCCAGTTAAGCTCAAATTTGTCTGTGTGGCAATAGACAGATTCCGTAATCGGGGGGGAGATAAAGCCCAGAGTATCTGAGGTTACTATGGTTGTTGAAAAAGAAACCTTGCAGCTTTGGGCTTCCTGCCACTGGCGTAAAGCCTCCATACATTGCTTTTGTTCTTCAGTGAAGGCAGTGCCGCTATCATCTATAGGGAAAATGTGAAAGGCTACGATAGTAAGTACCAGGGAAACGGCAAGAAGGAAAAAAAGCGCAATCAATATATTTCTCTTCTTTTTCGACACCGGTTTGGATGGTACGGGTGCGACTGGGATCGAGGTTTCCGGCTTGGGGGCCGAGGACTCGGGAGTAGCAGACACTGCTGGCGTTTTTGATTCTGGCTCCGGCTTCGGGGGCTCCGGCACTTTTGGGGCAGGTGTCGGCTCATCAAAAGTTCTACACAACAGGGATTCCCATTGCTCGTCGGTGTAGCCCTTTTCACGACTGTTAGTGGATTCCATAGGTTAACCTCCTTGCGTGAGGAATTTCTCTCGGGACTGACAGGTGAACAGCAGAACCTGCTTGGATTCTGCTTCTTCCTTGAGGATCTGCAGGGCCTGGGAAAGACGGACATCGTCAAAACGCACCAAAGCATCATCCAAAATCAGGGGCGCGTTCGGGGTCAGCTCTTCGGCGACCGCCAGCCGCAGGGCCAGATACTGCTGATCCGCAGTGCCGTCGCTGCGCCACTGGATGGAATGCAGTACATCTTCTTGTTCCGCGGCTGTGCTTAAGGAAAGGTCTTCGCCCAAAGTCAGACGGGGATATCTGCCGTCTGTCAGCTTGCAGAACAGCTCCTGAGCCCGCTTGGAGATCCGGGGAGCAAAGCGGCGCTGCAGTTCGTTGGAAGCAGAGGAAAGGGCTCTGAGAGCCAGCTCCAGGGCTTGATAGGTATCTTCCAGCTTTTCAATGCGATGATTGACAGCTTTTAAGGCCTTGCGAATGTCGTCTTCCTGACCGAGAGCTTCTGCTTGTCCCTGCAGCTGACCAAGTCTTTGGCGATTGAGCTGCAATTCTTCGGTAGCCTTGGACAGAAGGAAGAGGGTGTTTTCCCAAGGTGCGTTGAGAGTGTCCGGCTCTGTAGGCTGGGGGACGGTTTTTACCATAGCCTGCAGTGTCTCTGCGTGGCTTTTGGCCAAAGCAAGATTTCTTTTTGCGGCTTCCAGCGCTTCCTGAGCGCCGGCAGACTGCTGCCAAAAGTCCAGTGCTTCCTGCAAGGGCTTTCCCTGGGTAAAGGCCTCGATTTGGGAAGTCAAAGCGGCTTCTTTCTCAGCCAGCTCCGCTTTTTGTGTCAGATAAGCCATATTAGCCTGCTGATAGGCGGCTTGTGCAGAGGCATAATTGGCGGCAAGGGAAACCCAGGTACTGGGATCCAGATTGCCGTATTGGGTAAGGATACGGTTTAACTCCCGGTTGATGCCCTTTTCCCGGATGAAACCGGAAACGGTCAAACCGGCACAGAGCAGCAAGAGCGCCAAACCGGCAATCAGCAAAGGCGCAGGCAGACTCAGCAGAATCGAAACTGCAGCCAAACCGGCAGAAAGGACGCAGCCGATACATCCAACCAATTTCCAGAGTCGGGTGGATTTTTTGCGCTGAGTGCCAGATTGCATTGCGGAAAAGTCGGCCTGGGCATCGTCAATGGCCTGCTCAGGGGTGCGGTCTTGAAAGACTCCCGGTGCCTGAGGTGGTTGTGGCATGGCAGGAAGAGCGTGCAGCTGTCCGCGCAGCTGCTGCGTTTGCTGCTGCAGATTTTTGCCGAGCTGCAGGGCGTGGGTTGTTTCTTCCTGGGAGGGGAGCTGCGCGCACCGAGCCAGTTGGGCTTGGTAGGCATCTTCTGCTTCTTTGTGGGACTGAATTGCCTGGGTAATACGCCGGTTATCTTCCAGAGAAGCTTCATATTCCAAAGTGGCCTTATGATTTTCCAGCTGCCGGATCATATCCTCGAGCTGTGACAGGCGAGTAAGGCACTTTTCCTGCTGGCTGTTCAGCTCCTGAAGCTGATTCAGTTTCCTTTGCAGCTGATCCCGCTCATTTTCTGCCTGAGGCAGAAGACCGGTGCGGTTGAAGCGGCACTTGTTTTTCAAATCCTTCAGGGTTTGTGCCAGCTTGTCGCCGGTACCGCTTTCGTCACCGGTGGTAACGAGGTTATTCAATCTGCGGCGCAGAGCATCATCCTGGGTTACAGGCAGATCCGTAAGACGCAGGAATCCAGCACGAAGGAATACGCTCCGCTCTATACCCAATAGCATTTGACCGCAGTTGGAAGCTGTAAGCTCCGGGATGTCCAAACCGGAATCGGTTTCATAGGCACGGAATTCTCCAAAGATGAGGCGGCCCTTTGTGTGGCGCTCAATGGTGATGTTTCTGCCATTCCACTCCAGCTCCATTCTGCCGGACATGGGACTGCCAGACCAGGGGGCGTAGCGTTCTTTATCTGCCAGAGTGGTTTTTGTGTTTCGGGCACTGGTGTCGATTCCGTAAAGCATGGAAATCAGGAAGGCGCACCAGGTGCTTTTACCCCATTCGTTGGGGGCCTCAATAATATTCAGCCCTTGTTCGAGGGTAAGGGTCTGATGATCCAGCTTGCCGAAGGTTGCGGTCATAGAAAGAATCTTCACGGCAGCGTCACCTCCTGTCCGTCCAAAATCTGACGGGAGATCCGGGCAGCCAGTTTGATTCTTCGCTGCAAGGATTGGCTTTCGGTGGAGAGATTGTCCTGAAGTATCCGGAAGAAAACGCCTTCCAGGGTGTCCTCTCCGACACTGTTCCAAAGACCCGGCTCGGGGAGCGTCTGATCCCGCAGTTCCAAATTGGGAATATGGGGGAACACAGAATGAAGGGCTGCGATGTCGATGGGATTACTGTAACCGGTCAGAGTGATCCGGTAGAAGTCCTGAGAGGGGGCGGCAGGCAGCAATGTGGCAACGGCATCCTGCGGATCCTCACCTGCGTCGGTTTTTAGATCGAAGAACCGAGGGGTGTCCAAGGGGATTTCCTGAATTTGCACAGTGTCCTCCAGGGTTACCAACAGTACGCCCTTGATGCCGGCTTCTCCGAAATCCTTGCCCATAGGACAGCCGGGCCAGGCGCAGAGGGTATCCCCGGCCTTAGACTGACCGCCTTTGTGGATATGTCCCAGCGCCAAATAATCAAGGCCGGAATCCCGAACCTGTCGGGCGGTAATGGGGCAATAAGGCGAACCGGCGACGGTAGGATCGCCGTGAAGAATGCCGATTTTCCACCGGGTGTCTGCCTCAGCGTGGAAATCTTTCAAAAGGGCTGGACAGTCCATGCTTTCGTAGCCTGCGCCATAAACAGTGCAGTCAAGCTCTGCTAAGGTGATGGCTTCTATGGAAGGATGGGTAAAAATATGCACATTTTCCGGCCAGGTTTCTGCCAGATAAGGAGACGCGGTGGCGCAGAAATCGTGATTGCCCGGTGCAATAAAGACGGGAATACCGACGCTTTCCAGAGCTCTGAATATTGCCTGATAGCTTTCTTTGGTGTAGGTACCGTCAAACAGGTCGCCGGACAGGAGGAGCAATTCGCAGCCAAGTTCCCGGCTGAGTTTTGCGATTTTATCCGGAACAGCCAGTAATTCCTGTCGCAAAAACTGATTTTGCTCCGGGGTTTTTCCGGACATCGGGGCATCTAAATGCCAGTCAGCGCTGTGCAGCAGCTTCATCGTAAAGATCCACCCTTTCTGTATTCCGGCAAAGGCCGGTTTCTGTGTCTATGGTGAAAAGAACAGCTTCCATTTTGGTTGGGCCGTCTGCCCAGCGGTAGCGTTCTGTCAGATCGCCCCGGAATTTGGCGATGGAAAGATCCGGACGGATGCCAAGAACGGAGTTTATAGGACCGGTCATGCCCAAGTCGGTGACATAGCCGGTGCCCTTAGGGAGAATCCGGGTGTCTGCTGTGGGAACGTGAGTATGCGTGCCCCATAGAGCACTGACCCGACCGTCCAGCAGATAGCCCATGGCCAGCTTTTCCGAGGTAGCTTCCGCGTGCATTTCCACCAGAATGATCTTGGTATCGATTTGCTTAAGGGTTTTTTCGACCATGAGAAAGGGATTGTCCGGGGTGTAGTCCATATTACAGCGGCCAATCAAATCGATGACAGCAACACTGCCGGCCTTTGTGTCATACACACCCCAACCCTGACCGGGGGCTTGGGGGGCGTAGTTGGCAGGGCGGAGGACCCGGGAGGTATCGTCCAGATAGGGGACAAGCTCCCGTTTTCCAAAGGTGTGATTACCCATGGTAATTACATCGGCACCGGCATCCAAAATAGTTTCAGCTTGCTCCGGCGTCATGCCAACGACGCTGGCATTTTCTCCGTTGACGATGACAAAGTCTGCATTTGTTTTCCTTTTGAGATACCGGAGGGAGCGACGGATCCGGTCCATGCCCGGACCGCCCACAACATCGCCCACGGCTAAAACTTTAAAGTCCATAGTTTACCTCAATTCTGCAAAGTGGAGTTTATCTTACAGATTTTGCGTATTCTGAAGGTGTGATCCCAAATTTGTCCTTAAATTGCCGGGAAAAATGGTGCACAGTGGAGTACTGCAGTGCCATAGAGATCTCTGTGAAATTCATGGAATTTTCCCGAATCATCTGCTTGCTTTCCTGGAGCTTGATGCGGCGGATATATTCACCTGGGGAGATCTGTAAATGCTTATGAAACAGGGCTGTCATATAACTGGGGCTGACATCCACCATCCGGGCCACCAGCGGCACAGAAAGCTTTTCCCGGATATGGGTACTGATATACTGCTGCGCCTTGCGGATGATCTCGTTTTCCGCATGAAGTGAGTTGGATGCTTTCAGCTTTTGGGGCACATCATCGCTTTGACGCAGCAACCGCAAAAGCAGCTGAGTCAGCTGAGAAAGAATCAGATCCGCAGAATAGGGGTCCATGCGTTCCTGCTCTTTCAGCATCCCCTGCAGCAGGGAAATGGCGCTTTGACTGGGATGCAGCTTACGACCGAAAAGGGCAGTAAGGTCGCCACCGCCAAGATCAAAGGAGATGGTAACATACCGGGGGGCAACATCCATATCGGCATATTGCATATGCCACTGGTTGGGGGCGTAGATCACCATGTCCCCCTGTTCCAGCAAAAGATCTGTTCCGTCTGCCACAGAGTGAAGGCTGCCCTGATCAACATAGGTCAGCTCCAGCACGGAGTGGGCTTCCCCCGGGAACACAAACCCCAGTTCCTTTTCGTGATAAAAGAAGGTGTAAAGCCTGTTTACCCATAGATTTTGAGGTAAGTGATAGTTATCTGTCTGCCGGAACTCGCCGGTGGGGCACAGAGGAGCATCCGCAAACAGCTGGACGGAGGCGGAATCCTGCTGGAATGGTGACAGACAGAAAAACACACCCGGCTTGATACAAACAAGCTTGTCCAGATAGTAATGCCGGAAATTTACGCCATCTGCGGATACGGACAAGGACACCATGCCGCCCCGGCTTTGCAGCCAAATTTCAGATTCAGCCCGATAAACGGGTATTTGGGTTCCGCTGAGGGTAAGCTCCCTGGCTTTGGGCAGACTTGCCAAAAGGGTATCAGCCGTCCGCTCGGGGGAGACAGTGCCAAAGTCCTTAAAACTTAAAGGATTGAGGTTACAGATCATATAAATCAGTCCTAAATAAAAAATGGTGGTGTCACTTTCAGTGACACCACCATTATATACAAAAAAGTTGAAAATGGCAAATACTTTATCGCTGATATTCGAACTCCAAGTCGTAAATATCCACAGTATCCCCGTCTTGGATGCCCATTTCCTCCAAACGGGCGAAAAGTCCGCACTTTCTGAGCTGAAGATCAAAATAGTTCCGGGACTCATAATCGTCAAAATTGATATTTTCCACAAGCCGTTCCAGAAATCTGCCGGTGATAAGCCAGGTGCTGCCATAGTGCTCGATCTCAAAGGCAGAAGGATCGCTGGGGGCTTCAATTACCTCTACATACTCAGGTTCGTAAATGGTAACGGGGGGGAGGGTCTGCAGCTTCTGGGCAACCACACGCATCAGATTCTTGGTGCCCTGGGTAGTGCCGGCACTGATTTCATAGAGCTCGCAACCTGCTTTTTCCACATGCTCCCGGAGGCGCTGCAAGTTGTCGCTGTCAGGAGGCAGCAGATCACATTTGTTGGCAGCCACGATCATGGGACGGTCACCTAGGTCAACGCTGTAGTTGCCCAGCTCCGCACAGATGGCATCAAAATCCTCTACAGGATCCCGCCCTTCACTGCCGGAAACATCAATGACATGAACAAGGAGGCGGCATCGGTCAATGTGACGCAGGAAATCGTGACCCAGACCTGCACCCTCCGCGGCACCTTCAATAATGCCGGGGATATCCGCCATGACAAAGGATACGCCTTCTTCTACATAGATGACACCCAGGTTAGGGAAGAGGGTAGTGAAATGATAGTTGGCGATCTTGGGACGGGCGTTGGAAGTGACGCTCAGTAGGGTGGACTTGCCAACGTTGGGGAAGCCAACCAGACCAACATCTGCAAGAAGCTTTAGTTCCAAAACAACATCCCGTTCTTCGCCCTTCAGACCGGCTTTGGCGAACCGGGGGACTTGACGGGTGGGAGTGGCATAATGGGCATTGCCCCAGCCACCACGGCCACCTTTGGCGATGATATAATCTTCACCGGTGGACATATCCACGATGATCTGACCGGTTTCTGCGTCCCGGACGACAGTGCCCCGGGGAACCTGAATGATCAGGGGTTCGCCCCGCTTGCCGGCCATTTTCCGCCCCATACCGTTGATACCGGCCTGGGCGGAGTATTTACGCTTATAGCGGAAGTCCAAAAGGGTGGACATGTTGTCGTTGACACGAAGAATGACGCTGCCGCCATGGCCACCGTCACCGCCGTCGGGACCGCCGGAGGCCACATATTTTTCCCGGTGGAAGGCCACCGCACCGTCACCGCCTCTGCCGCCGCAGACCGTGATGCGAACTTTATCTACAAACATCTCCATAAGAATACCTCCTTAGAGAATTCTATTATCCTGCAATAAACAATCATTTTATTCAAATGGGCATTTATTGCATGATAAGGTTAAGCTGCGGGGCTGTCGTGGTTCGACTCCCCTCAGCTTAAGAAAAAGGGCTGTTGCAAGCATGAGTTTGCAACAGCCCTTCGCTTCTATAGGCGATTACTGCTCAGCGTACACGGAGCACTGCCGGCGGTCCTTGCCCTTGCGCTCAAACTTGACGGTGCCGTCAACCAGAGCAAACAGGGTATCGTCCTTACCAATGCCAACATTGACACCGGGATGGATGTGAGTGCCTCTCTGGCGAACCAGAATGTTGCCGGCCAGAACGAACTGACCGTCAGCGCGCTTAGCACCCAGGCGCTTGGACTCGGAATCACGGCCGTTCTTGGTGGAACCGCCGCCCTTGTGGTGAGCGAAGAACTGAATACCAATCTTCAGCATGGTGTTACACCTCCAAAACTTCGATATAATCAGGATAATCGTCCCGCATACTGCAGAGGGTCAGAAGCATGCCGGCAAGCACAGCTTGGACACTTTCTTCTTCATCGCAGGATGTGGGGAGGGTCAGGGTGATGCGTGCATCTTCTTCCTTGACCCGAACTTTGGCCTTTGCGCCACAGACATCATTGATGGTGGCTTCAGCCATGGTGACAACGGCGGTGATAGCTGCGCAGACAATATCTTGTCCGTTTTCATCATAGCCGCTGTGTCCCGAGATACTAAAACCGGTGATCCGGTCTTCCTCGGTATAAAATTCGCATCTTGTCATAGTCAATTACAGAGCGATCTTGGTGATTTCCACCTTGGTGTAAGGCTGACGATGGCCGATCTTCTTCTTCTCGCCCTTCTTTGCCTTGTAACGCAGAACGTGGATCTTCTTGCCCTTGCCGTTCTTAACGACCTTAGCTTCAACAGCAGCGCCTTCCACAACGGGAGCACCGATCTTGGAGTTTTCGCCGTCCAGCACAGCCAGAACCTGATCAAACTTGACGGTTTCTTCTGCCTCAGCGTTCAGCTTCTCGATGAAGAGAACATCACCCTCAGCAACAGTGTACTGCTTACCACCGGTAACGATAATTGCTTTCATTTTTTCACCTACTTTATATTGTGTAGTCTCGCTCTAAAGGCGTGGTGAACGCGCACCAACTTAAGCCCATTCAATGCGGCTCGCCTATTTTATCATGCGAGAAAAGAAAAGTCAAGGAGTTTTTGCAACTTTTTCTTGCTATTTCTGCGGAATTTTGCTATACTCTCGGATATAATAAGGAAGATGAGCTGATGTTGTTTTTGTTGGAAAGTCGGAGGTGACGCGGCATGAAAAGTAAATATTGGATATTGCTTTTTGCTGTAGTAATCATTGCCTGCGGCGCGCTCAGCCTGTGGCTGCTTACGCCGGGAGAAGCCGCGCAGTTTGCCGAAGTTTGGTCAGACGGAGCTTTGGTAAAACGGGTATCTTTGCAGGTCGATCAGACCTTTACCGTAGAAGGGGAACATGGCACCAATGTGATCACGGTTTCCGGTGGGAAAATCGGCGTGACGGAAGCTGACTGCCCGGATCACTACTGTATGCACCGGGGGATGTGCGACAGCGGCGCGCAGATCGTATGTCTTCCCAACAGATTGGTGATCAAATTTGTTGGCGGCGACGCGGTAGACGGCGTTGTGGGATAAATTTTGGAAAAAACACGAAAAACCACTTGACAAATCCGAATCCTGAGAGTATAATGCATCATGCGCTTGGACGATTAGCTCAGCTGGCTAGAGCATCCGCTTGACGTGCGGAAGGTCATAGGTTCGAGTCCTATATCGTCCACCAAAAGAAAAAGTCATCCCAAACGGGATGGCTTTTTTCTTTTGGTATGGTATTCAGATATAGGGCTCGAACAGGCCGGCGGTCGCAGACCGCAACCAAGAGTCCGGTGGACACTTGGTTAGGCCGCGGAAGAGTCCTATGGATCGCAGGATGCAGGTAATGCCTGTAGATTGGGATCCATTATTGTCGATGGGGGCAGGAAATCCCGTCAAGCGGTCAACCGCTTGCAGTGGGTCAGGTCTTAGGCTCGAACCCCACATCTTCCATCAAAAGAAAAACCTCAACCGAGATGCGCCAGCACACTGTGCATATTGAAAATT
>JAFQIL010000042.1 GCA_017397565.1 Oscillospiraceae bacterium | reverse complement strand
GTGAAAGCAACGCCGGTGCCGCAGTCGTCGCCCATGTTGCCAAAGGCCATGGACTGGACGTTAACAGCAGTACCCCAGGAGTAGGGGATATCGTTTTCACGGCGGTAGATGTTAGCACGGGGGTTGTCCCAGGAACGGAAAACAGCCTTGATGGCGCCCATCAGCTGCTCCTTGGGATCGGTGGGGAACTCAGCGCCGATCTTAGCCTTGTACTCAGCCTTGAACTGGGTAGCCAGCTCCTTCAGGTCCTCAGCGGTCAGCTCGACGTCCAGAACGACACCCTTCTTTTCCTTCATCTCGTCGATGAGGGCCTCGAAGTACTTCTTGCCGACTTCCATAACCACGTCGGAGTACATCTGGATAAAGCGGCGGTAGCAGTCCCATGCCCAACGGGGGTTGCCGGACTTGGTAGCCAGAACATTGACCACGTCCTCGTTCAGACCCAGGTTCAGGATGGTATCCATCATGCCGGGCATAGAGGCACGGGCGCCGGAACGAACGGAGACCAGCAGAGGATTCTCCTTATCACCGAACTTCTTGCCGGTGATAGCTTCCAGCTTATCAACGTATTCCATAATTTCGGCCTGGATGTCAGGATTGATCTGACGGCCATCTTCGTAGTACTTGGTGCAGGCTTCGGTAGAGATGGTGAAACCCTGGGGAACAGGCAGACCGATGTTGGTCATTTCAGCCAGGTTAGCACCCTTACCGCCGAGCAGCTCACGCATAGAGCCGTTACCCTCGGTAAACAGGTAAACATACTTGTGCATTGGAATTACCCCTTTCATTTTTGTGGAACGCATCGTTGCGCCCCTAATTTTTGTTATTTTTTGATACATCCAATAATGCGCATATAGTATAGCACGGCAAACCGCAAAAAGCAAACATTTTTGCAAAAAAATTCAAGTTTTCATGGACAAAAGGCAAAAATGAGATAAAACTTCCCGGAATATGCCGGAGGGGATCATTCTTGACAATTATTCCCTGCCATGCTAAACTGAAAAAGGAAAGAAAAAAAGGAGGTTTTGTCCTATGTTTTGTCCCAATTGCGGAACACGAGTGGCAGAAGGCGTTCGCTTTTGCAGCAAATGCGGAAGTGCGGTAAACCAGGCACCTGCTGCACCCGTTTACCAGTCGACTCCTCAGTACGTGATTCCGACAGCCCCGCAGCCTGCCCGGGAGAATCCCATGATTGAGCGTGTTCGTACGGCAGTGCGGAAGATTGGCGGCTCACCCTTGTTTTTAGTGGTGGCGATCTGCTATACGCTGGTTCAGCTGTATGCTTTGCTGACCGTTGGTGCTACTGGCGGCAACGTGATCAGCGGCTGGATTCCCTTTTTGCGGGAATTTGGCTTCAGCAGTTCGGATATCAACGATATGATTTCCGCATTTAATGACACAGGCTGGCTTGTGAAGCTGATCAGTCTGACCTTCGGTATTTTGACCATGAGCGGCCTGTGGGCGATCTTCGCGGCTTCTCACAGCAGCGCGAAAGAACCCGGCACAGCTGGTTTGACCATCATCAGAGTGGTTACGATTTTGAAGCTGGTGTGCTACGGCATAGTCATGACCATCCTGCTGGTTTCCTCCCTCATTGGAATCGCTGCGCTTTCCGTTTATTCCGAACCGGAAGCTATGGTTGGTGTTTTCGTGGTTTTTGCAGCCATTACGGCTTTGATTTTCATCTATCACACCAAGATCTGCGCTACCATTTCCAGAGTAAAGGAAACGCTGTATACCGGTAAGCCCAACCACCGTGTTTCCGGCTTTGTTGCAGTAATCTGCTTCCTGCTCGGTGGGCTGGCTGCCATCGGAACAATCGTCAACGTGGTTGATGTAATTCCCTATTGGGGCAGAGGTATGGCATTGCGTTATCTGCTGGGTCAAATTATTGCGCTTTTTGAAGCAATTGTACCCATCCTGATCGGTATTCTGATCTTTAAGTATCGGGGCCGTATGACCCGGCTGGAGCAGGAGGAAGACGCACCTGCCGCCCCGGTGTTTGTGCAGCCGGTTGTAACACCTGTAACACCTGCCGCCCCGGCAGCGCCCATGGTTGCGCCTGTTGAGGAAGCGCAGGAGGAAACCGTTGCGGAAGAAACGGTAAACTAAAGGCGAAAATGATAGAATAAAAGCAGGTCTGCTGTTGCAGACCTGCTTTTAGTATTCTCTGACGACGGCCTTCACAAGACCGATCAGCTGGGCATTGGTTCCGTCAATGGGTTCGTAGTTGTCGTTTTCCGGCATCAGCCAAATTTGGCCGTTCCGACGGCGCAGCCGCTTGACAGTGGCTTCGTCACCGATCATGGCGACCACGATCTGTCCGTCATCGGCGGTCTGCTGAGGACGAACCACCACCTTGTCGCCGCTTAAGATGCCTGCATTGATCATGCTGTCACCCCGGACCCGCAGGGCAAAGCAGCTGGGATCTCCGTCCCAGCACAGAGTGCCTTCCTGGTTTTCCACCGCCAAAATGGGAACACCGGCGGTGACAACGCCCACCACGGGAATCTGCCCCGGACGGATGCCGGTGACAATGGAGCGCTTGCGACCCTTGGCTTCAGGAGCCTGCAAAAGCCCCTTGCTTTGCAGTGCCTGAATATGATAGCTGACAGAGGCTGTGGAGCGAAGACCCACTGCGACACCGATTTCCCGCACAGAGGGGGAATAGCCGTTCTGCTGAATAAATTGGTTTACATAATTCAGAATCTGTTCTGCTTTATTGCTGGTTCTGGCCATGTTAACCCCTCCTGCAAAAGACTGATTTTCATTATTATAGCACATTTGAACGAAAAAGAAAAGGGGAAATTTTTATTTGCAGACACTTAGGAATCGAAAAAACACAGATACCTGCCAATTCCCGTTTGTCGGTGAGCGATATAATAACCACGTACCAGAAATGTGGTCATTCCGAGGCTGCGACAGCAGCCGTGGGAATCTCCCGGAACCGGGGATGTTCTTTGAAAAGGTTGTAAAGATACGTCAAATCAGGTAATTATCCCTATTTAACCTTGGAAAAAGACGGCGCTTTGTACCGGGAGATTGCCACGTCGGGCATTCGCCCTCCTCGCAATGACAGTTCTTTCGGTTCTTGGTTGCTTTTCGAAGGGACGGGAAACCCGTCCCCTACAGCCCGAGAAATGGCAATTTGGCGGTCGATTCGAATTGCGACTATGCCTGCAAGATATAGAAATTTGCATAGTTTTAGGGCTTGTTGCAAAATGTTGCAACAAGCCCTGTATAGGATTATCTGTTTATCCTAGGATTTTCAGTACGGCAAAGAATATAGTCTATGCTGACATTATAGTAATCTGCAAGTGTGATTAAGGCACCTACTGATGGGATACGTTCTCCGCTTTCAAATTTTGAAAGGAGTGATTGCTCAATGCCTGTTTCCATTTGCAAGGCCACTTGGGTCAGTTTGCGTCCTTTGCGCAATTTCCTTAGATTATTTTGCATAATATCACCCCAATGACATTATGTCATATTTTTGGTTGACAAATATGACAAATAGTCATATAATGCAAATATATTTATAAAAATGGAGGGAACTAAGATGATACAAACGATCCATGACTTATGGAACGGGAATGTAACTCCTTATGAGCACTGCGGGGCTCACGATTCGGAGGCTAATAAACTGAACAACTTGCTGGAACGAAACCGGGAGGCATTAAGCGAAAAACTGACAGAAGCACAAAGAGAGATTTTTCAAAAGTATACGGATTGCTCCGATGAGTATTTGCTTCGAATGTTGGAACTGGCGTTTGCTGACGGTTTTGTCCTGGGTAGTCGATTGATGATCGAGGTCCTGGGTAAATGCCCGACTTGAACATTCTCGGGTTTGCATTCTCCAATTCCCGTTTGTCAGGCAGATACCCGAATGGATAATTGATAATGGATAATTGTGGTAATTCCTTCGGAATAATTTAAAATCGTCGCCTATGGCGACACAATCATTATCCATTATCCATTATACATTTTCCATTATCCATTGGCAGGCGCAGCCTGTCCGAGAAATGGCAATTTATCAGTAAAAAATCTCCGGAGGACTTCCTTTTTTTAGAATTTCCTGTATAATAGAAGAAAAACACCTTGGAGGGGATTCCAATGAAAACCCAAAAACTGGCCTTGACACAAACACAGAAGCAGCAGCTGGATGCCGGCTTTACCGCGGCCTTCGGCACTGCGCCTACCCGGTATTTTTCTGCTCCCGGCAGAACAGAGATCGGTGGAAACCATACCGACCATCAGCGAGGCCGTGTTTTGGCAGCTGCGGTGAATTTGGATACCCTGGCGGCAGTTCGCCCCAACGAAACCTGTGTGATCCGCATCCAGTCCCAAGGCTATCCCCTTTGTACCGTGGATCTGACGGAGCTGACCCCCCAGCCTGCTGAGATCAATACCACCCCGGCCCTGATCCGGGGCGTGGCCGCCCGGTTTACCCAGGTGGGCTGTGCCGTGGGCGGCTTTGACGCTTATGTGGAATCTACGGTGCTGCCCGGCTCCGGTCTTAGCTCCTCGGCAGCCTTCGAGGTGCTGGTGGGAACCATTATCAACCACCTGTTCTTTGCCGGCAAGGTCTCCCAACCGGAGATCGCCCAAATCGGCCAGTATGCGGAAAATGTCTTTTTCGGCAAGCCCTGCGGTCTTATGGATCAAACCGCCTCTGCCGTGGGCGGCTTGGTGACCATCGACTTTTTGGACAAGGAGAATCCCCGGATCCGGTCTGTGGACTTTGATTTCTCCGCCTGCGGTCATGCCCTGTGTATCATCGATACCCAGGCCAGCCATGCGGACCTGACCGATGAGTATGCGGCCATCACCCGGGAACTGAAAAGCATCTGCGCCCACTTCGGCAAAGAGGTGCTGACACAGGTGTCCCAGGAGGACTTTATGGCAGCGCTTCCTGCTCTGCGGGAAAGCTGCTCAGACCGGGCGGTAATGCGGGCAATGCACTTTTACCGGGAGAATGCCCGGGTACCTCAACAGGTAGCGGCTTTGGAGCAGGGGGATTTCCCGGAATTTTTGCGGTTGGTCAGGGAAAGCGGCTATTCCTCTTACATGTATTTGCAAAATGTCATTCCTGCCGGCTACAAGCAACAGCAGGATGTGGCGGTAAGCCTTGCTTTGTGTGAGCATTACTTAAACGGACAGGGCGCTTTCCGGGTCCATGGCGGCGGCTTTGCCGGAACAGTCCAGGCCTTCGTGCCCTTTGCTTTGCTGGAGACCTTCCGTACCGGTATCGATGGGGTACTGGGTGAGGGTGCCTGCCATGTACTGTCCATCCGTGCCCAGGGCGGCGTAGAGATTATATAACCTTCCCCCTCGGGGGGAAGGTGCCGAGCGAATGCGAGGCGGATGAGGGGAAGAGAATGAAGCATAAAACGCTTGCGCAAATTGAACCCTAATATAAACCGCTCTTCGGCATTGCCGAAGAGCGGTTTGTCTGTTTTTCAATTACTTCTGAGCGCCGGCGATCTGTGCGGCAACCTCAGCAGCGAAATCATCGACCTTCTTCTCGATGCCTTCGCCCTTGGTGTAGTGGATAGCGTTCACGAAAGTGATCTTGCCGCCCAGCTTCTTGGCAGCGTCAGCAATGTAGCCAGCCACATCGCCCTGATACAGGTCGCTGCGGACGAAATCCTGCTGCAGCAGGCAGATCTCCTTGAAGAAAGCAGCCATCTTACCGGCAGCGATCTTTTCCTTAACCTGAGCGGGCTTGTTAGCCATCTTGGGATCGTTGTCCATCAGAGCGACCTGAACAGCCAGCTCCTTGTCAACAGCTTCCTGAGGAACCAGGGACTTATCCCAGTACTGAGCCTTCATAGCAGCGATCTGCATAGCCACGTTCTTACCGACCTCGGTAGCGTCGATGCCACCCTCAACGGCCAGGTTTACCAGAACACCGTGGCTGCCGCCGGCGTGAACATAGGCGACGGAGGTGTTTTCGGCAAAACGGTCGAAACGGCGGATCTGCATATTCTCGCCGATGGACATGACCTTCTCCTGCATGATCTCAGTAACGGTCAGCTCGGAGTTGGGGTACTTGCAGGCCTTCAGAGCCTCCACATCAGCGGGGTTCTGCTCAGCAACAACAACAGCCAGGTTCTTAACCAGATCCAGGAAGGAATCGGTCTTGGCAGCAAAGTCGGTCTCGGAGTTAACCTCGATAACAACGCCGATGCCGTTTACGACGGTAGCGTAAGCAACGCCTTCAGCAGCGATGCGGTCAGCCTTCTTGGCAGCCTTGGCCAGGCCCTTTTCACGGAGCCAGTCCACAGCCTTGTCCATATCACCGTCGGTAGCAGTCAGAGCAGCCTTGCAGTCCATCATGCCGACGTTGGTCATTTCACGGAGCTTCTTAACATCCAGTGCGGTAAAAGCCATTGTAATGTCCTCCTTAGTAATTATTCAGCAGCGGGAGCTTCCACAGCCTCAACAGCCTCAGCGGTCTCGGGGGCAGCGTCTTCACCCTGACGGCCTTCGATGGCAGCGGAAGCCATAGCGGCAGCGATCAGGCGGATAGCGCGGATAGCGTCGTCGTTACCGGGGATCACGTAATCGATCTCATCGGGATCACAGTTGGTGTCAACGATAGCCACAACGGGGATGTTCAGCTTCTTGGCCTCAGCAATGGCGTTGCGCTCCTTGCGGGGGTCAACAATGAACATAGCAGCGGGGATCTTCTTCATTTCCTTAACGCCGCCCAGATACTTCTCCAGCTTCTCGATCTCGCCCTGATGCTTGATGACTTCCTTCTTGGGCAGCATTGCGAAGGTGCCGTCCTCTTCCATCTTTCTCAGCTGAGCCAGACGGTCGATACGGGAACGCATGGTCTTGAAGTTGGTCAGCATAC
>JAFQIL010000022.1 GCA_017397565.1 Oscillospiraceae bacterium | reverse complement strand
TTTGGTGTGCAAATAACCGCATCTGCGGTGGTAAGGCAGGACACGCGAGTGAAAGATCATTCGCTGAGCCTATAGGCTCAGCCAAGGGCATGCCCCAAGGGGGCTAGTGCATACCACCGGCACGGCCGGTGGTTATGATTGTGGGTGTTACCAGGTTACGGAAAGGGTGCCGTCGGGGTTTTGGTGGATCTGGGTGCCGAAGGGGCGACACATGGCATCCAGATAGGTGGCAATTTCGGGGTTGAAGCTACGACGGGGAAGACCCATTTCGCCCTTTTTGCCCGCCATCTTCATTTCAATGGGGAGAAGGGTCAGCTTTTTCAGCTTGCCGTCTTCTGTTTCCCAGCAGGGGATCACAGACCGGAACATTCTGGGGTCGGTCATCAGCCCCACGGTAAAGCCCTTGGAACGGTGCTTCAGCAGGTCATGAACGGTGTCATGGTGGTGCATACCGTGCTTGGCGAAGAAATCCTCCGGAGCGGCTTCGACTTGATATAGCTGGAGAATGAAATCGCCCAAAGAATAGAAGATGGGGCAGTCCTTGTAGACCTCAATGGGACGCAGCAGGTGAGGGCCGTGACCCACAATGGCGTGGGCACCCATATCGATGCACCGGTGGGCAAACTCCTGCAGGAAATCGGCGGGGTTTTCCTTGGCATCCCCACTGAGCTGATGGGAGTGGATGGAGATCATGATGTAATCTGCCTGGAGCTTGGCTTCGTAAATGGCGCGCTGGATCCGCCGCATATCCGCTTCGTTCAGTGCCTGCACAAACCGGGGGACATCGCCCAGCTTAAACTTCAGCTCACCCAGCTCCGCTTCATCTGTTGCCAGCTCAGCAAAATAGCCTTCCTTCCGGGTGATCTCTTTTTCTGCATTGATGTTGGTCTGTGTGGCGATCCGCTGGATGATAGCCAAGTCCTCCTGAGGAAGCTCCAAATGGCTTTCGATCCGCAGACCGTTGATGCCCGGTCTTCCGGGGAAACGGGAGGACTGCTCACCGGCCATGCAGGTGGGATTAAAGGAAGTATTTACGGCAATCAGGGCCACCCGTCCGTTTTTTGTCTCCAGATATCGGGGGGCAGAAGCCTCAGCCAGGTTTCTGCCAAGGCCGCTGTGGACAAGACCGCTGCTTTCCAGCGCTTCCAGGGTCAGCTCCAGACCCTCATAGGAAAAGTCCATGGCATGGTTGTTGTTGGCGGTGGTCATATTGAAGCCAAAGCCCATCAGATCCTCCAGCACCTCCGGATCCATGCGGATGTAGGTGCCGCCGCTGAACTGACCGCCCCAGGCCTCGCCTACGTGGTTTAAGGTGGTTTCCAAATTGAAGAACCGGGCATCGCCCTGAGCGATAAAGGGGATCAGCTCGTCATAGCCGGGAAAATCTTCGGCAATGCGCTTTTGGATAATGGCATCGCCTGCTGCGGTAAATTTCATACAGTTTCCTCCAATGTTAACGCAACGCGAATTGCTGCCTCCAGACCGGGAACCATAGAATGCTTTTCGATCCACTCCTCACGGGTGTGGGCGCCACCGCCCCGGTAGACGCCGATACAAAGGGCAGGGATGCCCATGGACAAAGGAATGTTACAGTCGGTAGAAGAGGACTTGAAGGTAATGCTCTGCCCAATAACAGCCTCCAGCTGGGGCACAACGAGGGCTTTCAGATCCTCAATTTTCTGCGGATCAATATCCTGACAGGGGCGCTCGCCGATGCGCTTTACCAAAACCCGGATCTTTTCGGCTTCTGCCTCCCGGAAAATGGCGGCAAATTTTTCTTCCATGATGGCAAGGCACGTTACATTGTCAGACCGATACTCGCAGAGCATCCGGGCACTTTGGGCGATGGTGTTGACGGAGGTGCCGCCGGAGATGTCGCCTACATTGTAGGTGGTTTTGCTGCCGTCAATTTGAGGCACCTGGATTTGATAGATTTTTGTGACCATTTTGGAAAGCTCATGGATGGCGTTGTCGTTGCCGAAGGCGCCGAAGGAGTGACCGCCCTCGGTGCGGACCTCCACCTCGTACCGATGGGAGCCGACACAGCGGTCAGCAACGGTGTTTAGGTTGCTGTCAAGGGAAATAAAACGGCCAATGCGACCGGCATAGTCCCGGAAGATCTGCCGGGTGCCCTTCAGGTTGCCCAAGCCTTCCTCGCAGGAATTGCAGACGAAAAGAATGCCCTTTTTCGGCCGGATATTTTTCTCGATGCAGTATTTTGCCAGCATCAGCAGCACCGTAAGGCTGGCGGTGTCATCACCGACACCGGGACAGCGGATGTAAATGTCGTCTTCTGTCAGCGGCATGGGCTCGGTGTCGGGAAAAACGGTGTCGGTGTGGGCCACATACACGGTGATATCGTTGCTTCCTTCGCAGTTTAAGGGGAAGACCACATTTAAGGCTTCGTCGATATATACGCCCTTTGCGCCGGCCTTTTCCAGCCAGCTTTTACAGTAAGCTGCCCGCTTTTCCTCCTGATGGGAGGGGGCGGGGATGGCGCAAAGCTGGCGCAGGGTTTGCAGCAGCGCAGCTTCATTTTGCTGTACAAATTCCTTGATGGATGCTTTCATAAATATGCTCCCTTGCTTTTGGTTCTGCAAAAAATCAAATTGACCTTTGTCGGGCAGCCGATGGCTGCCAATTGACAATTGAAAATGGACAATGGACAATTAAGGAGTCGCCAAAGGCGACATTTTTTAAATCATTTCCGAAGGAAATACCACAATTGTCAATTATCAATTATCCATTATCAATTCGTGCGTCAGCGCGAAAAATGGCAATTTACCAGCTTTGTTTTACCTGCTCCAAGGCACGGATACCGTCTAAGGAGATTTCCGGAGTGACTACCGGGCTGGTGAGCAGGCCCTGGTCAAAGCACTGTTTGATATGCTCCGCTTCGTACATCAGCTCATGCTCACAGGGAAATTCCAGCACCTCCGGTTCTTCTTCGGGGCGGTGGAAGATGACTTTTCTTGCTTTCCAGTATTCGGGAAGCTCTGCCCAGCCCTTGGTGCCGTAGATCTTGGCGGTATTGTCCAAAATGGCACGGGTGCTGTTTTTGGCGGAGAACAAAACACCGCTTTCGGTGCTGCCGGTGAGGATATATTGCCACTCCGCACCGTTTTCCATAGTGCTGCGGATACCGCGGATGGCGGAAATCGAACCAAAGAGCCACCGCAGCAGCTGCACAGCGTAAATGCCGCTGGACAGCAGCGTGCCGCCGCCTACCTCCGGGTCGAAAAGCCAGCCGTTATAGGAGGCGGAGAAACTGTGGCTCAGCTCTGCCATGTAAATTTCACCGAAAAAGCCTTCCGCGATGCGCTGCCGCAAGGTCTTTACCGCAGGCAGGAACAGCATCTTTTCCGCTTCCATGAAGAAGAGCTTCTTTTCCTTTGCCAAGGCAAAAAGTTCCTGGGTGTGGGCAGAAGAAGTGGTGCAGGGCTTTTCACAGATGACATGCTTGCCATGCTCCAAAGCGGCCTTGGCCAGGGGGTAGTGCTGGGAGTTAACTGCGGAAATATAGACGATATCTACCCCCGGGTCTTCTAAAAGCTGGGGGTGAGAGCCGTAGTACCGGGGGATATTCCATGCGGCGGCTTTCTCCCGGGCTTTTTCCGGCGTGCGGGAGGACAGCGCCACGATTTGACCGGCATCTGCCGCCCGGACAGCCGCAATGAACCTGGGCGCAATGGAAGAGGTGCTTAAAATTCCGTAGCGTAGGGGTTGCATGGGATCACGCTCCATAGATGTTGTAAAGATGGACGATGTTTAAGTCCTCCGGCATATCCAGACCGTGAGAGCCGCAGCCGCCGTCGATCTCATGGCAGCCGTGATCCATGGCAAAGCCCATCAGGGTGGTATGACCCTGCCAATTGGATTTTATCAGCTCACAGAACATACCAAAGGCTTTGGCGTTATGCCGCAGCTCACCCAATGCGTGCACATCCTCCGGGCCTACCTTGTGCATACGGGAATCGTAGTTGCCGTTATAAATGGCGATAAAGTCATATTGGTCTTCCAAAATCAGCTGAGCGGCCTTGGCGTTGATTTCCTCAACGGTATCGTAAAGAAAATAATCCATGTCCCGATTCAGGAAGATCTTACCCATGCTGCATTGGTTGTCACCCAAGATTACAGGCTTTTTTCCTGCCCGGATCAGGGCATCGAAGATGGTGTCGATAGCGATCACCGGCTTTTCATACCGGCGGATGCCGTGGACTTCCGGCTGGGCGCCGGTATACATGGTGCCGAAGCAAACGGGCGTTACGGAGGGCATGACGGACTGCAGAGGCAGCCGCAGCTCTGTCCGGGAAATGGCTTCTTCCATCAGGTGGGGGTATTTTTCATACACCCATTGGGCAATGGCATCGGGGTTATACATTACGATCCGATCCGCTTTTTTGCCGGCCAATTTTTCATCCAGCCAGGCAACCATCTCCGGGGAGGGGGCGGCGGCCTGCTTGGGCGCTTCGATGCCCATGGCATAGCACAGGGCGGCGCAGATGGTGTCCAGCGATGTTTGGTTCAGCTCCATATCCATAAGAACACTCCTTTAAGTGCTTTTTTTGTCATTATAGCACCCCAAAAACAGAAAAGCAACACCCCAACAAATTGCCATTTCCCGAGCAGTTGGAATATCCTATGTTCGTAGGGCGGGGTCATGACCCCGCCGACCAGATTGCATTATTTTGAGCAGTTTCGTCCATTTTTTCATAGTCTTTTGCAAAATATAAACATTTCAGAATCC
>JAFQIL010000021.1 GCA_017397565.1 Oscillospiraceae bacterium | reverse complement strand
TAACGGCCCAGCAACTTTTCTTCATCATAAGACATAACGGCACGAACATCATCGTATGTTTCCGGGTCCTGCCTGTTTTTCTTTATAAACAATTCAACTGCCTTTGCAAAAACAGCATTGTCTTCCTCCGATATTAGCTGTCTATATTTTTGAAGCCATCTTCTTACGGATTGAATGTGGCTACTCCAAATTATCTTTCTTCCCATGCTCATCTGGAATCACCTCGATCCCGCTTCTGAGGACGGATGGGTTCTCCATTCTCATTGTAGTTCTTAGGATCTGCACCGGGTTTGTCCCAACCAAACATCGAACCGGCAACCATGGCTTCTTCCTGCGCTCTGGTGACACCCATCGCTTCGTTGGCTGCGTCCACTGCTTCACGGGGCGTAACACCATCGCCATATCTGGCGGTGGGGGTGTATCCCTTTTCGCCCTTTGTAATGACGATTATTTCGCCGGTGCCTTGCAGGTAGCTGAAGCATTTGTCCGGAAGGGATGCCCGGAGGGGAATGACGGCCTGTGCCTTGGATTCTTCCATCTTCTCCGCAAACTCGCAGATGTGAAACAGTCCCATACTGCCTTCGCCCAGTTCAAAGTGGGTTTCGTCAATGTAGCGGCATACCCGGTCATTCTTTTCGCCATCGGAGCGAATAATTCGGATCTTATCGCCATCGGAAATCCGGAATTTCTCCTTATAATCCGGGGTAATGAAGCGAATACCTCGCTGCGCATGTGTCAAATGCCGGTCAAGCCATTGCTTGACAAAGCAGCAACAATACAGGTTGTAGTCGCCTTTGGTGGGGTTCATCCGCAGAAGATAAGAATAGTGATCGGTATCCACGCGGACACCGTACTCCGTCGTGTAGCTGCCTTCAAATGCCAAGGCATTATCACGGCAATATGCAGTCATATCGCTGCGGCTTTTCAGCAAGCCGCCGTACTCGTCCTTTTCACGCAGAGCATTGATTACTTCGTCAAACTCAGCCTTAAAAGCATCGCTTTTCAGCTCCTTGCGGTGATCGAACCAAGTGGAGTAGAAGTTCTTGCCGTTGCTGTCAAAGTCGGCACGGAGATAGCCGATACTGCCGGTCTGCATAGTGAGCTGCTGACTTTGGGCATAGCAATAGCTGATTTCCTGCGTTGTTAAGGGTCTAACAGTCATTTCCATTACCGTGCGTCACTCCTTTCCGTCCGCTTTTTCTGTTCATGCTGGACTAAGGTAAACTCTGCCCACTTGGGAAGCTGACTGCGCTCCAAGGTGCCCATAACAGACGGGCGTTCCTGTCGGCACTGCTTTCCGGTGTACAGATCAACGCAGAAGCAGGCATTGCCTCTGCTGTTGGGGGATGCACCGAACCCACCGGTGCATAGCATAATTTGGTTGGTACACATCTGGTACTCACGCCGCAGAGAGGTAGGTTTGATAACAATGATTTTGCCATTGAGATTGTCGCTGCTGTCGATGCGGTGGCAATCCTTTTCTGTCAGAACACGGGTATCAATGCCCTGGATCTTCGGTTTCATAACCAGTGGACGGGTTTTCTCCGCCTGTGCAGCCAGCCGATTGCCATACTCCTGGATGATTTCTGTGAAGTCATCACTGACAACAGCCACTTCCGGCTTCAGAAACACATCCAAGTGTTGCAAATTCATGCAGATGTATCGTTCATCTTTTGGCGCATTAGGGTTATCGCCTACTACGATTTCCCGATCTCCGATGTACAGGGAATGGATGATCTCATAGTCACCCAACATGCGCTTTTCAGTTGTACTCATAAGTTCCTCCTTCTTCAATTACTCGGTCACAGAAAACGAGGAATCGCTGTTTACCACCGGAAGCATAGGGATGGCAGGTAAGCAAGGTAATCATATCCCGGCCTTCCTGGATCAGAATTTGGTCCACTTCGTTAGGCTTAATGATTTGGGTATCCGTCACCACATAGGTCATAGTCTCCCACAGGTTTGTGATAATAACTTCATCACCGGGTTTCAGTTCCGGTACATAGCGGAAGTAAGCAGCTCCGTTGTACCCTCTATGACCGGCAATGACACAGTTAGTGTTTATACCGCCTATGGGTAAGCTGGTCTGGGACAGATGGGCAGCACCCTTCGCCATGTGTGCGGAGGTTGCGCCCAGATACAGCGGCATTTCCAAATCCAAGGCTGGAATGGAAATCACACCAAATACTTCATCTTCCAGTCCGTATTCACCCAAGGTAAAGGAAGGCTGCTGATAGGACCATGGATCGCAGAGTCCAGCCTGCTTTTGCTCCCAAATTTGATAGTTATACTCCAACATATCTTCCCAAAGTGCTTCATGCTCTCTGGGGGGCAAAGTAGGTTCTGTAGGTGCGGTGGGATCTTCCGTTGCATCCGGTTCTGTTTGGGTTGGGTCTGTTTCCATCCGGTCAAAGAAATCCTGCGCCTCCTGTCGCATCTGATTATCCATAACAATGTTCTGTATAAACGGGAACGCACAGATTGCAAATCCTACCAAAAATACGGAAACCAGAATGAATATCACGATAGCTTTAAGCACTCGCATGGCGACACCTCCGGTAAATCCAGTATCCCAATGCGGCAAGTCCCATGGCAGCAACCGAAGCCAAACCGATGTACAGACCTTTCAAGTATTCCTGCTCCCATGTGGATACAGGTTTGATTTCCTCCGGGATGGTTTCCTCAATGATTTCCTCCGCTTTCTCATAGGGGATACGGGTTCCCCGAACAAGCAGTCTGTGAGTATTCACGCCAAAGGGGGTGCAGGTAACCAATGTGCAAAGGTCACGATCTTCCTCAATGCCAAGATAAGTGACATCGTATGGCATGACGGTCTTGATTTGGTCCACTTGGTAAGCAAGGGTTTCACCCAATACCTCCAGATAAAAAACATCCCCGATCTTCAGCTGCGGAAGGTCGGAGAACATTTTTTGACTTGCCATGCCGCTATGTGCGGTCAAAATGCTGTGGGTCGTATCACCGCCTACCGGCAGAGAACTGCCAAGCAAGTGTCCAATACCTTTTTCCAGGGTCTTTGTTTCCGTGCCATGGTAGATGGGCAGATGAACATTGATGGAGGGGATGTTCACATACCCCATGATGCCAGTCCCGGCAATATTCAGCTGATTCTTGTAGTCCTCGGATGCCCATAGCAGAGCATCGTTGCTGAACGCATCACTCAGCTGCGCTCCCGGCTGGATTGCTTCATTGTAGGCAACAGCAAGTTCCTTTGCTTTGCGGATTGCGCTGTCATCCACTTGCTCCACCTGCTCTTGATACTGCGTGTGGATTTGGGATTGGTGCTTTTCGTTGTAAATCGTGCTGATGATGGGATAAAGGGTCATGCCAAGTGCCAACAGAAACGCACCAATGGCAATACATATAGTCAAAACCTTGTGTTTGATAG
The DNA here is from genome assembly GCA_017397565.1 of Oscillospiraceae bacterium. Lineage (GTDB taxonomy): Bacteria > Bacillota > Clostridia > Oscillospirales > Oscillospiraceae > Faecousia. The sequence goes on along the minus strand of JAFQIL010000021.1, from coordinate 34,933 downwards.
CAATTCCTCCTTCCGGGAAACCCCGGAGGAAGGGGTTCTCCCTCCGGGGCGGGGTAAATTACTTCTTGTCGTTCTTCTTGCCCTTACGGGTAACCAGGAACAGCACAAACATAGCGCCTGCCATGGCGATCACGCCAATAACAGTGAAGATTCTGGTGCCGTTGTCGCCGGTCTGGGGCAGGTCAAAACCCTTGGTGTTCACGATGGTCAGAGGTGCCAGGGCGTTTTCGGATTCGCCATCATCCTCCATGTTTACATCGTTGCCATCAACGGTGGCGTATGCGGTGAGGAAGTAGTGTTCCATGTATTCCTGGGGAATACCGGTCAGGCGCAGGTCATAACCACCATCTGCATCCACAATGGACATAGGCTGGGCATTGCCGAAGCAGTAGTGGGGGTCATTCTGCAGCACACCCAGAACATCCTTGGTGTAAATGTCGCAGATGCGGTCATAGTTTTCCTCTGCAAAGATGTCAACATAGATCTCGTCCTTCAGCAGAGTGTAACCGTTTGCGGTTTCCACTTCGTAAATGTTCCAGCAGTCGTTCTCCATGCCCTTGATAATGACCTTACCGAACTCGCCGTTGACGGTCACAGGGTAGAAGATGGTAGCATCGGCTTCCTCGGTGACATGACCGGTAGCATAGTAGATGCCGGTGGCTTCGTCACGGGTAGCGGTCAGCCAGTAACCGTCAGTTTCGTTCCAAACCTTGAACTTGACATGCTTGAACATATCCATTTCGGTGGCAGACTCGGAATCCAGATCGGAGAACAGCTTGGTCAGATCCAGACCGAAGCTGAACACATGGCAGTCATCAATGAGGGTGTCGTAATACTCGGAAGAAGTGCGCTTCCAGGTCAGTACAACCTCGTTGCAGTTGCCATCCTCGCCGTAGATAAAGCTGGCGTTGGAGTTGATGGTTGCGGTGTAGGTGACACGCATGGTGTAGTTGGAGTAGCTGGCGAACAGCTTGCCGTTGACATTCTCGGCGCTGCCGTTGATCTCTTCCAGACCAGCCTCGGTAATGTCGATGGTCATGTGACGGTCATCGGAGGAATAGGTCACAGTGAAGCGGCCATCATCCTGCAGCCAGGTAGCAACCTTATCGGTGCAATCCTCGTCGGAGAAAATCTCGATCTTAACATCCTTCAGCGCCTTGTTGTAGGTCAGACCTTCACTGATGGTGTCGTAGAAATTCCAGGTCTTGATGGAGGTGGCATTGGAAGTGATGGTGGGCAGAGTGCTGACAATCTGGTACTCCATCACATCACCAGCGGAGCCGGTAGCTACATGATAGAAACCATCGTAGATGTCATCGGTGCCACCGTTGGTGCCGGTGTCCTTCACGGACTCACGGACGGTCTTTTCCAGGCTGGGAATGCCGGTGTTGTTCTTGGGGTACACGACAACATCGTAGTTCCAGAAGTGACCACCTTCGGGAGAAGCGGAGTTAGCATCACCGGAAACGGTAGTCATAGGCAGGGACACGAAGAAGGGGTTGGTGGTAGAAGTGACCATTTCGGGAACCTTGGTTTCGATGCACAGCCACAGGCCCAGATCCAGATCCCGCTTGATGGTCTTACCGTTCTCATTGGTCTTGTCCATCACGATTGCTTCGTTGCTGGCAGCGACATAGGCTTCCAGAGCATCCTTAACGGTGGTGGCGTTGGCATCCAGCGCATCTGCCAGTGCCTTATTCAGCACATCGGACTGGTAGTAGTAATAGTCGGTGTCACCAGACTGGGCATCTACTTCTGCCATGGGAACCAGCTTGTTATCGCGCTCTACCATGCCATCGGCATTGACATAGCGGCCTTCGCCGTTGGGCAGACCGATTGCAGCCAGCAGGTCAGCGGTCTTTTCCTTATGGAAGCCATACAGAACCTGGGTCAGATTGTAGTCGGGGTGCTGATCGTTGGCGCTCTCGGAGAAGGTAACAATGTCAGCGACACGCAGGATAGTGAACTCGACACCCTTCAGTGCGTAACCATTGGAGTTCTGGCCGTTGCCCAGAGGGTTATCGGGGTTGCCGTTGGCATCGCCCTCACGGACAGCTTCGCCCAGGACTTCTTCCACATAGCTTTCACGCCAGCCAGTGGAGATAAAGGAGTCCTCATTCCAAACGCCATCCTTGTAGGCGTTGGTCCAGTCAAACTTCCAGATGGTCAAGGAGGCCTTGGCATCTTCGTCGATCATGCAGTCATCCGCTTCTGCGGCAAAGGCTGCGGGAACACAGGTCAGCACCATCATCAGTGCCAGACACAGGGTAAGCAGTTTCTTAAACTTTTTCATAAAAGCATCTTCCTTTCAGTAAGTGAATTGAATAGTAGTTTAGTTTTGGATGGATGTTGGGGACGAAAAAAGCCAGGGCTGATCCCTGGCTTGGTTGGAAGCTCTATTCACTTGGGTTAGACCTCCTTTTTCTTCAGCACGAACAAAGCACCCATGCAAACAGCGGCGCACAGAAGCAAACCGATGGGCATGAGCGCAAGAGACTTGGAGCCGGTTTCGGGCAGTTCCAGAATGGGGGAGTTCACAACGCCCAGCACAACTTCAAACTGGTGTTCACCCTCTTTTTCGGTAACAAGATCGCCCTCCCAGATATGACCGGGCATCAAAGAAGAACCGTTTAAGGTCTTGGTTTCGGTGACTCGGTACAAAATGACTGTGCCATCCGCTTTGTACACACGCAGACCCTCATACACAGCGATGCCGTTTTCATCGGTCAGCAGTTTGCCATCTGCCAGTTCCGCATTGGTGCAGGAACCGGGGAAAATGATGTTGTCATTCTCACGGTAGGTAACGGCATTCCATGTGTTGCCGCTATCCAGGGAATACTCCAGCAGGAACTCAACGCCCTGCATAGGCTTGCCGATGGAGGACTGCTTCCGCAGTTCCAAACTGCCAAGGATGGGGGCGTTTTCGATGGTCACAGAGATCTTCTGCTCGTTCTCGGTGCAAGACACGGGATATTCGTTGGTATCCAGCACATAGCCTGCCGGTGCTTCCTTTTCACGAATGAAATAGGTGGATTTGTTGCACACGCCATCGGTGTACACGATCTTACGGGCAAAGGCAAGGTTTCCATCTGCGCCGGTGGTGCCGGTTTCCAGGACCTTTACAGTTCCATCTTCCATGCGCTCACACAATTCAAAGGTGCCAACCAGAGGCGTTTCCACTCCGGCTTCCTTCTTATAGAGGGAAACAGATGCGGTCCACAGAGGATTCTCCTTTGCATATTCGTAGACCTTGCCGTGTTCGTTCACAGTAACTGTCCAGGCATCACAGAAAATCGTGCCAGCCTGTCCGGAAATCTGCTTGATAGTATAGGTGCCGTAGGGCAGATCCTTGGAAACTCCGATACCGTTTTCACCGGTAACGATGGTATCCACCACATTACCCTTGCTGTCAGTGACGGAGAACTTTGCGCCAACTTCTGCAGCAGAGAGGTTATCAATGGTGTTTACGATCTTCTTGGTGATCTGAACCTTACCGGCAATCACAGTTTCGGGGCAGCCGGTGCCATCGGCATAAGTGAAGCTGTGGTCCTTTTTCGCCTCAGTCACAGAGAAGGTCTTTTGCCACTCGGTATTCAGCAAGTAACCCGCAGACGGTGCAGATTCCCGGATTGTGTAAGTGCCAATGGGGAAGATATTGCCTGTCTTGGCATGACCCTTGGCATCCGTGGTCAGTTCACAGATAACCTTTCCGGGAGCATAGATCTTGCCGTTTACCACCACAGCATTGGTGCTGCTGTTGATTACTTCATACACGGCACCTGCCAAGGTCGCTTCGCCCTGTGCTGTCTGTCCGGTGGCAGCATCGTACTTTTCAATGCTGACAGAACCGAACAGATTGATGTCGATGGGTTCGTAAACGCCCCAGTCGCCATTTGCCATCTGCAGCAGGATCGCCTTGGATTCTTCTGTCCAGATATGCGTTGCACCGCTGGCTTTGGAAGCATCTTCTGCAATCGTGCAGTACAGCGGACTTGCGATGACTGTGTAACCCAGGGAGTTCTTCACTTCCGTGATTTTCACGGTGCCAAGGGGAAGCTGCTGCACATTGGCAGGAGATACATACAGAGCATCACTGGTGTAACCGGAAGCCAGATAGTCCTTACTGTAAACGCATCTACCGCTTGCATCGGTGGCAAAGTACCATGTTCTTGCAGCCTTTCCACTCCAGTCGTTATTCGTAAAGAACTCCCACTTGAATACCGCACCAGTAAAGGAACCATCGCCCTGCGGCGTGGTGGTATCCTTGTCCACCTTCGTCAAAACAAAAGGCGGGTCGAAAATAGGAATGTCAGATACGGAGATCAGATTTTCCCCAGAAGTAACCGTATGGGTGTAGGTCTTGGTGTCCAGCTTGTACCCCTTGGGAGCCTTGGTTTCCTTGATGGTCAGCACATCACCGATGTTGTACTGCTTGGCAGACACGGCATTGCCGTTGGCATCGGTTTTAATGGTTTCCATGACAGTGCCATTCAAAGAAATGGTGTACTCTGCACCTGCCAGAGAATACAGGCTGTTGTTCTTGATTTGGTCGATGCAGGCTTGGGAAGCATTGACGGACTTCTTCAAAGAAACAGGCTTGCTGTTCTCGGCGTTGGTAAGGGTAATAGCAGTTGCGCCTTTGCCGACGGGGACTTCCTTTACTTCTACATTTCCGCTGGCATCAATGTTGACCTTGTACCCATCCGGAGCCTTGATTTCCTTCAAGAAATAAGCACCCGTGTACAACCCTGTCCACTGGGCCTTGCCGTTGGAATCGGTCTTTCTGGTACTCACATTGACATAGCCGGTATCGGAAGTGTTAAGGGAGTAATAGTCGGCACTGGTTACGGGAGTAGTACATGCAGGGTCACGGTACAGGGTAAATTCCGCACCTGCCAGATTTGCAGTACCTGCGGTATTGGTTTTCGTCAGCGACACAGAACCGTTACCGGTGCCGTAGGGAGTCCAATAACCTCTAAGGTAGTAGAAGGTGTTCGTCCCGTTCTCTGCAGTTGCATCTACCTGGGTCTGGATTCGGTTGACAAGGCCTGTTCCAAACAGATTGGAAGATCCCTGCTCTGTCCAGATCGTAGTACCGTGTCCGGGATAGTGCTTGCCGCCCAGCATCAGCTTGCAGATCATGGTATCGCTGCCACTCTTCTTCCAAGTACAGGCACCAAAACCACTATTGCAGTTAGCGCCAGATGTGTAGGCTGTGCTCAGCCAGCTTTTGTTTGCGCTGCCGTTTGCTGCCACATCACCGATGGTATAGATACGGCTGGTGCCGCTAAGGTTTTCCGCAGCTACATAGGACCAAATGATGGTCGGGATCAGTGTGTCACCATCCTGCGTAACACTCAGCTTGCCATGGTAGGAATCCAGATAGTTCTGAATGGCAAGATCGCTGGCACCCAAATACTTCAGCACATCTGCGAACAGAGAAGTATCCGTTGCCACAGTATCACCGGCAGCTACATCCAGCTTATCCCATGCACCGTAGTCGTTGCCAAGAATAATGCGGGCCAGGAAATCTTCAATGGCTTTGCTGCCACCCTCTTCGTTACGGACAATTCGGGGGTAGGTAGATGCGCTTCCACCGGGATTTTCATAGTTGAACCAGAAATTCGTGAAGCCAGTCCAAGTGAATGTACATCCGTCATCCTTCAAATTCTCGGTGGGGAAATGGTAAACATAGGGGTAAGAAGGCCAGCGAGCCTTTGCGATAAAGGTATGGGGCGTAATCGTGTAGGTGTCAAACACCGTTGTTGCCGTTGCACCCTGGTCTTTACCCGTGCTGTTCCAAGGGATTGCCTTACCGGTCTGCAGTGTGTTGATAACACTTCCGTGGGAATTGTAGCGGTTGTAGCAATCATCATAGCGATAGTAAACAATCTGCATGGTGACACCAACAGCAATCATGTTACTGGAACCTTCACCGGCAGAGTTACCGCCGCCATCGCCACCATCACCGGTTTCAGAACCGGAACTGCCGCCTCTAGGCTCAACGCCGCTGTTCGGATTACCAGTGGAGAACAGCATGATTTCCGGGGGTTCTTCTGCTGTTTCCTCCGTCACAGGCTCCGTAGCCGGTTCCGTTTCTTCTGTCGGCGCTTCCGCTGCATCCTCAGTGGGTTCCGTGGTAGTTGTTTCCTCCGGGACGGTAGGATCAAGCGAATCAGTCTGGGGAACTTCTCCCTCGTCAATCTCCGCAGCAAATGCCGTTACCGCACCAAGGGGAAAACAAGAAACCGCCAGTGTAAATACCAGCAGAAGCGCCATGATTTTCTTCATTGCGTTCATTGGGTTTCCTCCTTCTTTGGGAAATAAAAAAAGCCTCTTGATGTACGGATACAACAAGAGGCTTTATGGGTATGGAATTATGACTTTGACTCTCCGCAATGACGGCATACCCATTCGTCATAGGCAGGCTTGTCTACGATCCACTCGTCGATGCAGCCAAATCCCCCGTGGTCGAATAAGGATTCAGCAGCGGGATAGGAAGCTGAATGAGCATTCCACAAGGAAACAAGCGTATCCGCATTGCCGTAAGCTGTCCATCCGCAGTCGCAAACGACACCTGCCCTCCAATGCCCTTCCTCCTTGTGATGAATGCAACTCCATTCATGAGCACACCCAGCAGGCTCAGTGGGGATGGGTTCTGTTGGGGTGGTTTCGGGTCTTGAAGGGGGTGTTTCCGGTTGCGTTGGGGCAGGTTCCGTAGGAACGCTCTCCGGTTCGGAGGGAGCCGGTTCAGTCGGCGCAGGTTGTGTTTCCTTTGGAGGTTCTGTCGGCTGTGGTTTCTCTGTGGGTGTGGGTTCTGTAGGCACAGGCCCTGTTGCGGAAGGGACGGTTGGCTCTGTCGCTGCTTCTTCATTTTTCTGGGGAACTTCCTCAGTTGTTTTGTCATTCTTTTCAGCCGGAACCAACAGCTCTTCCGTTGGGAGAGTGGTTTGGATGGTTTCCGTCGTATTCGTCGGTTCTGTTGCAACCGTTGATGTGGACGGAAATGGATTCATCTGAGAAGCTTCTTTAGTATGTAAATTTGCATCAGCGGCATTGCTGCAACCTGTAAGTATCAGGGACAGCAGCAGAAGAATTACGAGTGTTCTTTTCATGTTCGGCACCTCCTTATTGCCGATTGTACCGCATTTGGCATCAATAGCCAAATCTGCAAATATCTACCACCTAATCTTTCTTCTCAGTAAGTCCAGTAGGTTATCTGAGGGGGAGAGTGTGAGAGGGGGAGATCGGCAGAGATAACCGATGCCACCGCCAAAAGGGTAGACTACCCCCATGGTAATCATGGCAGCGGTCAATTATCTGTCACCTCGTTCCTTCATTCGTTCCCTGTACCGCTGGTAGTATTCAAGCGCTTTCAAAATATACTCTTCGGTCTGCTTGGGTGTAATGTTCTTGGGGAGATAGGGTTTCAACCTCTCCGTGTGGAAGCTGATCTTTTCCTTTTGATTGGGTTTCTTTTGACACATGATATTAAGAATGGCATCCATGCTGAGAGTGCCAGCCTTAGACATTTCTTTCATCTTAGCCGCCTGAGACAGCGATGGGGTAGCATCTTCGTATCCGATGGTTTCCAGCAAATCCCGCTGTTCCTGTTCAGTAAGGTAAGAGAGTTCTACGGCGGGACGGAAAGCAATGCGCTCTTCATCCACCATTTTTAAGAGTTCCGGTATGAGGTAGGTCAAGCGAATAAACCGCTGAATTTGCGTGTTGCTGTCCGGAGAATTTTCTGCAATCGCTTCTCTTGTGGTTTGTCCAAAATTCTGTCCCAGTGGGACAGAATTTTCCTTCTTGGGTCTGCCCGCCTGCCGCCGCATTGCTTCCAACCGCATTCGGTAAGAAAACGCCTTTTCACTAGGCAGGATTTTAGAGCGTTGCAGATTGGATTCGCACATGATTATAATTGCTTCATCCCGGGTCATTTCTCTGACCTCAGCAGGAACTTCTGTTAGTCCATTGATTTTAGAAGCTGCCCTGCGCCGATGGCCTGCGGCACACTCATATCTGCCATCTTCCTTTTGACGGACAATGATGGGAGTAATAACGCCGTGTTGTTTTACACTTTCAACCAGCAATTCCATGTCATCGTCCATGCGTACTTTGAACGGATGGTCGGGCATATCATCGATCATATCCAAGGGAAGCGGACGGATTCGTGGCAGGCGGTTTTCCTGCCGCCCTTCATCTGTCATAAACAACTCATCTAGCGCCGTCAGACCTAGATCTATACGCTTCTCTCCCAATTCCGTTCACCTCCTTCGATAGTGCTGTGTAAGCTTCGGCTACCTTGCCCCGCTTGTCATGCTCAAAAATGCTTTTGCCATTTTCCGCTGCTTCTGCAGCTCGGACAGAGCGTGGTATCTCTGTTTTGAACACCCGGATGTTATCTCCCACAGTAGAACGCAAGGAGGATATGATGTCACGGGCGTTATTGGTGCGATTGTCCACCATGGTGAACAAGATTCCGTCGATGCGGAGTTTAGGATTGATCTGTTTGCGTACTCTGGCAACAGAACGCAACAGAAGGTTCAGTCCCTTTGTGGAAAGGAACTGGGGTTGCAGGGGAATGATTACACTGTCGGCAGCAGCCAAGGCATTGATGTTCATAAGGCCAAGGGAAGGCATACAGTCAACGAAAATGTAATCGTAGTTGTTGCGGAGTCGGTTGAGAACATTCCGGAGGACGAGTTCCCGGCTCATGGTATTTACCAAGCTGAGTTCTACACCGGACAGTTCAATGTTTCCGGGCAGAATGTCCACGCCTTCTCTATGGTGGACAATTCCATAGTCCGGGGGGATCGGCTTGTCCTCCATTTCTGCAAGCATTAGGGTCGAGAGGGTTTCCGTCAGCGCATCCGGGTCCTGAATACCCATGCTGATCGTCAAACTGCCCTGCGGATCTCCGTCCACCAGCAGCACCTTCTTACCTTCTCTTGCAAGGCCGATTCCCAGGTTGACGGTAGAGGTTGTTTTGCCTACACCGCCCTTTTGGTTGGTTATTGCGGTTATTTGTGCGTTCAAGGTACTTCTCCTTTCTTATTATGTCCATAGTCTTTCCTCAACAATGCTGTTCATGCTAAAGTAATAGGGCGTATTCGCAGACAGCAAATACGCCCTATTCCTTCGTAATTCACTTGATTTTCAGCACTTTTTGGAAGAAACACTGAATGGTCTGTAGGCATCATCCGTACACACACAGAGAGTTCGGATGCTGTAGGTATCATCAATACACTCATGTCCTTGTTAACGATCCTACCACCGGATATGGCATTTTTATTGAAAACATGCTGGAAGCAGCGGCATAAGGTGCGCAAAGCGCACCTTGTCGATATAGATCCCTTGCGGGATCTGCGATATGCACTTCGTGCTCGATATGTGCTTCGCACTCGATATGCCCTGTGGGGCGAGAGGGATCTATATCATATCGAGTTGCAAAGCAACATATCGAATTTGTCCAAAGGCAAATATATCGATTTTGCGAAGCAAAAATATCGACAAAAAGGAGAATATTTATGGATTTCTACAACATCCCCATCGGCTTCGGCCTTGCTCTTTCTGCCAACGCCGCCGCCATGAACTATTACGCCCACCTGCCGGAAGAACAAAAGCAGGAAATTCTCGGCAAAGCCCACTCTGTCCGCAGTGAAAAAGAAATGTACTCCCTGGTCGCCTCTCTCGCCAACGGTCAGATATAATAAACAAAAGAGCAAATCTGCCATATAAGCGGATTTGCTCTTTTTTGATGATTCCCTTGACATAATTGCCCGAATGTATTAGAATCAAATTCCAAAGATATATGCAATATTAGAAATTAATTCTATTTTAGGGAGGACGATATGATTTCCAGGATACACAACTGCTATGACAGTTTAACGGATACGGAAAAGAAAATCGCGGACACGGTTTTTTCATCACCGAAAGATGCTGTGAAAATGACTGTGAAGGAACTGGCAGAGCGCTCCGGCACAGTCCCGTCGGCAGTGGTACGCTTTTGCAAAAGCATTGGTGCGACAGGTTTTTCTGATTTTAAAATCTGTCTCTCTGCCGAGCTGGGCGGCAAGGTGTCTGCCACCGGTATGTTGCCCGTAGGTGAGGGGGATGGCCCCCAACAAGTTTTCAGAAAAGTATTCGCCTCAGGGATCAACACGCTGGAAGACACCCTGTCTATGATTGACTTTTCTCAGGCAGAAGCCATTGTCCGGATTTTACAGCAAGCGACCCGGGTCGTGTTCTTTGGCGTAGGAACATCCTCTGTCATCGCAACGGACGCCCAATACCGCTTTGCACAGTTGGGCATCGCAACATCTGCCTGCACGGATATTCTGTTTATGAATGTTACGGCTGCCAATTTAAAAGCTGGCGATGTGGCAGTCTGCATTTCCCACAGCGGCAGCACCAAGGCAACTGTGGATGCTATGCGGCGGGCAAAAAAATCCGGCGCAGATACAATTGCCATCAGCAGTTTTGCCCACAGCAGTCTTGCAAAGGAAAGCAATTATAAGCTCATCGCTTTTTCTGATGACAAAAACTACCCTGTTGAAGCGGTTTCTGCCAGAATCGCCCATATGTGCATTATCGATGCGCTGATGATGTCCCTTGCCTCTCAAAATTATGAGACCCTGAAAAAACATATTGAAGAGCGCAATGAAGTATTAAAAGAAATACGATATACAAGCAAATAAGGAGTTACTTATGAACGAAAACAAAGTGATTCTGATTTCTGTGGACGGTATGCGTCCGGATGGCTTTCTTGCCTGTGGCAATCCGTATATCGAAAAGATGATGGATACAGCACCTGCTGACGAATGGGAAGGAGCGCCTGTAATCTAAGATGACTGTTTTTTCTGCAACATTAAACCAAACCGCTTTTTTACTTCTGTTTATCTTGGTCGGCTATGTGCTATCGAAGTGGAAATTCGTTCCGGATAATGCACAGACCGTGCTTTCCAAGCTGGAAAACACATTTTTTATTCCGGCTCTGGTGCTGGGGACATTTATCGATAATTTTACCACCCAGACCATCACCACGGCTTGGAAATTGCTTTTGGGCAGTTTGGCTTTGGCGATGATCGCCATTGGTCTGTCGTTGCTGTGTGTCCGTTTTTGCAGCAAGGATAAATACGAAAGGAACATCTATACCTACGGTCTGTGTTTTTCCAATTTCGGATTTATGGGGAACGCGGTGGTGAGTGCCTTGTTCCCCCATATCTTTTTGGAGTACCTGATTTTTACTCTGCCCCTTTGGACACTGATCTATCTTTGGGGCGTGCCGGTCCTTTTGATGGGCGGCAGTGCAGAAAAGCAGACCTTGGGGCAGCGCGCAAAAAGCTTTTTGAATCCTATGTTTGCCGGTATGCTTTTGGGTGTACTGATTGGTCTGACGAATATGCCCGTCCCTCAGTTCATACGCTCAGCAGTTGCTGCAGCAGGCAGCTGTATGTCACCTGTGGCTATGCTGCTGACCGGTATGACAATTGCGCAGTTTAACCTGCGGGAAGTCCTTAATATGAAAGGTGTTTATCTGGTGACGGCCCTGCGATTGCTTGTTTTTCCTTTGCTTTTTTTGGGTGCAATGTTGGTGTTTCCCATGCCGGAAACCTTTTCCATCTGTGCAATCTGCTCCCTTGCCATGCCCTTGGGACTAAACACTATTATCATTCCCAGTGCCTTGGGGAAGGACACAAAGGTAGCATCCGGTATGGCGCTGGTTTCCCATATTCTTTCCTGCCTGACGATCCCTGTTATTTTTATGCTCTTTCAATATGTGCTAATGTGATTGGACTGTAAAGCCTCCGGAAGTTCCGGAGGCGTTGCACATATTGAAATAGATTGGTGCAGAATTTTGTCCTATCCTTGACACACTCGTGTCCGGCAGCCCGATTATACAGGACGGGAAACTGGTCGGCGCCGTGACCCATGTTTTGGTAAATGATCCACAAACTGGATATGGTATTTTCATTGAGAATATGTTAGACGCCGTAGCATAAAAAGGGGGCAAAAGCGCCCCCTTAGTTTTGTTTTTGTACTGTTCCCGGCAAAAGACCGATACAGTTCTTGAATACCTTTGTAAAATAGGATAGGTTTTCAAACCCGCACTGCGCTGCTGCTTCTTTCACGGTGCAGCCAGAAAGGAGCGACTGCTTTGCCCGGTCGCAGCGCAGAAGATTTAAATACCGTGTCACCGTATAACCGGTATGCGCCTTAAACAACCGCAGAAAATAGTACTTGCTGAATCCGGTGCTTCGTGCAATTTGCTCTACCGTCAGCTTTTGACTCAGGTTCTGCTTCATAAACTCCACCGCGATCCATACACTTTCCCGTGCGCTGTCGTGTTTTTTTCCCACTGGTTTCGGCTCACTGTAGTTCCTGCAGAGAAAAAGCAAAAGCTGCTGTACCGCACACTGGATCCCCGCATCCCGAAAGGTATCCCGGCTGTCAAACTCCTCTATCACCAGCTCAAATAACGCTCGCGCGGTATCGTTTTGAATCAACGAAGCAAACTGCAATTCAGACATATCTGCGATGTTGGCAATGCAAAAATCATTGTCAACGATCAAACAAAAGTACCGAACAACATCTGTGGTAGTCACAGAGTGAATTGCGTAAGAATTGATAACCGCCACATCTCCCTGTTGCACCGCAAATGTTTTTCCGTCACAGATGACATTGCCGCACCCTTCGACAAAGTACAACAGCTCCAAATTTAGGTGCAAATTCGGAACACATTCCTTGCTTTTACTCGCAATTCTGTCCTTGTGAAAAATAAATGGCAGGTTCTTTTGACCAAGAAAATGCGCTTCAAATGTTGTTTTATCCAAAGAAAGCAATATATTGCTATTCATTCGCAACATCCTCTCTTGTATTTCTGTCATTTATTATATATGATCAGTATAGTATTTGCAAGAATAACAAACAAATGGGGTGTATTTACAATGATAAAATTGATACCTGCAGTAAAACATATTGAAATCTACAGCAATTTTTTCTTAGGGCAAGGGCTCTGTTATGAAGAAAACAGTATCGACAGCAGACTGTTGTCCGCCCTAAAAAAGCTTCCCTACGACAAAGCTGGCGCCAAGCTGGATATTTGTATTGCCGGCCATACAGGAGAGGGGTACGAGCTTTCCATCAACGAAAACGATGTCCGCATCAAAGCAGACGGCCCTGCCGGTGCATTTTACGCAGTACAAACCTTACGGCAAATTTTTAAAAGTTCGGAAATCCCCTGCCTTTATATCAAGGATTTCCCGGATTTTGAATACCGCGGTTTCTACCATGATGTGACCCGGGGCAAGATCCCTACCGTGGAAACCATCAAGAAGCTGATCGATCAGATGGCGTATTACAAGCTCAATTCCCTTCAGCTTTATGTAGAGCATACCTTTGAATTTGAAGAATACAAGCACTTGAACGCTTCTACCGGCTGCTTGACAAAGGAAGACCTTTTGCAGATCGGTGCATATTGCAAGGAAAACTTTATCGACTTTGTTCCGTCCCTGTCCACCTTCGGTCACTTGTATGAACTGCTGGAGCAGCCCCAGTATAAGCATTTGCGTGTGCTGAAGAATTACGAAACGCTGCCTAATTTCTGGTATGCCAGAATGAGACACCACACCCTTGATCCGGAAAATCCCCAAAGCATTGCCCTTGTTGAAAGCCTCATTGACCAGTACATATCCTGTTTTGACAGTGAGTGGTTTAATATTTGCTGTGATGAGACATTTGACCTGCACACCTATGACGCGCTGGGGATCGATTCCGGCAAGCTCTACGTGGATTTTGTAAATAAAATCATTACCCACGTACAAAAGCACGGCAAAAAGGTGATGATGTGGGCGGATATTCTGCTGAAGCACCCCGAAACCATTGCGCAGATCCCTGAGGATATCTGTTTCCTGAACTGGGATTACAGCGCAGCACCGTCGGAGGAGAAGATCATCCGTTTTTCCCAATCGGGCAGAAATCAGATCGTCTGCCCCGGTACTCACACTTGGGGCGGACTGTGCGAAAATGTGGATATCGAGGAGCAGAACATCTGCCGTATGGTGGAGTATGGCTATGCCCATGGCGCAAAGGGTGTGCTGAATACCAACTGGGGTGACTGGGGTAACCCCTGCAGTCTGGAGCTTGCAATGTACGGGCTTGTGTTGGGAGCGGAAAAATTCTGGTCGGTCGCCACCGCGGTGGACGATGCTTTCTACAGCCGGGTCAATGGGTTGCTGTATGAAAATGACAACGGCATCCGGTACTTAAAGGAATTGAGCAAACTTCACACGTTGGCCAACTGGAAATTTTTTTGCAGAACCTACTTTTATCACCGCTACGGGTGTGAAAGCGATAAAATGGAAGCTACGCTTGACCTTGTCGCGGTACAACATGAGTATGCTGAACTGGCAAAGCGCCTGTCAGCAGAGCATTGGGTCCATGACGAATACCGGCAGGAAATGCTGGTGGTGGCAGAGGGTATCTGCGTGATTGCGGAGCTGTGGGCAAAGCTATTGGGTCAGCCCGCGGAAAGATTGACCGACACCCGGCAATGGCTACACAAATACTCCGAAAAGTGGCTGCAAAAGAACCAGCCGAACGAGCTTTACAGGATCCGGGAAATGTTCGAATATTGCGAGGATATTTGATCCTGCGCTGCCGTTGATCCGGAAAAATGCAAAAGGGAGCTGCTACATTTAGACAGCTCCCTTTTGCATTTACCCAATGATCCAAAGCCACAAAGGAATGGTGGCGGCAGAGAGAATGCTGGACAGCAAGACCAGCTTCGCCCCCAACCGGCAGTCCCGATCCACCAATTTCGGAAAGACCACCGGATTCAGTCCGCAGGGCATGCTGGCCACCAGCACCGCGGAAGGATATACCGCCTCCGGCAGCGTCATCACCGCGCCCAAGCCTTTACAAATACCAAAGGTGATCAGCGGCAGCAGCAAAAGCCGCACCACGCAGAAGATGATCACTCTTCCGTTGGGCAGCAGATCCTGACCTGAAAATGTGGAGAGCACCAAGCCCACCAGCACCATGCTCACCGGGCCAACACAGCTGCCGGCATTGGTCATAACTGTTTTCACCACAGCAGGGACAGGCAGCTGCAGCAAGCCCCACAGAATTCCTACGCCGATGGCAACCGTGATGGTACTGAGCAAAGACTTCAGCGAAAGCTTCTTATCTGTCAGCATGGATATGCCAAAGGTGTAGCAATACAGAGAAAGGGGAATGCAAAACACCATCATGTTATTCATAGCCGCCGGTCCGAAGACCTGCTCTACCAGCACATAACCAAAATAACCGTAGTTGGTGATGGCGGTATTATAATGATAGACCTTGCGCTCATAGCCATCCCGGGTCAAAAGCCGTGGGAAGAATCTTCCGATCAGGCTCAGCACCAACAGAATACCGGCTGCAATAAAGAATGTCATGTAATTGTTCCGAACATAGCTGACAGTAAAATGCTCGGCATAATTCAAAA
The DNA here is from genome assembly GCA_017397565.1 of Oscillospiraceae bacterium. Lineage (GTDB taxonomy): Bacteria > Bacillota > Clostridia > Oscillospirales > Oscillospiraceae > Faecousia. The sequence goes on along the minus strand of JAFQIL010000021.1, from coordinate 19,443 downwards.
ACAGCTTGCAGGGGAAAAACAAATTCACAAGCAGCACAGAAAGCAGTCCGCTTTTTTCCGCTGCTCCCTTTTTCAGCTTGCCGATGATCCAGCCCAAAAGGATAAACAGATACAGCACCAGCAGCTGATTAAACATTGCGCCCACAGGCATCCCCTCCTTCCAAACGCCATTATACACCTCTGGTTTTAAAAAGCAACCCACCGGCGCAAAAAATCTGTCTTCTTGCATTTTTCGGATTCGCATGATATAGTTAAATTGTTCCTGTACGGGAATACCTTCCCTGAATCTCTGGAAAAGGAAACGGCTTATATGGATTCAATTTTACAGTTTTGGAATCAAATGACTGCCAACCCGTTGCTCTTTATTGCCGTAACCCTGACACTTGGGGTAATATTGGTAAACGGTTGGACCGACGCGCCCAACGCCATTGCCACCTGCGTGGTAACAAGGTGTATGCCTCCGAAGGCAGCGATCCTTATGGCGGCGCTGTTCAATTTCCTCGGCGTGTTCGTTATGACGCTGCTCAACGCCACTGTTGCCGAAACCATCACCAAAATGGTAGACTTCGGTACAAACCCGGATCTTGCCATCATCTCTTTAAGCGCGGCCCTGTTTGCCATTGTGCTTTGGGCCACCCTTGCGTGGGTGTTCGGCATCCCCACAAGCGAGAGTCATGCCCTGATCGCCGGTCTTACCGGCAGCGCCATCGCGCTGCATAACAGTCTGGACGGTGTCAACGGCGCAGAATGGGTCAAGGTCGTCTACGGCATCGGCATTTCCGTGGGTCTGGGCTTCGGCTTGGGCTGGCTGGTATGCAAGCTTGTCACCAAGCTGTTTTACAAGGCAAACCGTCCGAAAACAGAACCGTTTTTCCGGGGCGCGCAGATCGTCGGCGCGGCTTCCATGGCCTTTATGCACGGTGCTCAGGACGGGCAGAAGTTTATGGGTGTGGTGCTGCTGTGTGTGTATATGTCCCAGGGACAAGCCCTGCCTTCTGACATCCACATTCCCATTTGGCTGATGATCGTCTGCTCTGTGGTTATGGCCGCCGGTACGGCTATGGGCGGCAAGAAGATCATTAAGTCCGTGGGCATGGACATGGTGAAGCTGGAAAAGTACCAGGGCTTTTCTGCAGATATTGCCGCCGCGCTTTCCTTGCTGATCTGCTCTGTTTTCAGTCTCCCGGTATCCACCACCCACGCCAAGACCACCTCCATTATGGGTGTAGGCGCTGTCAAGAGAGTCTCTGCCATCAACTTCGGTGTTGTGAAGGAAATGGTATTGACCTGGGTGCTGACGTTCCCCGGCTGCGGACTGGTAGGCTTTCTCATGACAAAACTGTTCATGTTCATCTTTACTTGATTGAAAGGAGCTTTGAAAATGGCTAAAGGAGATAAATTCTATTTTGAAAATTTTGCGGAAAGCACCGCTTTTTCCAAGGAGGCCGCGGCCTATCTTGTGAAATGTCTGGAAAACTACGATCCCGAAAACATTGAGCAGATGCTGACGCAGATGCATGAGATCGAGCACAACGCCGATATGAAAAAGCATGAAATGAGCGCTGCACTGGCAAAAGCCTTCGTCACACCTGTAGACCGTGAGGATCTGGATATGCTCAGCCGTCAGCTGGATGATGTGACTGACGAAATCGAGGAAGTTCTTCAGAAATTCTACATCAACAACATCTCCGCTGTAGAGCCTGCCGCTGTAGAATTCGCGAAAAAGATCGTTTTGTCCTGCACCCTTCTGTGTGAGCTGATGGCAGAATTTGAAAACTTCAAGCGCTCCAAGAACATCAAGCCTTTGATCATCAAGATCAATGATGTGGAAGAAGAGTGCGACAAGCTGTACCTTGCCTCCATGCGCGCGCTGTCCAAAAACGCCACCGATCCCCTGCACGTGATTGCCTGGCGTGATATCTACCGCTGTCTGGAAGGCTGCGCCGACGCCTGTGAGCACGTCAGCGAATGCGTAGGCTCCGTGATCATGAAAAACACCTGATTCCCCCGGATAACCTGCCTTTGCCCCAAAAGCAAGCAGAAGCATTCATCCGAAAAACGCTCTTTTCCGGGGAGTATCGTCAGACATCGCAGGGGCGACCCGACGTCCCGCAAACCTCCCCCTTTTTGTAATGGATAATGGATAATTGACAATTGACAATTGACAATTGTGGTATTTCCTTCGGAAATATTTTTAAAAATGTCGCCTCCGGCGACACCTTCCCTCTTCACTCTTCACTCTTCACTTTTCACTCTTCTCTCCCTTTGTAGGGGGCGGCGCCCACGACGCCCCGCCGTATTTCCACCCACCACCAAATTGCCATTTCCCGGGGAGATTGGAGCGCGTAGCGCGAGCCTCCCCTGTGCAAGGGGAGGTGGGCAAAATCTTTGATTTTGGCCGGAGGGGTTGTCAAAAATACGACAATCCCTCAGTCAAAAATGCCGTTTTGACGGCATTTTTGCCAGCTCCCTTTACACAAGGGAGCCTTTGTGCTCTGTCGAAACTCCCCGATAAACGGGAATTTGAACATTCAAACAAGGTAACGATTCGGGCGGTGGCACAGAGTCACGAATATTGACAGACAATCAGTCCCGAATTGCCCGCGGGTGCAACCCGCCCGATAAACGGGAATTGGCACTTAATATCATGAAAAAGCCAAGGCAGTAGCTTCTGCCTTGGCTTTTTTGTTATTCGCTCTTCAACTGTTCCTTTTGGAACTGGAGAGTGTACAGATCGTAGTACCGACCCCGCTGGTGTAACAGCTCCTGATGGTTGCCCTGCTCCAGGATCTTGCCGTGGGACAGCACAATGATGTTGTCCGCGTGCTGAATGGTGCTTAAGCGGTGGGCAACGATCAGCATGGTGCCGATGTTTTTCATCTTCTCCAAGGAGTCCTGGATCAGGATCTCCGTTTCCGTATCGATGTTGGCGGTGGCCTCGTCCAGGATCATGACGGATGGCTTATGCAAAATCGTCCGGGCAAAGCTGAGCAGCTGCCGCTGACCGGCAGAGAAGTTGTTGCCCCGTTCCCGGACCACCTCGTCCAAACCGTGCTCCAGCTTGTTGATGAAGGCATCGGCGTTGACATAGCGGCAGGCCTCCATAACCTCCTCATCCGTAACATCCTCTTTGCGCAGCACGATGTTGCTGCGGATATCACCGGAGAACAGGAATACATCCTGCAGCATCTGACCGAAATGACGGCGCAAAGACGAAATTTTGATTTTCTTGATATCGATGCCGTCAATGAGGATCTGACCCTTTTGGATATCATAGTTGCGGCAGATGAGGCTGAGGATCGTGGTCTTACCGGAGCCGGTAGAGCCAACAAATGCCACTGTCTGCTTGGGCTGGACATGGAAGGACACTCCCTGCAGCACCCACTCGTCAGGCTTATACCGGAACCAGACATCCTTGAACTCGATCTCACCCCGGATTTCCTCCAGCTCGATGGCATCGGGCTCATCCACCACAGAAGGCTCGATGTCCAGAATGCCGAAGATCTTTTCCGCACCGGCAAAGGACTGCTGCAGCATATCAAACTGCTCCGCCAAGGTCTGAATGGGGTTAAAGAACCGGGAGATATACATATAGAAGGCTACCAGAATGGTGCTGTCCACCATCTGTCCCAACAAAGTGGTCTGCTGGATGTAGCCCTTGGCACCAAAATAGAACAGGCACATCTGGCTGGACACAAACAGCATATATACCATGGGACGGAACACACCGAACACGTACATCCGGTTATGCTTGGCCTTGCGCAGCTTGGCGCTGCGCTGGGTAAAATCGGAAAGCTTGGTGTCTTCCCGGTTGAAGATCTGGGTGATCTTCATGCCGCTCAAATTCTCCGAAAGGTATGTGTTGATATCGGTGGTGGCATTGGTCACCTGCCGGTGCACCCGCCGGGAAAACTTCCGGAAGATCATGGTAAACAGCACCACAAAAGGCACAAAGCACAGCACCAGCAGGGTCAGGGCGTAGTTCATCAGCAGCATGGCCACCAGAACGCCTACCACCACCATGGAGTTTTTCACCAGCGTCACCAGAATGTTGGTAAACATGAAGGAGATCCGGTTGGGATCGTTGGTAACTCTTGTCACCAGCTTGCCAACGGGAATGTTGTTCAGCTGCTCATGGCTCAGGCTTTCAATGTGGGTAAACACATCCAGCCGGATCTGAGACAGGATCTTCTGACCGGTCTTCTGCAAAACCATAGCCTGCAGATAGGTACACACCAGCGAGATCACCAGGATCCCGGCATAGGCGCCCACCCGGAAATACAGCTCCTTCAGCTGGAAGGGCTCTTTGATCAGCTTCTGGATATCACCGATCAGGGCCGGGGACACCAGCTCAAACGCGATGGAAAAAAGCATGATGAAGAACACACCTACAAAGCTCTTCCAATAGGGCTTTGCATAGCGCAGCAGTCGGGCCACGATCTCCCGGTCGGAGAGCTTGCGCTCGTTATCCTCCAGCTGCTCCTTGTGTCTGCGCAGGGCAGCATAGGCCAGCAGGAAGGCCACGGTAAACGCGCCGATGATGGCAGCCACAATGATCACGGGCAGGTATTCCAGTACAAAATCAACCATTGTGCGCCCCTCCTTCCTCTTCCAGCCGCTGCAGATCTACCATCTTCTGATAAGCGGGACAGCTTGCGTACAGCTCCTCATGCTTACCCACAGCGGCAAGGCAGCCGTCCTCCACAAACAGGATCTTGTCCATTCTCTCTATGGTGGAGATCCGGTGAGCGATCAGAATGGTGGTCTTGCCCTCCCGGGTGTTGTGGAGGTTTTCCAAAATATTCTTTTCCGTCTTGGTGTCCACAGCGCTGACGCTGTCATCCAGGATCAGAATGGGCGCGTCCTTCATCAGCGCCCGGGCAATGGAAATTCTCTGCTTCTGTCCGCCGGATACGGTGACACCCCGTTCACCCAGCACTGTGCCGTAGCCCTTGCTGAATTCCTGAATGTTGCTGTGGATATCCGCCAGCTTTGCCGCCTGCTCCACCGCAACCTTCTGATGCGCATCCACGCCGAAGGCGATGTTGTTTTCAATGGTATCGGAGAACAGGAAGTTGTCCTGGGGTACATAGGCGCAGACAGCCCGGACGGACTGAATGGAAAGGGTGTTTACATCCTGATCATCCAGGAACACCGTGCCGTCCGGCACATTGTAAATTCTCAAAATCAGATCCACCAGTGTTGTCTTACCGGAGCCGGTCTTACCCACCAGGCCCACGCTTTCGCCGGGCTCGATGGTAAAGGAAACATTCTTCAGCACCGGGAATTCTCCGTCGGGATACTGGAAGGTCAGATCCTTAAACTCGATCTTACCCTTAGCCTCCAGCAGCTCCTGAACACCGGTCTGATCCTTCACCGTGACCTCCGCGTCCAAAAGCTCGCTGATCCGGGCTAAGGATGCCTTGCCGCGGCTGGACATATCGATGAGCTCGGACACCGCCATAATGGGCCAAATGACCGCGTTAAAGTAGCCAATAAACTCCAAAAGCTCACCGGCATTGAAGGTATCCTTGTAGACCAGATAACCGCCGTAGCCCAGAATGATGCAGATCACGCTTTCCACAAACATGGTCACCAGCACCCGGAACAAAACCGAAGCCTTGGTGTGAGCCAGATTGGTCTTTTCGTTTTCCACATTCAGCTTTTTAAAGGCCCACAGCTCCTTTCCTTCCTTCACGAAGGCCTTGATCACCGCGATACCGGAGAAGCTTTCCTGAGAAAAGTCCGACAGTCTGGAATACGCCTCCTGACGGGCATCCCACTTGCGCATGAGGCTCCGGCCCACCACCGTGGCAGAAGCCAGCAGAAAGGCCATGGGTACCAAAGACAGACCCGTCAGCAGCGGATCCATGTTCCACATATTGATGATGGCCAGAATGCCCAGCAGCAGGGCATCAAACAGCATCATAACGCCCCAGCCGAAGCACTCCTGCACCGTATCCAGGTCGTTGGTGAACAGGCTCATCAGATCGCCCACCTTATTCACCTGATAGTATTCCCGGCTCAGGTCCTTGGCATGGCTGAACATCCGGTTGCGCAGGTCCTCCTCCAGCTTCACAGCGCTGCCAAAGAAGCAGATGCGCCACAGGAAGCGGCCGAAGACCATGGCCAAAATGATCTTCACCATGGGCATACAGATGTGATCCAGCAGAAACGCTACTGTAAAATCATACCGAACCCCGTCCAGCTCCACATAACCCATGTTCATGCCGTTGACTACCATGCCGTAGAGCTTGGGGATCTCCAGCTGCAGATAGTCCACCATGATCAGGGAAAGCAGCCCCAGGATCAGCCATCCGGCATACCGCAGGTAGTACCGGTTGATGTGCTTACCGAGTATCATACACATCACCCTCCTTTTTTCGTATAGTTATGTCGCATTATAGCACATTCTTTCGAATTTGGCAATCCCATTTGCCCTATTCCCGCAAATTTCTCCCAGCCCCCAAATTGCCATTTATCGGGCTGTAGGGGACGGGTTTCCCGTCCCTTATGGCGGCGAAGCCGCTGAGCTTCCCCTTGGGGACAAGGGCGAAGCCCATCTTAATAAACGATTGCCGGTGGCAATCGCACCATAGCTAACAGCTGTCAAAAATCTTTGATTTTTGACTGATGAGGGGACATTTTTCTTTATTTCCCCTCATCCGTCTTCAAAAAATGTCCGCTCTTGGACATTTTTTGAATCCACCTTCCCCCGAGGGGGGAAGGTTCAATCTCCTCGATAAACGGGAATTGGCATGACAGATGAAAGGAATTAAAAATGTCGCCTTTGGCGACACCGAAATTCTCCATTGTCAATTATCCATTATCCATTAAAAAAGCGGCACGGAAAACCGTGCCGCTTTTTACCCTTATTTTGTACCGAAGATCCGGTCACCGGCATCGCCCAGGCCGGGAATGATGTAGGCGTGCTCATTAAGCTTCTCGTCACAGGCAGCCATGTAGATATCCACATCGGGATGGGCTTCCTGTACCGCCTTCACGCCCTCGGGGCAGCCGATGATGTTCATCATGATGATGTGCTTGCAGCCCCGGGCCTTCAAAAAGTCGATAGCGGCGACAGCACTGCCGCCGGTGGCCAGCATGGGATCCACCACGAACACCTGCCGGTTTTCAATATCCTCAGGCAGCTTGCAGTAGTACTCCACAGGCTTATGGGTCTCAGGATCCCGGTAAAGACCGATGTGGCCGATCTTGGCAGAGGGGATCAGGTCGACCATGGCATCCACCATACCGAGACCTGCCCGGAGGATGGGCACGATAGCCAGCTTCTTGCCTGCCAGCACCCGGCACTTTGCCATAGCCACGGGAGTCTGCACCTCCACCTCACGGGTGGGCAGGTTCCGGGTAGCCTCGTAGCACATCAAACCGGAAATTTCTCCGATCAGCTCACGGAATTCCTTAACAGAGGTCTTCTTGTTACGCAGGATCGCCAGCTTGTGCTGGATCAGGGGATGGTTGATCACCTTTACAATGGCCATTTTTCTGTATCTCCTTTATCTATGTTATGGATTTTCAGTTTGGGAAGCAGCGGCCTGCCGCTCCATGCGCTCCCGTTCCGCCTGGGAAAGCCGGAGGTAATTGGGGATCAGGCTGCCGCCGTCGCCGGCATCGCCTGCGGCGATACGCTTCAGCGCCGCCAGCCCCACGCCCACCGCCCGCTGATGCGCACGGTGCTCCGGAGGCATCACCAGGTTGGGAACGCTCTTCAATAATGTATTATAACACAAATTACTGCCATCGCCAACTAAAAAAACAGGTTTCGACTGATTTTTTAATTCATTTTTTAATTCTTCCAGAGAAATGGCCCGATCCTCACACTGCCGTGTCACCTCTCCTTGGTTTACATAAAACAGCGCATTGTACACCTGGCTCCGCCGGGCATCCATCACCGGGCAAACGACGCCCTCCCAGACACCCAGGCCCACGGCCATGGCTTCCAGGGTAGACACGCCGTAAATGGGAAGCTGGCCGCCCCAGGCAAAGCCCTTGGCCGCCGCCACACCGATCCGCACGCCGGTAAAGGAGCCGGGCCCCTTTGCCACCGCTACCGCCTCTACCTGAGAAGGTGTTTTTCCGCATTGGTTCAGCAGATTTTCTGCCATCACCAGCAGGGTCTGGCTGTGGGTAAGCCCCGTATTCTGATACTGCTCTGACAGCAGGGTATTTCCCTCAAACAATGCCACAGAAGCCGCCTTGGCACTGGTTTCAAAGGCAAGCAGCAGCAAATTCCTCTACCCCCTCTACGGTGATCCTCCGGGACTGCTCCCCGGTTTTTTCTATGGTCACGAAGATGGCACCTTCCATGGCATCTTCCACATTTTCGCTCCATTCCACAGCGCAAATACCGCCCCGATCCAGATAATCCTCCCAGCCGATATCCCAAAGGTCATCGCTGGAAGCCAGGCGGTACATATCAAAATGAAATAAAGGCAGCCGCCCACCCAAATACTCCTGGACGATGGTGTAGGTAGGACTGGTCACCAAACCGGTGTACCCCAACCCCCGGGCAAGGCCCCGGGTAAAGGCAGTTTTTCCCGCACCCAGATCTCCCCGATAGGCGATCACCGTACCGCTTTTCAGTTGTTGGGCCAATCCAGCCCCCACAGCCTCCGTTTCCTCCGGAGAACGGGTCATAAATTCCATTAAAACTCCTCACTTTTCGTAGGGCGGGGTCATGACCCCGCCGACCGGGTCTGTGCATTATACCTCTGTCGGTGTATAAAAACAGTCCTCTGTCCATCGCGCTACATTGGCATCAATATATTGCCAGATTCTTTCATAATCCGCTTGATTCCGTATTACATGATCGTGAAAAGATGTTTGCCACACCTTTAACTCCGGCTGCATTTGGTGAATCTTTTTCGTAACTGCAGCCTTGTACAAACCTATAACCGCCGACAGATCTGCGCCCCCCGGCAGTATGATAATTCCATGAATATGATTGGGCATAACCGTCCACTTGTCTACTTTCGTGTTGGAAAAATGCTTTTCTATCTCTAAAAAACATTCCTTGGCTATTTCTCCACAAGCAGAAAGTATGCCAGGCTTTCCAAAAAGCCATTTTTTATTCTGAGTACAAATGGTAATAAAATAATAATTCGCAGACGCATAATCAAAACGCTTCATTCTCGGATGCTTTCGCACCGGAAATCTCTCTATATCTGCAAAATTCTGCATCTGCTTCACCGTCCTAAATTCGCAACCGGGTCGGCGGACTCATGAGTCCGCCCTACGCAGGTGAATCCGTATTACTGGGCGTTTTTCAGCTTCTCCGCCTGGTCGGCTGTTGCCAAAGCATCGATGATCTCCTCGATATCCCCGTCCATAATGGCATCGATCTTGTAAAGCGTCAGACCGATCCGGTGATCGGTGACCCGCCCCTGGGGAAAATTATAGGTGCGGATTCGCTCGTTGCGCATACCGCTGCCCACCTGACTGCGGCGCATACCCGTCACCTCAGAAGACAGTTTTTCCTGTTCGATCTCGTAAAGCTTACTGGCCAGCAAACGCATACATTTTTCCCGGTTTTGCAGCTGACTCCGTTCCTCCTGACAGGCCACCACGATCCCCGAAGGCTTGTGGATCAGCCGCACCGCGGAGGAAGTCTTGTTGACGTGCTGACCGCCGGCACCGGAGGCCCGGTATACCTGCATCTCAATATCCTTGGGATCTAATTGTACATCCACCTCTTCCATCTCCGGCAGCACCGCCACCGTGGCGGTGGAGGTGTGGACACGGCCGCCGGACTCGGTTTCCGGCACACGCTGTACCCGGTGGACACCGGATTCATACTTCATACGGGAGTACGCGCCCCGTCCGTTGATGACAAAATCCGCTTCCTTGACGCCGCCCAGCTCCGTTTCGTTATAGTTCATCAGCTCCACAGACCAGCCCCGTTTGGCGGCATACATGGTATACATCCGAAACAGGCTGTGAGCAAACAGGGCGCTTTCCTCGCCGCCAACACCGCCCCGGATCTCCACAATGACGCTTTTTTCGTCATTGGGGTCTTTCGGAAGCAATAAAATTTGCAGTTTCCCATAGAGTTCTTCCTGGGCAGCCTTGGCTGCCTGGAATTCCTCCTGGGCCAACTCTTTCATTTCCGGGTCACGCATCAGCTCCTGGGCATCCAGCATATCCTGCTGTGCCCGGTTATAGGCATGAAACGCCTCAATAATAGGCTCTAAATCATTTTTCTCCCGCAGCAGCTTGGCTGCCTTTTGGGGATCTGCGTAAAAATCCGGCTGCTCCGATTTGAAGCAAAGCTCCTCAAACCGATCCGCCACAGCGCGCAGCTTATCGAGCATAGTCATTTCTCCTGTGATGTTCAAATTTCAGCCAATTGACAATTGAAAATTGACAATGGAGAATTTCGGTGTCGCCAAAGGCGACATTTTTAAATCATTTCCGAAGGAAATACCACAATTATCAATTATCCATTATCCATTATCAATTCGTGCGTCAGCACGCATAATGGCAATTTATCGATTAGCTGACACCGTTTTCGTTGCTGTTGATATCACCGGCGTTGACCGTGGTATACCAAACATTCAGAATGTCCCGGGCCACGCTGCCTACCAAAGAACCACCGCCGCACTTCTCGCCAAAGATAATAATGGCGATCTGGGGATCATCATAGGGGGCAAAGCAGGCAAAAGAGCCGTTATCGGAACCGCCGGAACCGTGTTCGGCAGTACCTGTCTTGGCGCCCACTTCCCGGGGATAACCGCCAAAGACAACGTGAGCAGTACCCATGGGATGGGTAACCGCTGCCCGCATACCTTCCTTACAGGTCTGTAGAGCCGTATCCGATACCTCCATAACGCTCATAACCTCCGGTGCGTTTTGCACGATGGTGTCGCGGTAGTCTGAAGATACTACCCGATTCAGGAAGGTGGCTCTGTAGCGGACACCCTGATTTAAGAGCGTAGACATATACACACACATCTGCATGGGCGTAAACTGGTTGTCTGACTGACCGATGGCCGACATGATCTGGTCAGCCTGATACCAATAGGCGTCCTCTCCGGTATGGAGGATCTTTTTGCTTTCGGGGTTTGCGCGGTAGCCCTTCTTTTCCGGCAGCTCCACGCCGGTGTACTCACCCAAGCCAAAGCCCTTCACCGTAGAATCCATGGTGCTCAGACCCATATGGTCGCCCAAATCATAGAAGAAATAGTTGCACGAGTACATCAGCGCCTCAGATGCGCAGATGGCACCGTGGGTGTAGGTGCCGCCGGACAGGGTATAGGACAGACATTTGGGCGCAAAGCCCTGATCATAATATTCCGTATAAATACCGTGGTCCATGATCTGGGTGGTAGGTTTGATATGTTCGCTGTCGATGGCCGCAACCACCATGGCCGGCTTATAAATGGAGCCGGGGGCATAGGTCATCTGCAGGGGACGGTTGTTCAGCGGGCCGTAGTCAGCCTCCAGGATCTGCTCATAATTCTCAAAGAAGGTAGAAAGATCGTAGGTAGGATAGCTGGCACAAACCAGAATTTTTCCGGTTTTGATATCGATGGCCACCGCAGCGCCGCCTTCGGCGTCCTGTCCAACCGCTCCCTCTTCCTGATTCTTCAGACCCTTGAATACACGGTCCAGGGATTCCTCTGCCGTCTTCTGCAGAGCAAGGTCGATGGTCAGCTCCACATTCTTTCCGGAAACCGGGCGCATTTCCTCACCGGTTACCGGGTCTTTCCGGTAATACTGCTCCAAAATGGTACCATCCACCGTGGTCACATCCACCCGGTAGCCGTCCACGCCGTGAAGATACTCTTCAAAAGCCTGCTCCAGGCCGGTTTGACCCACCTGGGCATCCATTTCATAGCCATCCAGCTTCTTATATTCCTGCCACTGCTCCTCAGTCATCGCGCCTACATAGCCCAGAATATGGGCAGCGCAGTTGGTGGCATATTCCCGCACGGTGGAGGCTTCTGTCCGCAAGCCGGGAATGTTCAGCTCCAAAATGGCAGACAGCTCCTCCGTAGAAGCATCCTCTAAGAATACATAGTTGGACAAATTGGTAAGCTCCTGCCGCAGAGCCAGCTCATAGCGCAGGCCGATAACCGCCCGGGCATCTTCGTCCGACCAATCGGCAGGGATCTTATAGAAGCTGCGAAGCTGAGACATCAGCAAAGCTGCCGACACATCCGTATCCAGCTTGGCCCGTTCCGCCAAAAACTTCTGAAAATATCCCTGCCAGGTGGAGTTGTAGTCATTTAAGGTATAGTCAAAGGGTGCTTTGGTGGTCATGGGAAAATGATCCACATAGTCAATACCCTGTTCCCGGCACAGGGCCGCCAGGGTCCTCAGGGACTGGTTGGGATTGTCGGAGCTGAGCAGCACGAAATGGTTAAACACCAGATCATAGCTGGCCCGGTTGGTCACCAGCTTGTTGCCGTGACAGTCCAATATCTCGCCTCTTGCCGCCTTCACCCGGGTGATGGTGGTAAAGGTCTTTACATTATCGCCTTTGCCGTCAGACTCCACGATCTGCAGATCGTACAGCCGCACGGCAAACAGGCCAATGATCACAATAAACAGCGCCAGCAGTAAGCCAGCTCTGGCACGGGTCAGTCTTTCCATTTTTCTCCTCCAATTTTGCTGACAGAAAACGCGATGGGATATAGGATCGGTATCGCGACAATGCTCAGGATACCGGTGGTCACAAATACAGATATTCTGCTGAAATAGGTATTCCCCAGGAACAGGCCGAAGGCAAATACCGCCAGCTCATACACCATCAGTCCCACAATCATACACAGGAAGATGGAGCGAAAGCGTCTGCTCAGCAGGGTATGACGCAGAATGTTCAGCAGCACACCCAGGAAAGTCAGCAGCACAATGCAGTAGTACCCCTGCGCCGAACCGGAAAACACATACAGGGTCGAACCGATCAAGGCAAAGATCCCACCGGAATCCGGATCCTGCAGCAGACAAATCAGCAAAATGCCGCAGGGAACCAGATCTGTTGTGGCACCCCGGTACGCCAAGCGGCTCATCACCGTGTCCTGCACCAGCGACAGCAGCAGCAGGAATAGCCCGTATAATATCCATTTCAGAAGACTGCTTCGCTGACTTTTGGTCAAATGCAGTCTGTTTTTCCAGGACGCCTCCGTAGGATCCGGCCTGAAATCCTTTTGTCTTCTCATATTCTTACCCCACCTGGAAGCCTACGATCACAAACACCTGCTCCAAACCGGTGATCTCTGCCGCCGGTTCCAAAATGGCATATTTGGCAACGCCGGTTTCCGTATAGGACGCGTCCACGACCTTACCCAAAACCAGATTCCTCGGATACATGGTAGAGCCGGCGGTGACCACCTGATCGCTGTTTCTCAAAACCGCGGAGGAGGGCAGATATTCCATCCGCAGCATTTCTTCCAGACCGTTCTGATAACCGCCTACCACCATGCCGCTGTAGCCGGAGGAGGCAACGATGCCGCTGATCTGCAGGGAGCTGTCCATGATCGTCTTGATGACGGCATAGTTTTTGCCCACTTCGCTGATCAGGCCCACCACCTCACCGCCGGAGGTAATGGCGCACATACCCACTTCCAGGCCATGGTCACTGCCCCGGTTGATGGTAAGACTGCTGTTCCAGTCCACCGAATCCCGGGCGATGATGTAGCCATCCAAAAGCTCATAATCGGAATGCTGCTCCTTCAGCTGCAGAAGCTCCCGCAGGCGCTTCAGCTCCCGGGACATGGCATCGGCATCCCGGGCAACATCCTCCATCTCCGCCAGCTGCTGCTTCAAAGCTTCGTTTTCGGCAGCAAGGGTCTCATAACGGAAGATATAGCTGTACAGCTGCTCCGCTTTATCCGTAAGCTTGCTGGCGGCGGTGCGCATAGGGGTCAGCACATATTGCACTGTCATTTCCCCTAAGGACAGCCCCGTCAGACTTTTGGCTACTGTCAGGCCGGCTGCCAGCAGCAGTGCCAGCACCAAAGCCACCCGTACCTTTTTTGAAAACCAATGCTTCATAGCTCCTCCTTGACATCCAGCAGCTCCGGCGCAAGCTCCGCCAACAGCTGCTGCAGCCGGCAAACCGGCAAGCCCACTACATTATAATAATCGCCCACCAACCGTTCCGCAAACAGGGCGGCGCCGCCCTGGATACCGTAGCCCCCCGCTTTGTCCATGGGCTCTTTGGTGGCAACATACCTTTGAATCTCTTTTTCAGACAGCTGCCGGAAATGAATATCTGTCACTTCCGTCACCGTCCGGAGCTTCTCTCCCCGAACCACTGTCAGGCCGGTCATCACCTGATGATCCCGCCCGGAAAGGAGCCGCAGCATTTGTACCGCCCGTTCTTCCGATTCCGGCTTTCCCAGGATCTGCCCGTCACATACCACAATGGTATCTGCCGCCACCACCACATCGGTGTCCTCCCGGGGGACGGCCAAAGCCTTCCGGCGGCTGACCCGGGCCACCTGATCACAGGGATCCTTTCCCGGCTCCATGGTCTCATCCACATCAGCCACACGGACAGTAAAGGGGATCCCAAAAAGTCCCAAAAGCTCCCGTCTCCGGGGCGACTGGGATGCTAATATCAGTTGCATACCGTGCTCCTTAAAAATCAAATTCCCGTTTATCGGGCAGCCGATGGCTGCCAATTGACAATTGAAAATTGACAATGGACAATTAAGGTGTCGCCAAAGGCGACATTTTAAATCATTTCCGAAGGAAATACCACAATTGTCAATTATCAATTATCCATTATCAATTCGTGCGTCAGCACGAGAAATGGCAATTTATCGTTTATTCCAGTCCTCTTAAGTAGAGTCCTCTTGTGCAGGCACCGGGGTCAAAGGGCGTGGGGCGGTCCCAGCAAGACAGTACCTGATCCACTTCCCGGGGATTTTCCGTGGTAAAATACAGCCGCAATGCCCACAGTCCCAGCCGGCTCAAGTCATCCCGCCGATCCAGCCAGCTCAGCTTTTTGCCGTTGAGCACCACGCTGCGGCACTTGTCACCGTCCCGGATCACGGGAAAATCCGCGCCGGTACGATCCGTCAGCTTAACGCTGCCCATATGACAGGTGCAGCTTCCGGTACGGCCCCGAATAACACAGTTTTCCGTAATCATCAAAGGCAGCCGCCCATAGGCAAAGATCTCACAAGGCACCGCCTTGCTCACATCCCGGATCTGGGGCAGGGTCATTTCAAAGCTCAGTGTGGCCGAGAGCAGCTTCAGCTCCCGCATGGCGCTGACCGCCCGGGAATTGAAAAGATTCAGGCCGAAATCGCCCCGGGCCTGCATGCCGCACTCCCGCGCCACCAAAACATGACCCAAATTGCCCACCAGAACCTGACGGACACCGCTGTGGCGGATCAGGCTCAGATCCTGCCGCAGCTGGGGCATTTCCCGGTCGTGAATGATTCTGGGAAGTACAGCCGCCACCGTCACCTTGTCGGTCAGTGCCACGCAGAGCTCCGGGTCCTGCACAAGAATGTGCAGCGGCACATACAGCGCCTGTAAGGGCATCTTCAAAAGCGCCGGGGTGATCTGCTCCCGGGTGGTGATCTGCACGGTCAAGCCGGGTGTCTCCCGGAAGCCCTGGAACTTAGCCACCTTTTCCGGCCTTCCCAGCCGGGGCTGTTCCCGCCGGCTCCGCAGGGCTGTCAGCTGACTCAGCGCATCCCGCCGCATGGTGTTGATGGCAGAGGCGCTCATGGTCAGACCCGGCTCCACAGCGCACTCTATTTCCGAGCAGAAATAGGGAGTGCCGCCGGTTTTTTCCAGACGGGTGGTCAAAACCTCCTCCGTCAACGGCAGATTCCGTGCCAGCTCCGGCCGCGGACCGTAAACGGTGCAGCTGCGCCCCTCCGGATCTGTCACCGTCAGCACACTGCCGGCAGCAACCACCTGACATTGGAATTTTACCCCGACCAGGCTGTTTTCCGTCGTTTCATAGGTCTGACGGATCTGCTGCAGCCACTTGGCATCGTCATATTTGTCCTCCCGGACGCCAAACATATGGCTTCCGGTATTTTGGGTATAATAGCCGTCGGTAAAGCCCTGACGGTTAAAGGCGGCAGACAGGGTCTGCAGCATTTGATTGGTGACCACACCCTCATCCAGCGCCTTGCGGTACACACCGGTGACAGCCGCCACATACTCCGGCCGCTTCATCCGCCCCTCCAGCTTCAAGGAAGCAACACCCAGCTCCTGCAGCTCCTTCAGATACCACACAAGACAATTATCCTTCAGGCTCAGAGGATACTTGTTTTCCCACCGTCCGTAGCCGTAGCTTTGGCGGCAGGGCTGGGCACAGCGACCCCGGTTGCCGCTGCGACCGCCGATGGCGCTGGAAAGATAGCACTGACCGCTGTAGCACATACACAGAGCGCCGTGGGCGAAAACCTCGATCTCCACCGGAGAGTTTTTCACGATATAGGCAATGTCTTCCTTTCCCAGCTCCCGGCTCAAAACCACCCGGTCCATACCCCAGGCAGCGCACATCAAAACACCGGACAGAGAATGGACCGTCATTTGGGTAGAGCCGTGAATGCTGACCTCCGGCGCGATGGCACGGCAAAGCTGCACCACCGCCAGATCCTGAACGATAAAGGCATCCACACCGCTCAGAGCCGCATGACGGATCAGAGCGCTCAGCTCCGACATTTCCCGGTCAGCAACCAGTGTATTCAAAGTCAAATGCACCTGAACGCCCCGGATATGGCAGTATTTTACCGCCTCCGTCAGCATTTGGGGTGTGAAATTTTTCGCGCCCTGACGGGCATTAAAGCTGCCGCAGCCCAAATATACCGCATTGGCGCCGTTCTGCACAGCAGCCCGCAGCGCCTCCATGGATCCGGCAGGAGCCAAAAGTTCCAACATAACATCTCTCTCCATTATCTTCCTCAGGCTATACTTAAAAGGATTATAACACAGCTTCGCCGTAAGTTCCAGTCTATCACAGTTTTTTTTCAAAAAATTCAAACTCTTTCATCGGAAACCAACAAATTGTCATTTCCCGGGCAGCTTCGTTAGAGATAGTAGGGGCGAGCATCGCTCGTCCGCGTGATTTTGTGAAACAAAATCACATCGCCATAAGGCGATAATCGATTATTTTCCTGCGGAAAACCAACAAATTGCGTTGCAATTTGTTGGCGGACGGCCAATGGCCGCCCCTACAATGCCGTAGGTCACTGGTCGACAAACGGGAATTGGCAAGCACCCGCCTTATAGCAAAAAGGCTTGCTGCCAATTGGCAGCAAGCCTTTTCATTGCACTGTTTCCTTCTGCGGATGATAGGTCGGCACGATCTCGGCCACCAACGCCTTCATGTTGGGATCTTCCACCCGGTAGGCCGCATCCAGCTGCTGCAGCTGCTTTTGGAACAGCGCATCATCCATCTCAATGGGTTTTCCCACATGGATCAGCTTGTTTGCGGTGCTTTGCAGGCCTTCTTCCTTCATCAACAGCTCTTCATAGAGCTTTTCACCGGGCCGCAGTCCGGTATAGAGCACCTTGATATCCACATCCGGCTCAAAACCGGAAAGCCGGATCAGATTCCGGGCCATGGTGTCGATCTTAACCGGCTCACCCATGTCCAGCACAAAAATTTCGCCGCCCTTGGCATAGTAGCCCGCCTGAAGCACCAGACTCACCGCCTCGGGAATGGTCATGAAGTAGCGAATAATGTCGGGGTGTGTCACCGTCACCGGGCCGCCCTGTTCGATCTGCTTCTGGAACAACGGAATGACAGAGCCGTTGGAGCCCAGAACGTTACCGAACCGCACTGCCACAAATTCCGTATCCGACTGGCGGTTCATCATCTGCACCACCATTTCGCACAGCCGCTTGGACGCGCCCATGATATTGGTGGGATTGACTGCCTTGTCGGTGGAGATCAGCACAAACCGCTTGACGCCGTATTTGCTGGCTGCCTGAGCCATCTTGTAGGTGCCGAAGACATTGTTTTTAATGGCCTCGTTGGGGCTGTCCTCCATCAGCGGCACATGCTTGTGGGCCGCGGCGTGGAACACAAGCTCCGGACGGTAAGTGCCCAAAACATCGTCGATCCGGGCAGTATTTCGCACAGAGCCGATAAGCACCTTCAGGTTCAGCTGCGGATATTTCCGCTCCAGCTCCATCTGAATCTCGTAGGCATTATTTTCATAAATGTCAAAAACGATCAGCAGCTTGGGGTTGGCCCGGGCGATCTGCCGGCACAGCTCGCTGCCAATGCTGCCGCCGCCACCGGTGACCATAACCACTTTCCCGGAAATGTAGGCTAGGATCTCATCCAAATTCACCTGTATGGGATCCCGTCCCAGCAGATCCTGCGGATCAACTTTTCGCAGATTGCTGACAGAAACGCCCTCGTTGACCATCTGATAGATGCCCGGCAGCACCTGCACCTGACAGCCGGTGGTGCTGCAGATGTCCAAAATCTCTTTTTTGTCCGACGCCGCAATAGAGGGGATCGCCACAATGATCTTGTTGATCTGATACCTTTGGGCCATTTCCGGGATATCCTCGCGGTTACCCACAATAGGCACGCCGCAGAGCCGGCGGCTGCGCTTGTTGGGATTGTCGTCAATGGCGCAAACCACCCGTCCGGAAATATGCTGAGAGCTGTTAAACTCCGTGACCAGCGCCCGTCCGGCTTCCCCGGCGCCGATGATCATGACTTTCTTGCCTTCTGCCTGTTCAGATAATGCCGTCAGATGCTTCCGCAGGCCCCGGAACAACCGGTAGGCAAACCGCAAAAACACTGTGCAGGCAAAGCTCAGCAGCATGCCGAGAACGTAAAACGAACGGGGCATATGCTGATGCTTATCCAGCAGTAAATATGCCAGCAAGCCCAGTCCCAATGTGAAATAAGTGCCAACGACCCGCAGCAGCTCATTCTCACTGGCAAACCGCCAAATACTGCGATACAGACCGAAGACCAAGAACGCGAGGAGACAAACTGCGCCCCAAATCCCCATAAACCGCACAAAGCCCTGAAGATAATTGGCATCGATCTCCTCAAAACGGAAATCAAACCGCATCCACAGACCCGCAAAAAAGGAAACCCAAATGCTCAGGTAATCCAAAACGCCCAGCAGAATAACTCTTCGGCCATAGGACTCTATTGATCCGGCATACATATCTTTCGTCACGATTTCACTCCCTATCAGACAGGTATCTTCCCAAATCGGCAAAAAATCCGATAAAAACCATTATTTTTGCTATCATACCACAAAACACCGGGAAAAACAAGAGGCAAAGCAAACCGACTCTCCGCCCTCCGTCCCGCCAACAAATTGCCATTTATCGGGCAGGCTGCGCCTGCTAATGAATAATGAATGATGAATAATGAACAATGAAGGAGTCGCCTTCGGCGACATATTTAAAATCATTTCCGAAGGAAATACCGCAATTATTCATTATTCATTATCAATTATTCATTCGTGC
>JAFQIL010000041.1 GCA_017397565.1 Oscillospiraceae bacterium | reverse complement strand
TGGATAATGGATAATTGATAATTGACAATTGTGGTATTTCCTTCGGAAATGATTTAAAAATGTCGCCTTTGGCGACTCCTTAATTGTCCATTGTCAATTTTCAATTGTCAATTGGCAGCCATCGGCTGCCCGATAAACGGAAATTGGCAAATCGGATTTGTTATACAAAATTTGAAGGGAATGCACACGCATTCCCTTCAAGTTCTTTTATTTATGCCGACCCCGTTCCCGAAGCAGTCGAAGCACTTCATCGGGATTGTTGCAGGTGATCAGTTCTGCTCCCATCTCGATAGCCCAGTCCACCGTTTCGGCATCCTTGACAGAAGCTCCCACCCAGGTGCGGACCCCCCGGTTTCGGAGCATCTCAAAGTTCTCCCGGTTCTCGTCAAAGACACAGCAGCAGTAAGCATAGCTATAGGCATCGTAGCTGCCGTTGAGGTTATATTTATCGGGAAAGAAAACATGATGCTTATACTTATTACCGTACTTGCTTTGAATATACTCGTGGAGGTTGGCACCAAAGGAGTTGACCACACACCGATCCTCCAGGCCGTACTCGGCAATCAGTGCCAGCACCCGCTCACACAGGGCCATATACGGTTCGCTCAGAGGCGCGCCACGGTCGTACTCTTTAAATTCAAAATCAACGGTCATATCCGGCAGCGTCTTTACGAAATCCAGAAACTCTACTAATGTAGGAATCCGGGTGCCGGCAAACTCCGGGCCTCGCTTGATGCCGATATCCAGCTGCTTCAGCTCTGCTAGAGTAAAATCCCGGACCTTGCCGGTGCCGTTGGAGACCCGATCCACGGTCTCATCGTGGAAAACCACCAATTCTCCATCCTTAGTGACCCGGATATCCAGCTCGATCTGGTCTACACCCAGCTCCGCTGCCTTCCTAAAGGCGATCATGCTGTTTTCGGGATAAGCCGCGCTCCAGCCCCGGTGGGCCGCCACAAAGATGTTCCGATTGCTCTGAGTCCAATAATTCTTCATGCTCCGTCTCCTTACAAGAGCTCCTTCACCCGCTGGGGGAAATCCAGATAGTTGTCAATTTCAATAAAATTGTAATCTGCCAGATAGACAGATTCATCGTTGCCGCCGGGGCCGTAGTCATCCCCCACATAGACCACTTCCTCATGCTTGATCCCCCGCTCCGCGCAGTATCTGTCCAAGGCATAGGCCTTATTATAGGGAATAGGCGCCATATCGAAAGAGGAAGATCCGCCGATGAATACCACATAATCGCTGAAGACCTTCTTCACATCCTCATAGATGGCCCGGCGCTTCTTCCGGTCCGGGTCAAAGGCCAGCTTGTCCTCTTGCTTGGCTTTCGTACCCAAAACAGGGAAGGTTACCGCGCCGGAGGCATGGTACTCCACATTGTCACCGGCAAACTCCGTAAAGCCGTACTTTTCCCGGAGCATGGTCACCCGTTTTTCCACGCTTTCCCGGTCGCAGGGCAAGGTCACATTCTCGATGATCTCAATATCCTTTTTCTCCGGGCGGTACAGCGCCAGCTGCATGCCGTAGTTGCCGTAAATATCAATTGGGTACTGTCCCATTTGGTTAAAAATCCGGTGACACATACCGGCTCCCAGCATCAAAAGCTGATATTTCTTCCCCAGCGCATCCAGCACTGCCCGATGCTCCGGGCTCAAAGGGGTCTTATGCTGGGTCAAGGTGCCGTCCAAATCAAAAGCTACCAGCTTGATCTTGCTTGCATCCATTTGTCTTTCCTCCTTAGCAGTATTGGTACGCCAGCCAAAGTACCGTATAACGGTCCTTCAAGTCCTTGGCGTACAGCACCGCATCGTCAATTTTTTTCTGTCCGTAAAGCTTTACAAATTCACTGTAATCCAGACCGATGCGTCTGACCATTTCCAGCATCTGCGCCTCGGTGGGCGCTTCGGCAAGAACCTCACAGATCTTTTGCCACTTGTCGCAGATGTTTTGATAGCCGTCAATATCGTACCAGCCCATCTTCTTTTGCAGCTTGATCACCTCGTCAGCGGAGGTGGAGTAGAGTCTGCGGATCTCCTTTTCCCAAGCGGCGGCATCATGATGATAGGGCTTCGGCTGGGAAGAAAGCACCTTCTCCCGAAGCTTTGCGGTGACCACCGCAGAATAGATCACATCGATGCCGTGGCAAAAATAAGGCGCATCGTCCAAAATACCGGTGATCTCAAAGAAGTGGGACAGATGATGCTCACTGCCGGAGGCCGGGCGGGAATTGCCCACATAGCTCATTTCAAAGCCAATGGCTACCAATGCTTCCATCAGCGCTCCCAAAGCCTCTTCCTCCCGGTTCACCGCAGCTTCCGTCAGCTGCTGCACCCGGACTACCGCCTCATAAACCAAGTCATAGACTTTCTGACAAAAATACTCCCCGTTGATCAGCGCGCTGAGCTTCCAGTCATTTAAGCAGGAATGCTTGCCCAAAATATCGCCCACACCTGCCTGGATCATCTCCAGCGGCGCGGTTTTCAAAATACGGGTATCTGCCACCACCGCCTTGGGCGGTCTTGCCGTCAAGGTCACCTTCATGCCCTTGAGGATCAGCGCGGAACCTACGCTGGTATAGCCGTCCATGGAAGGTGCTGTTGCCACAATAAAGTAAGGCAAATCCTTGACAAAGGCGGTCTGCTTGCAAAGGTCATTGATAACACCGGAGCCAACGCCCACGATCAGCTGGGTCTTATCTGTAACCGCGGCGGCCAGAGTTTCCAGGGCTTCCTCGTTGGGGATCAAGGGCTTATCCCCGGTTTGATAGATGACCTTGCCCTCCAGCTTGCCGGAAAGCAGCTGCTGGGCCGCTTCGCCGCCGACCCGATATGTATTCTGATCCGCCACCAGAAGGATCTTTTCGTACCCGGCACAAAGCTGAGGCAGTTTTTCCAGCGCGCCGCTGCCGATCTCCACTGCCTCTGTAGGGCAGCTATGATCCTTTCCGCAGGGGCAGTCGTGAATGCCCTTTATCAATTCCTGAATCATTGTCATCCTGCATTCGCCTTTCTTTTTTGAAATATCTTGCAAAACTTTGATAATCTTGATAGAATTATTGTATCACTATCCCCTGCAAAGTCAATATTTGGCGCAATCTTTGTCACTCTTTCAAACTTTTGCAAAGGAGCATCCCTATGCTGCAATACGAACGGCATCAAGCTTTGATGGCATACTTAAATCAACACCACACCGCCACAGTCCGGGCGCTGGCAAATCACCTATATACCAGTGAAGCTTCTGTCCGGCGGGATATTGCGGCTTTGGAAGCTGCCGGGCTGGTGCTGCGGGTCTACGGCGGCGTTGTACTGCCGGAGCATAAAAACGATGTTGTCCCGGTGGAGCTGCGGGAAGGTGCCAACTCCGCCGCCAAGGAGATCATCGCCGCAGAAGCCGCCAAGTATATTCACGATGGAGACACGGTGTTTTTCGACTCATCTTCCACCGTTCGGCGAATCTGCAAGCACATCAAAAACCGCAAGCAGCTGAAGATCATCACCAATAACGTCCGAATCTGCCAGGAGCTGAAGGATACGGACATCACCGTCTACTGCACCGGCGGGGAATACTTTAAAAAACTGGACTGCTTTTTGGGTTCTTACGCGGAGAAATTTATCAGCGCCATCAACGCCACCAGTGTGTTCTTTTCCTGCAAGGGACTTTCCCCACAAGGACTCCTTACAGATGTATCGGAGCTGGAGATCTCCATGCGGCAGACCATGCTCAGCCACGCGGAAAACCGTTATCTTCTTTGCGACAGCTCCAAGCTGGGGCAAAAATATGCCTTTACCCTGTGTCACGCCCGGGAATTGACGGAAATTTTCTGCGATCAGGCGCTTCCTGAGTAAGCCGTCGAAGCCTCCCGAAAAATAATTGTATACTTTTCCCCAAAATTGTGTTATACTAACTATAACAGGTGCCGGGTGGGCAGACCCGCACAGTTTGACAGAGTGCCGCTCTGTTTCCCATTATTTTCATAAATATGCAGGCGTTTTTCTTGGAAACGGCGATACGGGGCCGGGACGAAGGAAAGTGGCTGCTTGCTTTGCATGGCCTCTGGCCTTAACAACGAAAGGAGTTCTATTTTGGCAGAAAAACTCAAAATCATTCCCTTAGGCGGTTTGGATGAGATCGGCAAGAACATCACCGTTTTGGAGTACGGAAAAGATATGATCGTGGTAGACTGCGGTCTCGGCTTCCCGGATGAGGATATGTACGGCGTGGATCTGGTGATCCCCGATTTTTCCTATCTGGTTGCCAACAAGAAAAAGCTTCGTAGTATGTTCATTACCCACGGCCACGAAGACCATATCGGCTCTATCCCCTACTGTATGCGGCAAGTCCCCTGCACCATCCACGGCACCGCCATGACCAACGGTCTCGTTAAGCTGAAGCTGGAAGAGCACGGCTTGGCTGATGCCATCAAGCTGGTAAGCCACAAGCCCGGCGACGTGGTAAAAGCCGGCTGCTTCAGCGTGGAATTTATTCATGTGAACCACTCTATCGCCGATGCTGTTGCTTTCTGTATTACCTGTCCGGTGGGCAAGGTGATCTTCACCGGTGACTTTAAGATTGACCCCACCGCCGAAGGCGGCATGACCGATCTGGCCCGGCTGGGCGAGCTGGGTAACCAAGGCGTATTGGCGCTGCTGGCAGACTCTACCAATGTGGAGCGTCCCGGCTATACCCCCAGCGAAAATGTGGTGGCAGAAAGCCTTGACCGCCAGTTTAAGAACTGTGACCAGCGGATCATCGTCACCACCTTCGCCTCCAATATGCATCGGATCCAGGCTGTCCTTGCCACTGCCCAGCGCTATGGGCGCAAGGTAGCCGTTACCGGCCGCAGCATGGAAAATATGCTGAAGGTCGCTCAGGAGCTGGGATATCTGAAGGTAAAAGCCGGCACCATCGTGGAGCTGGGTGCCATCAAAAACCTGCCCAAAAATAAGGTTGTCATCGTTTCCACCGGCTCTCAGGGCGAAAATATGTCGGCTTTGTACCGGATGGCATTTTCCACCCACAAGCAGATCGACATCACTGCCGGTGACCGGATCATCATCTCCGCCTCCGCCATCCCCGGCAACGAAAAGGCAGTCTCCCGGATCATCAATGAGCTGTACCGCAAGGGCGCGGATGTGGTGTATGAAAAGAGCGAGGGGCTTCACGTGTCCGGTCACGCCTGTCAGGAAGAGCTGAAGCTGATCCACGCACTGGTCAAGCCTAAATTCTTCATTCCTGTCCACGGCGAGCAGCGGCACTTGCAGATCCACGGCAAGCTTGCCCAGACCATGGGCATGAACCCCCGGAATATCCACATTGGTGAAATCGGTACGGTCTTTGAACTGTCCGGCAAAACCTGTAAGGTTGGCGGTGCTGTGCCTGCCGGTAAGGTGTTTGTCGACGGCACCGGAGTGGGTGATGTAGGCAGCGTAGTGCTGCGGGATCGAAAGCACCTGGCAGAAGACGGCATGATCGTGGTATGCGTCAACCTGTCTGCGGAAGACGGCAGTGTCATCACCGGACCGGATATCATCACCCGGGGCTTCATCTACGTGAAAGAATCAGAAGAGCTGATGGAAGAGCTTCGCTGTGTGGTGATGGAAACTTTGGACCGATGCGGTCGGAAGCGCACCCGGGACTGGGCCACCATCAAATCCGCCATCAAAAATGACCTTTCCGGGTATCTTTATAAGCAAACCAAACGCAATCCTATGATCCTTCCTGTGATCATGGAAATTTAAGCCTAAGCCGCCCTTGCAAA
Source organism: Oscillospiraceae bacterium (assembly GCA_017397565.1). GTDB lineage: Bacteria > Bacillota > Clostridia > Oscillospirales > Oscillospiraceae > Faecousia. Next base: position 20,790 of record JAFQIL010000041.1, on the reverse strand, counting down.
AGGGCGGCTTTTGTGCTTTAATGGAGCTAAACAAATTCCCGTTTGTCAGGGAGCTTCGTCAGAAGTCTTGGCCCCCTCGTTTTGAGGGGGCTGTCAAAAATCGGTGCATTGCAACCGATTTTTGACTGGGGGAGTTCAATAAATAACGAACTCCCTCAGTCAAATTGCCTAATATCGGCAATTTGCCAGCTCCCTCAAAACGAGGGAGCCGAGGGCGGCTTCGCCGCCGTGTTCTATCGCAACTGACCGATAAATGGCAATTTGACAAGACGAAAGGAATGTCCCTATGCGTTATTATTTTGCCCCGATGGAGGGGCTGACAGACAGTGTCTACCGCCGCGTTCATCATCAGTATTTTGGCGGCGTAGATCGCTACTATATGCCCTTCCTGTCCCCCACGGTACACCGGGAGCTGACGCCCCGGGAAGCCCGGGAGCTGCCAAGGGCAGACAGCGTTAACTTCCACGCCGTACCGCAGCTGCTGACCAAAGTACCTGCTGACTTTTTGTGGGCAGCGGAAAAATGCCGGGAGCTGGGGTATGAGGAGGTCAACCTCAATGCAGGCTGCCCCTCAGGAACTGTTACCGCCAAAGGAAAAGGCAGCGGTATGCTCCGGGATCCGGAGGCTTTGGACGCATTCCTTAACGAAGTTTTCTCCAAAGCTACCCTCCCTATCTCTGTTAAAACCCGGATCGGCTTTGAAGACCCTTCGGAGTTTCCTGCCATTTTGGAAATATACAACCGTTATCCCATTGCGGAGCTGACTGTCCATCCCCGGGTCCGGAAGCAGTTTTACAGCGGTGATGCAGACCTTGCCATGTTCGCCTATGCCGCCGAAAACAGCAAAGTCCCCTTGGTATATAACGGTGACATCACGAATACAGAAGGACTTCAGCAGATCCAAACCCGGTTCCCTCAGGTTCAGGCGGTGATGATCGGTCGGGGGCTCATCGGCAATCCCGGAATGCTGATGACGGGTGGCACAGATATCTCTTCTTTGGAAGGCTTTATGGACACCTTGTTGGAGGAATATCTGGTCGTCTTTGGCGGCTCCCGGAACGCCATGTTCCGGCTGAAAGAAAATTGGAATATGGTGCTTTCCAATTTCGGTAACTGTGAAAAGCTTGGTAAGCGGCTGCGCAAGACCACAGATCTTGCCGAGTTTCGTGCCATTACCCGGGAGATCCTCCACACCTGCCCCTGGAAGGGTACTTGCTTTACATTATAATGAGAGGGCTGCCGCAATGCGGTAGCCCCTTGTTTTATGCTTTATACCGGGGTTCACAGGTCAAATTGACACCCAGTCGCTTGAAGGTTTTCTCGTCCACAGCAGAGAGAATCACAGAGCTGTGCACCTCACAGCCCCGAAGCTTTGCCAGCTGATCCATGGCCAGCTTTGCCGTGGGATTGGTGGCTGCGCTGATGCTCAAGGCAATAAGCACCTCGTCTGTATGCAGCCGGGGATTACGGTTGCCCAGGTGGTTCACCTTCAGATGCTGAATGGGGTCGATGACCACCGGAGAGATCAGATGCAGCTCATCCTGAATGCCGCCCAGGGCCTTCAAAGCGTTCAGCAGCAGTGCAGAGGACGCACCCAACAAATTGGAGGTTTTGCCGGTGATGATCCGCCCGTCAGGCAGCTCGATGGCTGCAGCAGGTTTTTCTGTTTTCTCTGCCAAAGCAAGGGCCGCTTCCACCACATGGCGGCTGGAAACATCCACCTGTGCCTTTCGCATCAGCAGTTCCAGCTTCCGCACCACTTCGTCGGTGCATTTGCCCTGCTTCTGTTCGCACAGAGCCGCATAGTACCGGCGGACGATCTCCTGCCGGGACGCGTTCTTGGCCTGCTCATCGTCTACAATGCAGTTACCCACCATATTGACGCCCATATCCGTAGGAGATTTATAGGGACAAGTACCCAAGATCCGCTGGAACATGGTCTCCAGAACCGGGAAGGCTTCCACGTCCCGGTTATAGTTGACGGTAGTAACGCCGTAAGCCTCCAAATGGAAGGGATCCAGCATATTCACATCGCTTAAGTCTGCCGTTGCCGCCTCATAAGCCAGGTTTACCGGATGGTTCAGAGGCAGGTTCCAAACCGGGAAGGTCTCGAACTTGGCATAGCCTGCCCGAACTCCCCGCTTATGCTCATGATACAGCTGGCTTAAGCAGGTTGCCAGCTTGCCGCTTCCGGGACCGGGGGCAGTAACCACCACCAATTCCCGGGTGGTCTCGATATAATCGTTGCGGCCAAAGCCTTCATCGCTGACAACATAGGTGGTATTGGAGGGATAACCTTCGATGGCATAGTGCCGGTACACCCGCAGTCCCATACCCTCCAATCGCGCCTGGAAGGCCTTGGCGGCGGCCTGACCGTGATATCGGGTCAGCACCACGCTGGATACATACAGGCCAAAGTCCCGGAAAATGCCAATGAGCCGGATCACATCCCGGTCGTAGGTAATGCCCAAATCGCCCCGGATCTTATTCTTCTCAATGTCCGCGGCATTGATGGCAATAACCATTTCCACCTGATCCTTCAGCTGCAGCAGCATCCGCAGCTTACTGTCCGGCTGGAAGCCGGGCAAAACTCTTGCCGCATGGTTGTCATCATACAGCTTACCGCCAAACTCCAGATACAGCTTGCCGCCAAACTGCGCCAATCGTTGCCGGATATGCTCCGACTGGGTCTGCAAATATTTCTCATTATCAAAGGCTACGTTTCCCATAGGGCGCACCTCTCCTTTTTCAACCTACCTGTCTATTGTACTGCATCCCCTCCAAAATAGCAAGGGATTTTGACAAGGAAATTCTCAGTTCCTTGTTGTTTTGTATCAGTGGGTATGATACAATAATTTTATATTTTTATGGAGGTGTTCTCTATGGAATTTCAAGTCAATCACCCGATTCTGTTTATCATAGCAGGCATTTTGATCGCCGTGGTTTTGGCACAATCTGTCTTCTTCCTGGTAAAGGCTTTGAAGCGCAGCCGCCAGCTGGGAATGGATCAGAAAAAGATCCGCAAGACCATCAAAACCGCCGCGATCTTTACCATTGCCCCTGCAGTGGCTATTGTGATCAGCATCATCACCCTGAGCAAGAAGCTGGGTCTGGCGCTGCCCTGGCTGCGGCTCAGCGTGGTAGGCTCTTTAAGCTACGAAACGGTAGCCGCCAACAATGCGCTTTCTGCCATGGGACAGTCCCTGGGTTCTGACATTCCGCTGACTGCGCAGCAGTTTGTCAATGTCTTGGCGGTTATGACCATCTCCATTATGATGGGCATCTGGCTGGTTCCCGTCATCGGCAAGAAGCTTCAGGGCGGTATGTCCAAGCTCAGCAACCGGGACGCCAAATGGGCAGATACCTTTTCCAACGCCCTGTTCATCGGCATGATCGCCGCCTTCCTGGGCTTTGTGTTCTGCGATGTCAGCCGTCTGTGGGATCCCAGCACCCGCTTCGTCACCCAAACGGTTGTGGAAAACGGTGTGGATGTGGAAACAAAAGTACCTGTTTCCGCCACTTCCGGACTGATTCCTGTATGTGTTATGGGTGTATCCGCTTTGATCATGGTTATCTGCGGACTTCTGATGCGCAAGCCCAAGCTGAAATGGCTCAGCGAGTACGCCCTTCCCATTTCTTTGGTGTTGGGTATGGCTTCCGCGATCCCCATCAGCCTCTGGCTCAGCTAAAGGAGGAACGAGAATATGAAAAAGAATTTAAGCTATCTTGACAGTGTCCACCGTGACGGTCGGATCTGGAACTTAAGCGTTATGGTTCTGCTGCTGCTCTTCCCCGTTGTTGTAGCCGTTGTGTTCGGTGTTCTTCCCGACTGGAAGGCTTTGGGTGTGGGCTTGGTGGCCACAGCTCCCATGTACTGGGCGGTAGGCGCTATTGAAACAGTCACCTTTGTCCCCATGCTGGGTGCAGGCGGCTCTTACTTAAGCTTTGTTACCGGCAACATTTCCAATCTGAAGCTGCCTTGCGCGCTGAATGCTTTGGAGCAGAATGAGGTCAGTGCCAACAGCGAGGAGGGCGAGGTCATTTCTACCATCGCCATCGCCACCTCCAGCATCGTCACCACCGTGATCATTATCATCGGTGTCATCTGCATCGTACCTCTGACCCCCATTCTCAGCGCGCCGGTGCTGGCCCCTGCTTTTGAGCAGATCCTGCCTGCCCTTTTCGGCGGCCTCGGTGTGGCTTTTGTCAGCAAGAACTGGAAGCTGGCGGTTGCCCCTGTGGTGCTGATGCTGATCCTGTTTATCTTTGTACCTGCCCTGGACTCCGGCACGGTGGGTATTATGGTGCCGGTTTCTGCCCTGTTCACCATCGGCACCGGCCGTATCCTCTACAAGAGAGGAGTGCTGTAAATGATGGGCTGGATAATCGGTTTGAGTCTGGGCGGTCTTTTGGCAGTCTTTTTGGCTGTGGTTCTGATCCGCACAGCCATGTTCCGACCAAAAAAAGCTTCTGAAATCGACGCCACCGCAGTTTCCTTCGATGAATCTGCCGCTACAGACGCCCTTGCCGCACTGGTTCGCTGTAAGACCGTCTCCCATGTGGATCCTCAGCAGGAAGATGACGCTGAGTTTGAAAAGCTTATCGCCCTGCTTCCTACTCTATATCCCCGGGTATTTGATGTCTGTTCCTTCCAGCAGCTTCCCAACCGGGCACTGCTGTTGCGGTGGCCCGGCAAGTCAGCCAAAGAGCCCTCCGTAATGATGGCCCACTATGATGTAGTTCCCGTAGACGAAGCCAGCTGGGAAAAGCCTCCCTTTGATGGGGTGATCGAAGACGGCGTTCTGTGGGGTCGGGGCACTTTGGATACCAAAGTCACTATGAACGGCATTCTGTCCGCTGCCAATCACCTGATCGCTCAGGGCTGCACCCCGGAAAACGATGTGTATTTCGCCTTCTCCGGCGGTGAAGAGATCAACGGTATGGGCGCAGTCAACATCGTCAATTACTTTGTCGAACACGATATCCATCCCGCTTTGGTAGTAGACGAAGGCGGTGCTGTGGTGGAGAATGTCTTCCCCGGTGTGAAAGCCCCCTGCGGCCTCATCGGCATTGCGGAAAAGGGTATGATCAACGCCCAGTATCGCACAGTTTCCAACGGCGGACACGCTTCCGCGCCAAAGCCCCATACCCCTGTAGGCATTCTGGCCGCTGCCTGCAAAAAAGTGGAAGATCACCCCTTCAAGGCCCATATTCAAGGCCCTGCCGCCCAGATGTTTGACACCTTAGGCCGTCACTCCACCTTTTTGTACCGGATGATCTTTGCCAACCTCTGGTGCTTCGGCTGGGTCATCGACCTGCTGGGACGGCTCTCCGGCGGTGAAATGAACGCTTTGGTTCGTACCACCACAGCCTTTACCCAAATGGAAGGCAGCTCCGCCCGAAATGTGATTCCCCCGGAGGCAAAGATGGTATGCAATATGCGCCTGAATCCCAAGGATTCTGTCCAGTCTACCCTTGCCTATCTGCGCAAGACAGTAAACGATCCCAAGGTCGAGATCACAGCACTGGAGTCCTTCGAACCCAGCCCGGTTTCCGAAACCGGTTGTCCTGCCTGGGAGAAGGTTGCTTCCTCTGTGGCAGAGACCTGGCGCGGCTGCATCGTTTCTCCCTATCTGATGGTTCAATGCTCCGACTCCCGCCACTACCGGGATCTTTCTAGCCATGTATATCGCTTCTCCGCCATGGATCTGACTGCCCAGGAGCGCAGCACCATCCACGGTCACAACGAAAAAATTCGACTGGAAAGCATTTCCCGCTGCGTGGAGTTTTATATCCGCCTGCTTAGAAAGTGCTGAAAATGACTGTTTCTCCGAAAACCATTGCGTTTTCTTAGATTTTATGGTAAAATATCGCAAAACTTGACATTTTGTCTGGAATAAAACAGATTATGAGGTGAACAGCTTGCATATCGAGAAAGCAGCCTATGCCTTCCGTATGAACGGAACCCCTGTCAGCTGTGTGGTTTTCGGTCACGGCCACATCAACTATACTCTGAAGGTCACAACCGATGCCGGCGCAGAATATGTGCTGCAAAAAATCAACAAATATGTTTTCCGGGATCCGGTAAGACTTATGGCCAACGCCAGTGCCATCACAGAATATCTGCGTAAGCGAATCGACGATCCCCGCCTGGCCTTGCATTTCATCCCCACCTACCAGGGTAAATTCTATCACCGGGACGAGTGCGGAGAATTTTGGCGCGCCTATGATTTCGTTGGCGGCTTCTGTTTGGATATGCCGGAAACCGATGAAGATTTTTACCAAAGCGCACTGGCCTTCGGCCGTTTCCAGCAGCAGCTGATGGATTTCCCGGCAGATTCTCTGTATGAAACTATCCCTAACTTCCACAACACCATTGACCGTTTCCGCCAGCTGAAGGAATCGGTAAAAACGGATTCCTGCAAGCGGCTTGCCGATGTTCAGCAAGAGCTGAGCTTCGCCTTGGCACAGGAAGAGCTGGCCGGTACTTTGCAGCGGATGCGGGAATCCGGCGAACTGCCTCTGCGAGTCACCCATAACGATACCAAGCTGAACAATGTTCTTTTGGATCGGGCCACCCGGAAATCCTTGTGTGTGTTGGATTTAGATACCGTTATGCCCGGCTTGAGTGCCTATGATTTTGGTGACTCTATCCGTTTCGGTGCTTCCACCGCTCCGGAGGATGAGCCGGATGTCGATAAGATCGGTTTGGATCTGCATTTGTTTGAGGTCTACACCAAAGGCTATCTCCAGGCTGCTGACCTTACAGAAAAGGAAATCGAAATGCTGCCTATGGGCGCGTTCGTGATCACGCTGGAAACCGGCATCCGTTTCCTGAAGGATTATTTAGACGGCGATCTGTATTTTAAGATCGCATATCCGGAACACAATTTGGTTCGCGCCCGTTCCCAGCTGAAGCTGGCGGCAGACATGCTGACCAAAATGGAGGATATGCACAACATTGTACAGCGAATCGCAAAAGAGCAAGCATAACTGAGAAAGGAGTTTTTCTGATGTTTTACAAAAATGCCCGGATCTTTTGTTCCGATTTTCAATTTCATTTAGGCGCTTTTTCCGTAAAGGACGGCCTTTTCGAAACGGTGCTTCCCGAGTCTGTTCCGGATGATGCCATTGACCTGGCAGGCGCTACCGTAATTCCGGGACTGATCGACGTTCACACCCACGGTAACTCCGGCGCGGATTTTTCTGACGGTGATTACGAGGGTCTGAAGAAAATGGCAGCGTATTCTGCCAAAAACGGCATCACCGGCTTTGCGCCCACCTCCATGACTTTACCTTATGAGGTGCTTGAAAAGGCCTTTGCCACCGGCAAACGGCTCGTAGAAGAAGCCCCTGCCGGCTGTGCCAGACTTTTGGGTATTCATATGGAAGGTCCTTACTTCAGTGAAGCCAAGAAAGGCGCACAGAATGGCGCTTACCTGAAAAACCCTGACTTTGAAGGTTTCCGGGCTTTGTATGAAGGCTGCGGCGGTCTTGTCCGCATTGTAGATGTGGCGCCGGAGCTTCCCGGCACAGAGGATTTCGTGCCGAAAGCCAGCAAGCTCTGCACCGTTTCCGTTGCCCATACCGATTCTGATTACGAGCATGCAAAAACCGCCTTCCAGTTGGGCGCGACCCATCTTACCCATACTTTTAACGCCATGCCCCCCATCAACCACCGGAATCCCGGTGTGATCCCTGCTGCGGCAGAAAATCGCCATGTCCGGGCAGAGCTGATCTGCGACGGCAAGCACGTCCACCCCTCTACGGTGCGTTTGGCCTTTGCTCTGTTTGGTGGTGAGCGAATGGTTTTGATTTCCGACTCTCTGCGCTGCTGCGGTATGCCGGAAGGTCAATACGAGCTGGGCGGCCAGCAGATCGTGCTGAAAGACGGTCTTGCCCGTCTGCTGGACGGCACGGTAGCCGGCTCTGTCACCAATCTGTTTGACGGCATGGTCAATGCCATTCGGTTCGGTATTCCGGAAGCTGACGCTATCCGGGCCGCCTCCTTCAACCCCGCCTGCGCTTTGGGTGTGCAAGCTGACTATGGCTCTATCGCCCCCGGAAAGGTGGCTGACTTTATCATTTGCCGCAGTGACTACACCGGCAAACGAGTCTTCCTGGGTGGCCAGGAAATTTAACAATACATCTTCACAGGTGTCCGCCGCTATATAGCAGCGGACACCTGTTGCGTGAGGTTTCTATGCTGCAAAAATTTATCGGCAACCGGGCTTTCTATCGCAGAGTCCTGGCCGTTGCCATTCCTATCATTATTCAAAACGGTATCACCATGTTTGTATCCTTGCTGGATAACATCATGGTCGGTCAGGTAGGCACTTACCAAATGAGTGGTGTTTCCGTTGTGAATACCCTGTTTTTCGTATTCAATCTGTGCATCTTCGGTGCCAGCGCCGGTGCCGGCATTTTCGGTTCTCAATTCTTCGGTTCCGGAAATCAAGATGGTATTCGGCACACTTTCCGTTTCAAAATTCTGATCTGCTCTGCCCTTGCTGTTTTGGTCATGGGTATTTTCGGCATATTTGGGTCGAATTTGATCAGTCTGTATCTTCAAGGGGACGGAAACCCCCAAGATGCTGCCGACACCCTTCGCTACGGTCGGGAATATCTGAATATGATGCTTCTGGGTATGCTGCCCTTTGCCCTGAGCAACGCCTATGCCAGTACCCTCCGGGAAACCGGGAACGCAAAAATCCCTATGCTGGCCAGCGTTGCTGCAGTGCTGGTAAACTTGGTTCTGAATTATCTGCTGATCTTTGGGTACATGGGTTTTCCCGCCATGGGAGTCAGGGGTGCTGCTTTGGCTACCGTAATCTCCCGTTTTGCAGAGCTTCTGATCGTTGCCTGTTGGACACATCTGCACAAAGACCGGAATCCCTATATCCGGGGCATCTATCGCAGCTTCTATATTCCCGGCAAGCTGTTTAAGGACATTTGCATCACCGGTATGCCTCTGCTGATCAACGAGTTCCTGTTCTCCCTGGGAACTGCCGTAAACAATCAGCTGCAGTCTACCTGCGGTCTGGATGTACTGCCTGCCGCCAACATTTCCGGCATCGTTTATAATTTGGCCTGTGTGGTCTTTATCGCCCTTGGCTCCTCCATTGGCATCATCATGGGACAAATGATGGGCGCAGGCGATAAAAAAGAAAGGATTCAGGACGCATTCACCAAAATGACAGCCCTTTCTATGGCTGCCACCCTGATCTTAACCGGCGTTCTGTTTGCCATCTCCGGTCTGTTCCCGAAAATCTATAATACCACTGCTGAAGTTCGGACATTGGCAACCAAGCTGATTTGCATTTATGCCTGCGGCATGCCCTTCAGCGCCTATGTACACGCTGCCTATTTTGCCATGCGTTCCGGTGGAAAAACCCTCATTACCACCGTATTTGACAGCGGTTTCATTTGGTTTATCAGCTTGCCCATCACCTTTATTCTGTGCCATTTCACAAGCCTCAGCATTTTGGTCATCGCCTTTGTTCCCATTTTCACCGATATGCTCAAATGTCTTTTTGGTTACTATGTGATCAAGCGCGGCCATTGGATCCAAAATCTTTCCATAAAGTAACGAAAAACGCCCCGGAGTTTGCAGGCTGCAAACCTCGGGGCAATATTTTTTGTGGGATTTCCTGATACATGAGAATTTGACTTTCGGGATATGCTTGATTCATCCGAATCAAAAAGGTGTCCAAAACGCTGGTTTGTCCATAAGCCAGCAAAAGAAAACCCGACTCCGGCTGGGCGATCAAATAACGTTGGGGTCGCCCTCCTGACCATTGGATTTGATCCAAGCTGTTTTTCCACTGCAAGGCCATTTGTACCGGATCTGTTTCTTCTTCCATATGAAACACCCCGGCGCAAAATACATTGCGGTTTAGCAGATGCTCCAAAGCTGCCCCCTGAGTAACCTTTCCACACAAATCCTCCGGCAGAAAAAAACGTTGCCGCAGCATTGCGGTATCGCTGATTTTCAAATCCCCCGGACCGTTTTCCAGAAGATACTGAGAATCTCCCCCATACACCAAAAATCGTTCTCCAACGGTGTGTTTATCCCAAATGTCCCCCAAGATTTTGCTGCATGGCGTAACCGCAGCACCTTCTTGGGTGGCAGGGACAGCCATGTTCCGCGGAACAGACAAGCCTTGTTCCACCGATGTATCGGCACAGCCCGGCAGTAATCCAAAAATCAGCAGCCAAAGCAAAAGTATCCGTTTTCCTTTCATGAAATCCCTCCCTTTTTCTAGTATGCTTTTGATTTACCAAAATATCCAAAACATCAATTTCTCGTTTATCGGGCAGATAAGCCTTCCCCTTTGGGGAAGGTGGCACGCCGAAAGGCGTGACGGAAGAGGTTAATAATTGGATGTTTTTCTCCAAGCTTCGGCAAGAATGAAACATTTTTATTGCCTCTCCCGGTTCGGCTTTGCCGAACCACCCTCCCCAAAGGGGAGGGCATTAGCTCGATAAATGGCAATTTTTAAGGCCTGTTGCTCTTGCAACAGGCCTTAAGCTTACTGATTCAGCATAATTTTCAAAATCGTCTTGTCGGTTTCCCGCATACCCTCCCGGGCCAGGCGGCCTACATTGTTTACCGTATTATCCGCGCCCTTGGTAACGATCCCGTCACCGCCGTAGAACTGCTGGTGCTCCTGATACATATCCCAGCCCAAAATACCCGCATCCACCGCCGCGGCAATCTTTGCCGCGCAGGAGGGCTTGGCGCCGTCACAGATGGTGCCGGAGAGGATGGCAATGGCATTGACCACCGTATGGGCAATGGCATGCAGACCGCCACCCAATAAGTAGGCTATGCCGGCACCGGCACCGCAGCCGGCACTGATGGCACCGCAAAAAGCAGACAGCCGTCCGATTCCGGTTTTCTGATGGATCGTCACCAAATCACTGAGGGTTACTGCTCGCAGCAACTGTTCCTCCGGCAGTCCCAGCTCCCGGGCATAAATCACCACAGGTACGCTGGCGGTGATGCCTTGGTTGCCGCTGCCGGACAGGATAATTACCGGCATCTCACAGCCACTCATACGGGCATCGCTGCCGGCTGCTGCATAAGCAGCTGCCTTTTTGCTTAAAAGCTCACCCTGCCGGCTGAGAATGACCCGGCCCACATTGGCGCCCCAGTCCCCTTTCAGGCCTTCCCGGGCGATAGCCATGTTATATTCGATCTGTCTTCCCACCAGTTCCCGGACATCTTCCATATCCAGAGCGTCCACAAATTCTACGATCCGTACCATGGACAGGCAGGATTTATCTGTCAGTCGGTCTTCTGAAGACTCCGCCACCGGCAGCTCCAGCAAAATCTCCCCGTTTTTCTCGATGTACACCAAATTGGTATGGTGATTGATGATCCGCACCCGGACGAATTCTTCCTCCCAGAAAAGCCGTAGGTCAATATCAAACACCAGCTCAGAATCCGAAGGATGGATCTCTACCGTGGCTGTTTTCAAATATTGGCGCAGCCGCTGTTGCTGCTCCGGGCTTACCTGGCTGATAACCTGAAGCTCCTTTTCCGGATCACCTGCCACGATACCGGCGCAGACCGCCGCAGCGATACCGCAAAGTCCACCGGTATTGGGAACGATCACGCTCTTTACATTCTTGATGATATTGCCGCTGACCCAGGCTTCCACCCGTGTAGGCTCTGCTCCCAACAATTCCCGAGCCTTTGCACCGGCATAAGCCAGAGCAATGGGCTCTGTGCAGCCCATTGCGGGCCGCAGCTCCTCTTTCAAAATATCCAGATATTGCTGATAGATCCCGTCCCCTTTTTTCATAAAGGCACTCCCTTTTATCTGTCTTTGGATATTATTATAGCACCCGACAAACAAATTGTAAAGTTTTCTTATAAATAGGCGCAAACTGTTGCACTGTGACCAAAAATGCTGTATAATATTGCATAGATTTCAAAGGTAAGGAGTTTTCATTATGTCTCAGAAGAAGAAAACAAAGCCTCAAAACAATAAGAATATGTCCAAGAAAGCAAAAAAACAATCTACCAGCGATCGCGTCTGGACGGTTATCATGATCATTGTTTGTGTTGCTTTGATCGGTCTTGCCATTTATGCCGTGCTCCCCGAAAAAACGCCTGAAAACCCCAAGGTGGAAGCCCCAAAATTTGACGAACTGAGTGAAAACCAATATTACTTTGCCACCATCGAAGTTTATGACTATGGCACCATCAAAGTGCAGTTAGACCACAAAGAGGCACCTATCACCGTTGCCAACTTTGTAAAGCTGGCCAAGGACAATTTCTACGAAGGATTGACCTTCCACCGCATCATGGAAGGCTTTATGATGCAAGGCGGCCGCACCTCCATCCCGGAAAAGATGCCGGAAGCCATTGTGGGCGAATTTTCCTCCAACGGCTATGAAAACAACATTTCCCATAAGCGCGGCGTAATTTCCATGGCGCGCTCCGGCAATAATAACGACAGCGCCTCCTCCCAATTCTTCATTATGCATAAAACCAACACCAATCTGGATGGCTATTATGCAGCCTTTGGCTATGTGGTAGAAGGGCTTGATGTAGTGGATATGATCTGCGAAAACGCAGAACCCACAGACGACAACGGTACCATTGATCAGCTCAATCAGCCTGTTATCGAAAACATTACCATCTCCATAGAAACAGTTTCTTAAAGGACATACAAAAACCCGATCGCACCATTACGGCGCGATCGGCTTTTTTATTATCTGCGACGATAAGACAGTCATCGCCACGATGGCCCTGTCACCCTCACGAACCGCCAAAGCATTGATATTCAGAGGGTCCAAAACACCTTCTACTCAGCGGTCAAAATAATATCCGTCCATATAGGCCCCAAAGGTGGGGTCATGTCCAAGCGGGAAAAACCTGCCTGCAATTTTAAAAATATTTCCTTCTTACCGCAGCCAGAAGAACCGCTCCGAAGCCAGATACCGCATATCCAGGAAATCCAGCTTCTGTTCTTCAGCAGGTGTGTTCTCCAAATAAACCCGCAGATCCTCAAAGAACTGCATGAAAATGCTGTGGTTGCGCAGATTCCAAGGCTGCTGATAGCTAGCCTTCACCTGTTCGTGCCGGATCATGAGGGCAATCCGGATATCCCGACGAGCTTCTGCCATAGCTTTCACCAAAGCATATTCTCCGTCCTCAGCCAGCTCCATCATCCGAAGCATGGCAAGATAGTCGTCAACCAACACCATATAATTGTTGGCCTCATAGGCATAGAGGGCAGCCATCTCCCGGTCACAGGCAGGATCCTGGGCAATGGCTTCCCAAATGGCCATAGCTTCCTTTGCCATAGCAGAAATGCTGTACATAGCCCGAATGTGGTCTTCCTTCCGGTCGCAAACCTTCTGCAGTGCCTCACCGGGGAAGATCCGGGGATAAGGCTTGCCTGCCTGGACATAGGAGTAGAAATAGTAAGACAGACGATCCCGGAGCATAAAGTAATTGGCAAGACAAGAGGAATTGCCCTCTGGCTGGTCGATCCGTTCCTCGGTGATTCGGTCAAAGAGCTGGAAAGCCCGGCGGGCTGCCTCAAACCGGCTCGGAAATTTCTGCCGTAAATACCGATCCGTCACATTCTGGATAGTGCCTGCCTGATCGTAGCTCCAGCACAGCTCTGCCAACAGATGGTGACTGCGGTCATAGCACCGGTCGTAAGCAGAGTAGGAATGCATACCGTCGCAGCCTTCCTCTTTTGCCATCTTGGCCAGCATATAGATATCCCGGGTGGAATTCATCTGGCAGCACCAGTGATAATAGCCGTTCCAGGGCGAGGTGACCCGGCGCAGACCGGTTTCCGGCTGGGTGGTATGGAACATCAGCTTTTCCCACAAATCGGCATAGGTCCACCAGGTGATGGTAACGATGTCAAAAACATCCTCTCGTCGCAAAGCAGCCAGCAACGGCTCTGTCAGCACACCAACACCGTTGGGACCATGGTCAATGAGCATATCGCAGCAAATAAACACCCGCTTCATGCCCTTTTCCTTCAGGTGCTTGACAAGTCTTACTGTGTGCTCCACAAAGAGCAAACCTTCATTTAAGTCCTTACACTTGGGGCATTTGCACCAGGGAGACCGCTTGCTGAAAATATCACCGGCATACTGTCCGATCTCCGCCCGAACCTCATCCAGCTGCAAAGCAATACAGTCAGAGCCGTAAGGCTTCATATACTTGTCAATGAGCTGATCGTAAGCAGAAAACAGCAGCTTATACACATCGGGATTCGCGGTACAAAAACCGGAATAGCTGGGATTTCCGTCTTCATCCTTGGCAGAAAGCTCCGGATAGGTGTGGGGAATCAGTGTATTGTGACCGTAGGAGTTGAATCCGGGGAAGACCTTTACACCCCGTTCGTAACCATAAGCCACCAAATCACCAAAGAAATTCTTCTCAAACACAGGCGGCAGCTTGTCCGCCTCGATCCACTTATCTTGCGTGGGAGAATAATATTTCAAATGGAAGCCGGTCTTCAGCTCCGGATATCCCTCCAGGGGTACAAACAGATACTCGCTGACCCGGCCATCATACTGCACCACCCAGCAGCCATAGACATTGACCTGCAAATGGTTGATCTTTTGGGCTGCAAAATCGTCGATCATGGCAAACCAATCTTCTTTTTCCATCAGATCGCTACCCAACCGGGTCTCAATAACATGCCCCCGGAAGCCCATATCCGGCCAATCCAAAATCTCACAACAGGGTATCTCCTGACCCAAAAGCTGAACGAAGGAGACTACGGCATAGTAAACGCCGTTGCTGCCAAAGCCGGTGAGGCTTACACCGGACTGGGTGATCGTTATCTGATAGGCTTCCTCTGGGAAGGAACTCCTCTCTGGGGCTGTGCCCTGCGTCAAAGTGATCACAGTTTCTGCTTCTTCGCAAACTGTAATGCCGGCAGCTGCCAGTTTCTCCTTCAGGAGCTTCACAGCGGCTGCAGTGGTCACGGTGTCGGCCCCCACCTGCAGACGGCAGGCAGAAAGCTTTAATGCACCCTCGCAAACCTTTGCTTCCTTGGGGATGGGAAAAATCCTATCTTTCAGTTGTTTTGGGGTCATGGTTTCTCCTCCAACTCTTCTTGATTCTTTCTGTGCTTTAATCTATATTCCATGGGTGTCATACCAAACTGCCGCCGAAAGGCCTGTAAAAAGGCAGAATCATGGGCATATCCCACTTCACTCACAATGGCGCTGACAGTTTTATCCGTATGCCGCAGCAGCCATTTTGCCTGGTTCATACGGGTACTCAGCAGCTTTTCCCGAAAACCCATGCCGTAGGTCTTCATCAGAAGTCGGTGAAGCTGTCTGCGGGAGATATACAGTTGGGCCGCCAACTCATCTGCCTTGGGATTTTTGCAAAGATTGGCTTCAAAATACAGATCGATCACGCCCACCGACCGCACTTTTCCCTCCGGATGCTGCTTGGGCTTTTCCCGCAGATCCAGCTGCCGCAAAAGTAAAATCACCAATTCCGCCATTCGAATTTTGATCAGCTCCTGATGAAAATTCCGATCTTGCCGACTTTCTGAAAGAATTTTTTCGGCAAGGGTTTTCAATTCATCCGACAGTGTGTAAATACCCTGCTTGGTCACTGCAGCAAGCACAGCCTTATATAGCGACCCTTCTGAAATGCTTACACTGATTGTCAGTTTTTCCTGGTTTGGTGTCACAGCCATGAGGCGGTGATACTGTCCCGGCGGAATGATGATGATCTGTCCTGCCTCCAGCAAACTGCTGCCTTCCATATCCAGCTTGCAGCTTCCGCCCAGGAGAATATGTACCTCAAAACCGGAATGGTTATGCATCTTACTGAGCCACACCTGGGCAATTTTATGAGGATTTTCGTCTATGCTAAAACGGAGAGACTCGTTTCCCAAGTTTAGGGTATACTCCAGTACCGGATCGATTTGTTCCATGCAGGCTCCCCCCCTTTTTTAATATTATACCATGATTTTGGGCAAAATCTAGTAATCTGCGGGCGATTTTCCTGTGTTTCCGTCTCAAAATCATACCTATATTAAAAAAGCTCTGTTTTCACAAAGATCGTAGGAAAACAGAGCTTTTCATTAACTTATTACAGGTAGCTGCGGATCATTTCGGTCATTTTTTGACGGAGGTTCAAAATATAGTCTGCATTTCTGGGGTATTCGTCAAACTGCAAGTCCATACCGGCTTCCCGGTTGATCAGCTCTTTGACAGCATCCTTGCCAATGAAAGATTCCAGCAGCTTGCACACCTGCATATCCTGAACACCTTCGTAGAACACCAGACTGCGCAGAGAAAGAACCGGGCCGTTCTTGCCGGGATATACGGAGAAAGCGTCACCGGAGGGGAAGGTCAGATCCGCAGAGGTGGACTGATAAGGGTTGACAGGATAACCGGAGCAACGGGAAAAATAGTAATTAAAGCCCCACTGCAGGAAGCCTTCCATATCCCAGCGGTACATCTGTAAGCCCATGATCCGGTTTCTATAGGAAGGCATCGCCAGGAAGCGGTTACTGACCTTGATATACTGGCTGCAGCAGTAGTAGACCCAGCGCTCCGGCAGCTCCAAATCCAAAAAGGGCTTGATCTTAGTGCTGGATACGCAGGGAATATCCACAAGCCCCAGCTCATAGAACTCCCGATGGGACAGAGCGTCCAGACGCTTTACATCTCCCAGAATGCTTTTCAGCAGGTTGGTGTAACGGGTATAATCCTCCAAATGGCTGCCCTTCGGCTCATCGGAGATGTGGAAATAGCAGTGCTCCAGAACCCCCTCTGCCTTCAACTCCTTTACAACAGCAGGCAGGAACTGGCGCAAGAAGACTTCGTAGCCGGGATCGGAAGCCGGAACATGCCAGCCAAATTGGAATCTATCTACTCCGTTTTCCCGGATGCGGATATTGGGTGTCCATTTCAGTCCCCACTGGGAGAACATATGGCAGACCTCATAATACTTAATGCCGTTCTTTTTGCAAAGGGAGATCCAACGGTGGAGCTTTTCAAAATCGAAGCGGTAGGTATCCCCTTCCTTTTCGATATCCACCAGCTGCACACAGGGACGGCGAACACCATACATGGTATCCACAGGGGGCGTGATCACCGGCAGCAGAAGCATATTGATGCCCACATCCACAGCAGCTGCCATGTATTTGTCAATGAGCTCCCAATGCTTTTCGGAGTAAACCGGCACATCATGGGCCTGGGCAATACAGTCGGCATAAAACCATTGGGTATACTTCAGCTCCTGCTTCGGCAGTGTTACCGGCAGGACCTCCAGCGTCATAGTGACTTCCCAAACAGTTTTCTGAGCAGGATTAATACCACGGCTGCCCATCTGCTCCTCGCAGATCCGGGTAGCACGAACGGTAATGGGATATTCCCCCGCAGGGGCATTCTCCGGAACATCCACACGCACCCACACGGAGCTATTCAAGTCCTTAAAGGCTTCTACAATATAATTCTGCTCTTCCAGGGGCAGGAGAATATCGGGCATCAGACCGGGTTCTCTGGTGATGTAATCCTCCTGCTCCGGCTGCATGGGGAACATAGGCATATCCATGGCAGCATTTTTTACTGCGTAGAGCTTGATCCAATCCTTGCAGGGAGATTCTACGGAAAACTCCACAGCCAGCATCTGCAAGTCTGTAAACAGAGCTGTCTGATAGGAAAACCGTTCGCCGCGGAAAACGGTCTTACGGGTAATCTCCGGGAAATCCGGCTGATCGTTAAGCCGCACTTTTTCCAGAGAGGAAAGCTGCTTCAGCATGGTCGCCATAAAAAACATCCTTTCATTTTGGGCAGTAGTGTGATATCCTTCTGTTTCGATTATAAAAACATTGATACAGAAAGTCAACGATGGGATACTTTTTCACAACAATATCATCGAAAATGGCAAATTCCCGTTTGTCGGGTAGTTTCGTTAGACATTGTAGGGGCGACCATTGGTCGCCCGCGTGATTTTGTAAAACAAAATCACATCGCTGTAAGGCGATAACCGATTGTTTTCCTGCGGAAAACCAACAAATTGCGTTGCAATTTGTTGGTGGGGTAGGAAATGGAGGGATGCAAAAGAACCCGCCCGGGAATGGGCAGGTTCTACAGCATTATTCTGCTTCTTTGGAAGGCTTATTCCGTTTCTTCCGCGGTTTCATCCACAGAATCGTTGGCTTCTACTGCGTTACGGGCCTCGTCTGCCGCAACCTTTTTTGCAATGAGCTCCTGCTCAATCTTTTCCAGATTCTTCTTGGCTTCCCGAACCAGGTAGGAATCCTCCTGCTCCGGAACATCTCCGATAAGGCGACCAAAGGGCTTGCGCATTGTCCAGCTATAAAAAGCAGCTGTCACAGAAAAATACAGCAGGACAAACACAAACAGCCACTGGAGAATGATCCAATGGAACATCGGGATCAGGTAAAATGCCGCAGGTGCCCAAGACAATGCGGTTCCCAGCACCACGCGAATGGGAAAGGCGATCAGCATTTTCAGGCTGTTAAATGCCATTTCCTTTATCGTACAGTCAAACCGGGAAAAGAACATTGGCGCAAGGGAGGATACGCACATCACAATACCCATACAAACATAGGAAAAGATCCCCATGAGGTTCTGCCCTAAGCTGAAGGAATTGATGGCATTGAGGAAAAACACAATCAGCAGGACCAAACAAATCACCCAAAGTACCGTGGGCTGCTTCAGGCTGGTGACAAAGGTTTTCCAAAACAAGGCGCACCAGGGTTCGTTGCGGCGGCTGGCCCGAAGGGCGGTATACAGGGCTACACGGGCGCTGCCAATGGTAATCACGGGAATGCAGCACAGCAGGAACATCAAATTCATACCCATATAATCGCCCAGAACCCGGAAGGTCTGGATCAGCTTGGAATCATAGTTAAGAGCTTTCATAATTATACCTTCTTTCAACGAAACTCCGGAGGAAGCTTCGGTGTTTCCACCTGCCCAAAGGGCGCTTTTTTACGAAACTCCTCTGTACCCACGCCGGTAATCTTTTTGAAGACACGGTGGAAATAGTTAATGTTACCAAATCCAACCATTTCACTGATCTCATAGGTCAGATATTGGGAATGTAACAGAAGATCGCAGGCCTTTACAATGCGATATAGATGCAAATAGTCTGTAAACTTGATGCCGTTCTGCTGGTGAAACCGCTGTCCAAGGTAGGATGCGTTCATATAAAACGCGCTGGCAACCCGGGAAAGAGATAGGTTGGGGTCTGTAGCATTTTCATGGATATATTCCAAGACCCGGTCCATACGGGTAACGCGGCGACGGTCTGTTTTCTCCGGATGCTCCGGACTTTCTTCCACCAAAATATGCTTTGCCATCTGGGAAGTAAAGCGGTTAAGGCAGGATTCCAGCGTTTCCTTTGGGAAGGGTTTCAGCAGATATTGGAAAACGCCCAGCTCCAGCGCCGTCTGTGCATAGGAGAATTCCGCATAGGCGCTGATGATCACAACACCGGAGGAAATCCCCTGCTCCTTTAACTGCCGGATGATATTCAGGCCGGACTGCTCCTGCAAGCGGATATCACACAGGATCAGATGATACGCTCCGGAAATGGCTGCCTTTAGCCCTTCCTGATAGCTAAAGCGCATATCGATCTTAGAGAAGCCGTGACGCTTCCAGTCAACCATTTCCTTGATGCCCAGGCACATCATGGGTTCATCATCAATGATCAAAGCACTGTAACTCATAGATAGGCACGACCTTTCCCCGGCAAGCGCAGTGTCACGCAGGTGCCGGAACCGGGTTCCGATTGGATCTGCATCTGAAAATTATTCCCATAAAGAAGACAAAGCCGCTCTGTTACATTGGACAAGCCGATGCCGCAAAATTCCTTCCTTTCGGAATAACCACAGCCGTTATCTGACACGGACAGGCAAAGCGCATCCTCCTGCAGCCAGATTTTGATTTGAAGGGAAGGCGCTTCCATATCCCCATTGAGGCCGTGGCGAAGGGAGTTTTCCAAAATCGGCTGCAGCAAAAAGCGAGGAATCCGCAGATTCTCAGTCTGAGGTTCTATGGAAACAGTCCAGGTAAGCTTACCTAAAAAGCGAAAATTATGCAGTTTCAGGGTATCTTCCAGGAAGGCAAGCTCCTGAGAAACAGTAACGGTATCCGCAGGAGAAAAGCCGTAGGTCTTGAGGCTGGTTTGTAAGCAGCGCAGCAATTCCGCGGAATCTTCCTGACCGTCAATCAGGAGCTTCATACGGATAGCATCCATAGAATTGACGATATAATGCGGGACGATTTGATTCTGCAAAGCGGTGAGCTTTGCATTTTTCAGTTCGCTCTGCACAGGATCCATATCTGTCCCCCTTGGTTGTTTTATTCGTGGAGATATTCTATCAAGTTTTTACCAAAAAATCAATGGTTCGTCGTTAAAAAATATAGAAATTGTGCAGTTGTTTCTAGAAAATTTACATACAAGACATAAATGTAACGCCGTTGATAGATTATCATTTTCCGTTGGTAGGCAGTTTCCTGTCCTCTACGGGGTGGGAGGAAACTAGTGAAAAGTGATGGTGTCGCCGGGGGCGACAGCGCATATGCTCTCCCCTTTGGGAAAGGGGGACCGCTTGCGGTGGGAGAGGTTATTACCTCTTCCGTCTTCAAAAATGTCCTTTCGGGACATTTTTGAATCCACCTTCCCCAAAGGGGAAGGCTTTACGGGGGAGTGAAAAGTGAAGAGTGAAGAGTGAAGAGTGATGGTGTCGCCGGGGGCGACAGATTGGGATTGCCTCTTCCGTCTTCAAAAATGTCCTTTCG
>JAFQIL010000020.1 GCA_017397565.1 Oscillospiraceae bacterium | reverse complement strand
GGGTCATGACCCCGCCGACCAGATTGCATTATTTTGAGCAGTTTCGTCCATTTTTTCATAGTCTTTTGCAAAATATAAACATTTCAGAATCCGGGAAGTGATCGGCGGACTCATGAGTCCGCCCTACGAATTCTAACGAAACAGAGCGATAAACGGGAATTGGCAACGCAACAAAAAAGCGGACAGAGCTGGGCTCTGTCCGCTTCTGTACTTAAAAATCAATCTTCTTCAGCTACATACTCGAATACAGTTCCTACTGGGATAGTAGCTTCGTCATTACTGGCGGTCACGGTAAACTCCGCTTCTCCCGATCTTGTCAGAACAAGCTCTCTGACAGGCTCCTGATAGGGGAAGGTAACGGTTACCGTGTCGCCCTTGTCCTCCCATTCGATGCCGTCCATATTGCTGCTGAACCAAAAATCGTAGTAGGTCTTGCCGTTGTAGGTGATTTGGTCGAAGGGCTCACCCTCGTAGTTGGCATTGGCATAATAATCCTTGTGAGCATAGCCCTGGAAGTCTGTTGCCATCAGTGAGTACATAGAAAGCACTTCGCCTGTTTCCGCATCACCGGGTCTTACGATCTGCGCAGTCCAGGTGTTGTCGGTGAAATATACATTGGGATCAGGTGTTTTGCAAACGGTGCAAGCACCCTCCACGTAAGTATGGCCAGCAGCGCTGCCCTCCGTGGCGCCGCACTTGGAGCAGGTCTTGGGCGCGGTGCAGGTGGCATCCTTCCAAGCGTGGCTGCAAGTTGTGGTGGCAGGTTCGGTGTTTTTAGCATCATCGCTTCCGCAGGCACAGAGGCTCAGCAGCAGAAGCAGGACAAAAACCAAAGACAAAGCTTTTTTCATGGTGATTTCCTTTCAATGTATCAAAAATTATTTTGCAGCCGGCTTTCGCAGCCGGGTAATGGTATGAGCAACAGCGGTGACCAGCACGATCCCCAAAGCCAAAGAAACAGAAAGCTCCAAAGTGTAGACAGCCTTTTCCAGAAAGTTGGAAAGATTTCCACCGAAGAGGGAAGCCATAGTGTAGTATAAAGAGCCTCCGGGGATCAGAGGGATCAGAGCGGTCATATGAAAGGTTGTAGTAGGGGTTTTCAAGACCCGGGCCATGATCTCCGCGTAGATGGAGACTGTTACCGCTACGATAAAATACCGCACTGGCTCGCTGGGGATCCAAAACGCCAAGATTAAAAACAGTGACCAGGAGAAGAATCCTGCCAAAGCCGCCCAAAACAGGCGAACGCCACGGATGTTAAAGAGAATGCCAAAGGAAAGGGATCCTAAAAAGCCGGTAACGATCTGCAAAATTTCTGCCTTTCCCAACTCAGACACCTCCCATCAGAATGGCGCTGAGGAAATATCCCGCGGCGATCACCAGGGCGATAAGCCCGGATTCAATGGTGCGAATAAGACCTGCAATGTGATCGCCGGTAAACAGATCTCGCAATGCGTTAGTTAAACCGATTCCGGGAATCAGACTCATGATATTGCCGATGATCACCTTGTCGACTCCGCTGATCAAAGACAAACGCATGGCAATAAAAGCCAGCAGGCTGGCGGCAAAGGCGCAGAGAAATTTGTCAAAAATGCGGCTGGTTACCGTCTTCTCGCAAATTTTAGACAAGAGCTTTACCAAAGCGCCAACACACAGAGAAACCAGCGCATCTGCCAAACCGCCCCCGAAAAACAGAGTAAAAGCACCTGCGATCACTGCGCAAACAAGACATTGCACCCCAAAAGAATAGACTTTTGTTTCCTGAATTTTTTGAAATTCCTCACGAATTTCCGTCACACCTAAAGGAGAAGTGCAGATCTTTCGGGAGAGATCATTCAACCGATGCAGCCGCTCCATGTTGGTGCCGGTGCCGGTGATCCGGCGGGTTTGGGTTAGGGCCTCCCCGGATGGGGTATAAACCGTTACCACCATGCTGCTGGTGATAATAAAAATATCAACACGTTTGGCTCCCATGGAAAGGCACATCCGCTGAATACTGTCTTCTACCCGATGCACTTCCGCACCGCAAACCAGCATTTGCTCGCCAATATCCATGGCGCAGGTCAGTAACTCCTTCATGGTATCCTCCATTGAAGTGTAATAAAGTTATTATAATTCCTTTTCGACATTTTGCAAGGGATTTCCGCAGGAATAATAAAAAAGCGGAAGTTTTCGTAAAAAACAGACCGCTGCCCAATGCAGACACCCCGCTCTGTTTTGAAACAGAGCGGGGTGTTTGTTGGTTATTCCTTCGGATTTTGCTTCCGATAACGGCTGGGGGTGATACCAAAATACGAACGGAAGACCTGGAAGAAGGCAGAATCGGAGGTGTAACCCACAATGGCGGCTACTCGGCTAATGTGCCAGTCGGTGGTGCGTAGCAGCCAGGCGGCGTGATCCATCCGGGCGCGGATCAGTTTTTGGCGGTAACCTATGCCATAGTACTTCCGCAAGACCCGATCCAGTTGCCGCCGGGACAGATTCAGTTCCTTGGCCAAAAGCTCTTCTCCCGCAGGCTCGGCAAAATTGTTTTCAAAAAAGTCGTCGATGCTGATGATAAACTGGATCTCAGAAAGAGAATCCGCAGGCTCAGAGGGGAAGCCCTCCAAATCCAGCAGCCGCAGCAGCTGAATGATCAGCTGGGAAACCATGGCCTGCATATTCTCGGCTTTAAACAGGTTACCGGCGGCGTATTCCTGAAAAATATCCGAGCAAAGCTGCAACAGCTTTTCCGAGACGGTGATGACCTTGCTTTGGGGGAGAACCTGCCGCAAAGCCTGCTGTAGCAGAGGTGTTTCCGGCGTGAAGGACAAAGAGAACCGGAGAATATCTCCCTCCACCAAGTCGGGGTAGTGGTACTCCCCCGGAGCGATCAAAACGCCATCGGCGGTTCGCAAAGACAGCATCCGGTCTTCCACCGAGACACGGCAACGACCATTCAGAAGAATCTGCAGCTCGTAGTTTCCGTGGCAGTGACGGCGCACCTGCCAGGTGTGCCGCCCAATATAACGGGCCGGCTCCATTCGGACCCAAAGCCGTTCTTTGCCCAATTGAATAGAAAAACTGTTAGTTGCCATAGTAAAAATCCTGTGCCGTTTTATGTACGGATTCCTTTTCAAAAGATGGGATCGTTGTTGACTCTATAAGTTTATGATACAACCAAAAATGGATTTGTAAATGCACTTTCGTGCCATATTCGTAACAAATTGTGCAAAAAACCACAGAAACAGGAGCTTTTTGCCGAAAGGGCAAAATAAAGATTGGGTGACAGGTTTCCCTGTCACCCGATTTGCCTTACTGCAGGCCCTGCTCGTAAGCCTCGATCATCTTCTTGACCATCTGGCCGCCGACGGAGCCGGCCTCACGGGAGGTCAAGTGACCGTTGTAGCCGTTGGTCAGGTTGACGCCGACCTCGGATGCAGCCTGCATCTTGAACTTGTCCATGGCTTCACGAGCCTGAGGAACGTTGATCTGGTTGTTGTTCTTCATGATAATTCTCTCCTTTTTCTTGGACCCACTTTTGAAACACCTTCCTTCCGGAGCAGCCAATCTTTCTCCCCATAGCTGCCTTTGGAATCCTTGAAATGCACCAAGCATTTCTGCGGTTTTCAAACTTGCTCTGGGAATAAATCTTAGTCTGTCCAAAAGGAATCTGCTTCTGCAAGCGGGCCTTGCTTTCATCGGAAGTCCAACACTTTCCGAAGAAAGCATTTTCTTTCCGCACACATAGCTTTGCCGAAATCAAGAGAAAAACACATAGTTGTTTTCGGAAAAAAACGAAAATTATGGAAATACAAAAAAGTATCGCCGCCCGGGGGCGGGCGGCGATGTGTTTTGATTATTTCTTCTTAGTCAGGACGATACCCAACAGAAGACCAACGGTGAGGCACAGGGCGCTTGCCAGGATCAGGATCCACCAGGAGATGCCGCCGCTCGCTTCCTTGTCAGAGGAAGTGTTGGGGTTGGTGGGAGCTTCCGGTTGAGTGGGCTGATTAGGCTGAGTCGGTTCATTGGGCTGAGTAGGCTGACTGGGCTGAGTCGGTTCGGTGCTGCCGTCGTGGGCGGCTGCCCGTTTGGCGATGATGGTATAAACCTTTTCTGTACCGTTTTCAGCAATGCAGATCACCTTGATCACATTGTCCTGACCGGCGACCAGTCCGGTTCCGCCTTCTACTCTGACGGATGCCTTGCTGTCAGCGGCAGTACCGGTGACGGAAACAGACTCTGTTTCGTAGGGCAGCCAGATCACATAGTCAGTTTTGTCTGCCTGGAAGGCGGGGGACAGCTGGAAGCCGGATACGTTGATGCCGGAAAGCAGATTGTTGCCGCTTGCCACATAGTTGGGATCCTGGGCCCGCTTCACGGCGATGGTATAGGTCTTCACAGAGCCGTTTTCCGCAGTGACAGTGACCTTCACATTGGTAGTAGCGCCGGGGGTCAGGACAGGGTTGTCGATGCGGACGCTTGCTTTGCCGCTGTTGGCAACCGCCTGGATATCCAGCTGACTGACGGAGAAGGGAACTTCTGCGGTGTAGCTGGTAGTGCCGGCGCTGAAGGCAGGGCTGAGGGTGGCGTTGCTGACAGTAAGAGACTGCAGGTTATTGTCTGTAGACTTGGGGGCCAGAACTGTTGTCTGGTAGCTGACAGAACCCAGCTTGGCGTCTGCGTTGCCGTCGGAAACAGCCAGATCATCACAGGAAACAGTAATAACGGTACCGGGAGCCACATTTACGACCTTAAAAGTCAGCGCAAGCATGGCAGCAGTTCCCCGAATCGGAGTGGACAGGTTGTTGTCATAGGCAACGAAATGATTGCCGTTGAATTCAACGGCCCAAGTAGAGCCTACCACGGGTTCGGCTTTGACAAAAGTCAGCTGACTGCTGTTGTAGGACAGAATGCCGGATGCACCGTAGATGCCGTTTCCGGTTACATTCAGCGCCACGGTGATGGTGTCACCGGCCCGGACTTGGCCGGGACCGGTAAGGGTGGCGCTTTCGCCTGCGGCGAAAGCGGTAACACTCAGAAGACTGAAGCACAGGATCAGAATCAGTATCAGATTGATATATCTTTTCATAAGGGATCCTCCTTACTGGGGCATAATGTAGCCGATGTTCAGGACGTGCGCCTTGATCTGAATAAAGTCGGTAATGGAGATGTAGCCATCGCCATTGGTGTCAGCTGCCAGAGCAGCAGCACCGGAAAGCCGGTTCTTATTCAGAATGTGGGCCTTGACGGTCAGCATATCGGACACTGTGATTTGACCGTCACAGTTCAGATCGCCGGTGACCACGACGGTCCATTCTTTAACGACCTTACCGCCAATCATCAGCTGTACGATAGTACCGGTGGCAACATTTACGCTGTCGCTGGCCAGGGCGTTTTTGTGGACAATGCGGATGCTGCCGCCCCGGATATTGTTTCTCAGCTGCTCAACGGTGGTGCCAACAGGAACATTGCTGATGGTGTCTTCACCGATATAGAACAGATCCGAGGTAAGCAAGCCGGAGGGGGCGGGGGGTAGCATGCTGCCAACATCGGTAACGGTATCCTTTGCGCCGCAGCCGTGATCACACAAGGCTGTCTTGGTGCCATCGGCGGTGGTGGTGGCATCGTTGTTGCTGATGTAGTTGGTGAAGCTGTGACCGGTGGGGGAGACAGGCTCCTGAGGAATCAGAACCAGACCGCAGACGGAGCAATGCTTGCCTTCCGTCAGACCGGGGGTGGTACAGCTGGCCGGTACAGCCAGGTCGGTAACAATGGTATGGTTGACACATTCACCGGGCAGCTCATTGTTGATCTGCTTGTGGCTGACAGTCACATCCGCGTCAGCGGGGTTCACGGCCTCAAAGGTCAGCGTGACGATGGACTTACCTGCGGGGATGGCGCTCAGGGAGATGTAGCCGATGGTGATAGAGCCGTTTTCCTGCTGGATGGAGTAGTAATCCGCATGAACGACCGTACCGACCAGCGTCATCTTGGCAGGATCCCAGGTGATCTGAACAACACCGTTGGTGGCGTCCGAATCGGCGGTGATCTCCTTGATAACTGTGTTATCTACAGCGATCTGCTTGCCGCAGACGCACTGACCGCCCTGGAAGTTATGGGCTGCCTTGCCTACGGTCTCACCGCAGGTGCCGCAGATCTTCCAGTGGTTTTCGTCATCGTACTGCCATGCACCTACATTTGCGTGATCACAAACGATCTGGTGACCGCAGAAGCAGGACTTCTTGCCGTTTGCCCAGCTGCCGTGACCGTGGCTGGAGGTGTTGAACTGCTGCTGGCACTTGTCACAGATCTGCCAGTGGAGATTGTCGTTGTACTGCCACTGACCGGCTGCGTTGGTGTGCTGGCAGGGGCTGCCGCTACCACCGTTGGGATCGGTCTTGCCGCAAACGCAGACACCGCCGGAGTAGCTGTGGGTAGCCTTGAGAAGCTCTACCTGGCAGGCATCACAAATCTTCCAGTGGTAGGTGTCATTGTACTGCCAGGAAAGGGTTGCCAGGTTGGGATGCTGGCAGCTGGGAGGCGGCGTTGTGCCACCGCTGGGAGCGAACTGGAAGCTCACGGAAATAGTTCCGCCGGGCTGAGAGAAGGAGGAAGTCATGGTGGTTACCCGGATGACGACGGTCTGACCCGTGGACACATTCACGGAGATCTGAGAGGCGTCATTCTGGAAACCGTACTTCGGGCCGACGCTTTGCATCAGCGTACCGTCGGCAGCATACCAGAACAGCTCGTACATCCAGTTGGTACCGGAAATCTTCGCGGTCATCTTACCGCTCTGAGGTGCTACAAAGTCGAAGTAGTAGCTTTCTCTGGAACCAACAGTTGCCTGATTGTCGCCTTCCACCAGATCCTTGGGATTGTCCTTGGTACCCTCGGGGATGAAGGCGGAGAGCTGATAGCTCATTTCCTGAGAGCCGGCGTTGCCGATCTGCAGGGTGCTGTAGGCGGGAACGGTGAGCGTGCCGTTTACGGCATCAACACGGGTGCCGCCTACGATCACGTAGGCATTTTCACCGGTAACGGTCAGATAAGCGTCTGCGCTGAAGCCCACCAGGCGGTACCACACATTTGTGCCGCCGGCGATCTTAACGGTTTCGGTGGGGCAGTCAGAGTAAGCAACGCTGTAGGGGTTGCCTCTGGAGCCAATGGGATGCTCGTAGAAGCGCTCGTAGCTCAGATCCAGCTTTGCGCTGGCGCTGTGCTGACCGCCGAAGGACAGGCCGATCTGGAAGGAGATCTCGTCGCCGGCCTTTACCTGGTATTGGTTACGGAACTGATCAATCTTTGCACCGTTGATCTTGAAAACGATGGTGGAGCCCAAAGATACCTCGCTGCAGTAGCTGGAATCGTAGTACAGCTCCTTGATGGTGGTGTACAGGATGCCATCTTCCGGTGCGATGAAGGAGTAGTAGTTATTCAGCAAGATCTCGTTTTCGCCCAAATGCAGAGCTGTAGGGGGTGTGGATTCAGACAAATTCAGGGTAACCGTGAAGTTGTTTTCCAAAGAGGAATCCACAGGAACCAGCTCAACGGTGATCTGATCGCCGGGGGCTACGGTAAGCTTGGTTTCGTTATCGTGAGAGGAGTCTTGAATACGGGGTACATAGATGCCGTTGACCATGATCTTGACCCGCAGGCCTCTGCCGTAAACGTAGTCGATGATAGGCTCGCCATCGCTGCCTCTCAGATTGGAGAAGATCATTTTCAGACCGCCGCTATAGGTGGCGGTGTATGTGTAGACCTTGCCGCTTTCCAGAGAGTTGTTGCCCAGAACCAGGGAATTTGCACCGGGCTGGATGGTGGCAGGATCGATCTTGCCGCAGCTGCACTGACCGCCGGAGTAGCTGTGAGCAGCTTTCTCAACTTGCTCGCCGCAGGTGTTGCAGACCTTATAGTGGTTGGCTGCGTCAGTGGTGACCCAGTCGGAGAGGTTTTCGTGGAGGCAGATGACTTCCTTGCCACAGGTGCAGGACTTCTTGCCGTTTGCCCAGGCGCCGTAGCTATGGGCGGCTTTGTCAACCTCTTCGCCGCAGGTGCTGCAGATCTTATAGTGGTTGGTCTCGTCGGTGGTGACCCAGCTGCCCTTGTTTTCGTGGAGGCAGGTGATCACATCGCCGCACTCAGAGCAGGTTTTCTTCCCGTCTACCCAGCCGCCGTAGTTGTGGTTACAGGGTTGGGCATTGGGATCAGCCTTGCCGCAGCTGCAGCTGCCTGCGTTATAGCTGTGCGGAGCTTTGTCAACCTCTGTGCCGCAGGTGTTGCAGACCTTATAGTGGTTGGTCTCATCGGTGGTGACCCAATCGGAGAGATTTTCGTGGAGGCAGGTGACTTCCTTGCCGCAGGAGCAGGACTTCTTGCCGTTTTCCCATGCACCGAAGCTATGAGGTGTTTCATTGAACTTTGCCAGACAACTGTCGCAGATCTGCCAGTGGTTGTTGTCGTCAGACTCCCAGATGTTGGCAGCGTTGCTGTGATTGGTGCAGGTGCTTTCACCGGCTACCGTAATGACCACATTACCGGGGAAGTAGTTGTACTTACTTACTTCCTTATAAAGGCGAATACGATAAATAATAGATTCACCCTCTGCCAATTCGACTGCACCGGGTTGGGTGTCCCAAATGGCCATTGAAGACGGATGGATTTCCCGACGGACTGCATAGGTCGCATCGTCTTCGGGGGTGATGGTGATGACATAGGTGCCTGCAGAAGGCGCGGTAAACTTGAAGTATGCACCGGCATTGGTAGCCAGCTCATAGGTCTTGGTTTCCAGAGCCAATTCAAAAGGCGTATCCGCAGAATCACCGGCAGCGTTGGTGATGATCTGATCACCCTTCAGTGCCAGACCCAGCTTGAAGTTCCGCTCAGCCTCGGTTTCGGTGAAACGCACATTGGTGGAGGCGGCAGCCAGCTGCTCCCGGCTGATCTTGGTGGCGGACATGGTGTGCTGGGGCTCGGGGAATACTGCGTTGGTGGCGTTGCCGCCGTTGACGGTGACGGAGGTGATGGTGGCGGGCCACACATCGGTGCCCATTTCACCGATCTTTACGGCAAGGTATCTTTCCTCGTCCTCATTGTAGGACAGGTGGTACAGCTCGTTGGTATCTCCGGTGTAGGCGGACAGATACAAATTGCCGTCTTCGCCCAATACCAAAGAGGTGAACATGTGCTCCATGTTGTCATAGCCGGGCAGCTCCAGACGCAGGTCGCTTCCGGTGATGGAGTACAGAGCGTTGTAGCCCACACTGCCGTCATCTTCTGCAACGGCATATACCCAGAAGTCCCAGATATAACCGTCGTTGTCCAGCAGGATCAGATGCTCGGTTTCGTGGACAATGCCCTCTTCGTCGGTCTGCTGCTCATGACCGGCAGTGGTGATGCCCAGCAGATAGCTGCACATGCTGCCCATATCGAAGCCTACGGCATCCAGTGCCATGGGATCCTTGGCAGACAGCAGATAGGAGTAGTAGATGGAGGTTACCATATCCTTCTCATCCGTGGAGAAGAATTCACTGTAGGCCATATCCCACAGAGGAATGCCGTTTTCGTTGTCCGCGCTGGCCAGCAGATTGCCGTTGGCGTCGATCTTGTGCATCTTCAGCGCCTCGGAGATCTCCATCATGTAGAAGGCGTTCTGCTTGGTGGAGTAGGTGGCGGAGGTGATGGGAAGCGGCAGGGTTGCCCCGGGGTTCCAGGTTTCGTCCTCAGCCATATTCCAGGAGAAGAAGGTGGTCTTGCTGTCCGTATCCATCACAGTACCGTTGACGGTAACGTGCAGCAGATTTACGGTGACCTGGCAGGAAGCGGTTTTGGTGGGATCCAGCTTGGAAGCCGCGGTAACCAGGGTGGTACCGGGAGCGATACCGGTGATCACACCGTTTTCATCCACAGTGGCAATGCTGGGATCCGCACTGGTCCAGGTAACATCACGGTTGGTAGCGGTCCAGGGCTGGACGTTGGCAATGACCTTGGCGCTGGTGCCCTTGATGACCTCTACATTGCTCTTGTTCAGAGAAACCGCGGAAACCTTGTCGGTGGGCTTGGCCCAGTCGTCTACCTTTTCCGTTTCGTCCGGGATCATCAGGCAGCTCATTTCGTGCCAGAAGTCGTTATACCGGGTGAATTCGCCGGTAGCGGGGTCGATTTCATAATAGTAAGCGAAGGTGATGTAGGAACCGGCCAAAATCTCCATATGGGAGTTCCAACAGATCATGTTTCTGTTGGGGTCGTATTCCATACCCATGTTGCCCTCGGTACCGTTCCGGTCACCGCTGACAGGGTCCTTTTCTGTCATGTAAGGATCTTCCATCAGCAAAGTGGGGGCATCCATGGTCTCCAGGGTGCAGGACCAGATCCGGCCGGTACCCAGCTCGTTGAAGTAGAACACGCCCTCGGGGCTGCAAGCCAGAGTGTTGGTGTTCTTGGGCATGGGACCGATCTTTGTCAGTTCACCGCTGAGCTTGTCGATGACGACCAGATTGCCGGCTTCGGTAACGGCGTAGATGTTGCCGTCAGCCTTGTTATATGCCATGTCATAAAGAACCACGCCCATATTCACCACAAAGCTGGTGTCGGACAGGTCATCCTCCGGCATGACGAACAGCTCGCCCTTGTTGGTAGAAGCGAAAACATAGTGCTCAGCAATGGTAGCTGCGTAGTAAGTGTGGTCTGCATACTCCAGACGGGGGGTGCCGACCTTGTAGTTGTACTCGAAGTCCTTGGTGAAGGTGGTCCAGTGACGCTGAACCAGGTCGTAGGCCATCATGTCGGGAACACCGGCATCCACACCGATCTGCATTTCGATCAGGTAGGTGGTGGTGTTCATGGCGTAGTCATGAACCTGAACCAGGAATTTCTTGCCGTTGATGCCCTCCAGGGAGAAGGTGTATTCTGCTGCTTCACCGGGCGCGATGTCCTCCTTGGAACCGGTGGCAGCCAGACGGCGGGTGCCGGTCTTGTTGTAAAGACCTGCGGCAGCGATGTACTGGTTATCGGAAGCTACGATGGTCATGGTGTTGTTGATCATGTCCACACTGACGCCCTTCAGCTCCGGCGCGGTGTTGTCGATGACCAGGTCGATGGACCGGGTAGCACCCTCGCCCAAAGCATCCCAGTCCACATTGCCGGCGCCGTCGATGTAGTATTCGGGCACCAGGGTAAAGGAGACGGAGAGCTGATCATTTTCAGCGGTGTTCTTCAGAGAGAAGTTGGTCTCCAAAACCATCATGGTATTCTGCCAACCGTAAAGGGAGTTGGGATAGTAAGCCATGTTGACAGCACCGGTCTTCTGATCCAGAAGAACGGCTCCGGTGGTGTTGTTCACCGCAACCACACGGGACTGATCGGCGTGACGGATGGGGGTAAAGCGAATGCCGTGGAAATAGTTGCTGGAGTTAATGGAGTTACGCTCGGGCTTATAGATCTTGTCGGTAATGACAGGGTTGCCGCCCAGGGTGTAATGGTAGTTGGGGTCGTTGGCGTATCTGACCTGGAACTCATTGCCACGCAGAATACCGGTGTAGGGGATGCGCTTATCCTCGCCGGAATCAAAGGTGGGCCAGGAACCCACATCAAACATGGAAGGATCGGTCCAGTTGCCGTAGAAGCCCAGAACGGGGATGGAGTGGACGGTGCCGGTCTTGCCGGTGGTGTCCACGGTCTCGGCATACAGGAAGCCCTGCAGATAAGTGCCGTTGGGGAAAGCCTCGTCCAACTGCTCTCTGGTAGCCTGGGGCAGGTTGAAGTCCACAGCGATCTCCACAGAACCGTTGGCGGGCAGGATGGCGGTGGTGGTGGACAGGCTGCTCAAAAATACATAAGCGTCATGGGAGTCGATGTCGCCGTCGCCGTCCACATCGGCCTTGTCCTTGTTGCTTAAGGACTTAACAGTGCCGGTGATGTAGTCCAGCAGACGCTGACCGTCTTCAACATTCACAAGGCCGTCGCCGTTGAAGTCCCGGCCGGACATATCGGCAGCCTCGGAAACCACACGGGCACCGCCGATGGTCCAGACCACATTCATGGCAATCATGGCGGTGGCGTAGTCCATGTACAGGAACTCGCCGTCGGAAAGCAGATTCTGAACGAAGAAATCAGCGCTCAGATTAATTTCCTTTTCTGCATTTGTCAGGTTATGTACGGTGAAGGTTGCGCGATAAGCGCCGCCCCGCTGGGGATCGTCAAACAGCTCGACTTTAACCTTGCCGTCGGCGGCACCGGAGTTAGTGCCTGCGCCCATAATGACATAGGAGTCGGCGTTGATGGCATCGTGGATGTTTGCCAAACCGGCACCCTGCTGCAAAATGGAGTAATAATTATCCTTGTCTGCCAGAATGGGGGTAGCGGTGGACATCAACAGGCTCTGGGTAAGATGACGGATGTCCATGCCGGTTTTGGTGTCCAGGTTATTCTCCCGGATATACTGCATCAACAGCGCAGACATACCGGCCACCTGAGGAGCAGACATGGAGGTGCCGGACTTAATGGAGTAAGCACCGCCGTTGGGGTTAAGACCCTCCAAAGAGAAGATGTTGCCGCCGGGGGCGGTGATCTCGGGCTTCATTTCCAGAGAGCCGGGAACACCCCAGGAGGAGAAGTCGGACATGGTGTAGTACTCGCTGGAGAATACACCCTTGCCGATGGTGCTGCTGATATTCATGGTGCCGGTGAGATACCGCAGGTTGCCCTGAGGATCATAGACCGGAGTAGAATTTGCCCGAATAATGGCGCCCTGCTTTTGGGTCAGGGAAACAACAGGCTCCTTGCCGGCATATTCGGTCATATCCAGGTAGATAATGCCGCTGGCGTTGTTGTAAATCATCACCGCAATGGCACCGGCCTCTACAGCCAGACGGGCCTTCTCGGTGAAGTTGGTTTCGCCGCGGGAGCAGATGGCTACCTTACCGGGCAAAACATCTGCCAGAGCGTTCCAGTCTGCTTCCTTACCCACACCGTCGATGAACACATATTCGTGCTCGCCGGCCAGGGAGGTCAAAGGCGTCATGCTGTTGAAAAGCTCTTCAATGTAAACGATGGTCTCGTTGCCCACGGTGAAGTAGTAGCCTACCATACCGTCGTTTTCAACGGAGGCAACACACATGGAGTTGGTGAAGGCACCGGGCTGACCTACGGTGTTCATACCGATATCGGTGTTGTACAGGTAACCGCCGTTGTCGGCATTTTCCACCCAGGCACCGGAGTTGCTGGCAGAAATGGACACTACCACACCGGATCTGGTAAGGCTGTCCATGATCTGCTGGTACTGAGAGTTGGTGTGGTGGCCACGGCCGGGAGCGGTACTGCCCAAAGACAGGTTAATGGCATCCGCGCCCAATACGATGGCGTCTTCGATGGCGGCGAAGAAATCAGAGTCGTAGGGAGCACCGGCCTTGCCGAAGACCTTCATGGTCAAAAGTTGGGCCTCGGGCGCGACACCCTGCATAAAGGCATAGTCCAGCGCTTTGCCGAAATTGCCGGTTGCGCTGTTATACAGCCAGGAGTTTGCGGTAGCAATACCGGAAACGTGGGAGCCGTGATCACCCTCTTCGTCGTTGTCGTGGGTAACGTCGTAATCGAAGTCACGGTAGTTGTAAGCAAAAGCGATCTTGCTGCTGACAAAAGCCTGCTGAGGATCCACAGTGACATTCAGCTCGTCTGCCACAGAAGCGATCTCCTGAGCATCCAAAAGATCCAGGCTTTCGATGTAGGCTTCCTTGGACATGCCCTTCTTGGCAGCCAGCTGAGCCAGTGCATACTCAAAGGCCGTGGCATTCAGGCTCTGGTGGTTGGTGTCGATACCGGTATCGATGACAGCGATCCGCATACCGGCGCCGGTATATCCGGCCTCCCAAACAGGACCGGTACCGATCTGAGCACCGGAGGTAGCCATGTTGGGAACGATCTCGCCGTCCTTAGTCTCACAGGGCTGGTACTGGTTTTCCAGAACCACGGATTTGACACCGGGCAGCTTTGCGATGGTCTTGATCTGACCGTACTGCACATTTGCGGAAATGATGTTGGCAGCCAGTGTCAGGTTCCAAACCACATCCAGATCTGCCTGGGTGGCCTGCTCGATCTGATGGACCATATTGGTTTGATCCTTCTTCAGATCCTCGCGGTACTTGAGGGCAGCCTGATTGCCGGTGATATCCATAGCGCTGTAGCCGGCGTCGATGGTAGAACTCCGGCTCAGGATGATGGATACACGAACCACATCTGTGTCCGCATAAGCCGCGTCGTCTGTGATCTCCGTCCGACCGCCCGGGATCAGACCGGCGGAGACAGAGTCGTTGTCTACGCGTTCAAAGCTGATCTGGTTGTGGTCATGATCATGACCGACGGCAAAGGCCATGCCCGGAATTACTTCCAGACAAACCATTGCCAGAACCAGCATTACGCATAGCATTCGTTTGAAAAAGCTTGCCAGTTTCATAACTTTTTCTCCTTTGCGTTTTTTGGTAGTGCTTGGTCTTTGTGCAAGTGACGGGAATCATTTCCAAAGACTTCAAAAACCGAAGAAAAATTGCAGTTTTTCGAATTTTTAGCGCCAAAAATCTGCAGAAATCATACGGCCATTTGCAACAGTAAACACGAAGCCACCATACTGTCCCAGTCTACCATATTCTGCAGGAAAAGACAATAGTTAATTGGCGAAAATTGGACAAAAACCCAAAAAACGGGCAAAGAAAGGCCACTCTCCAAATGGCGGAGAGTGGCCTCGTATTTTGCGCTTTTTCAGGGGCTGTTAAGATACACAACACCGGCTGAAATTACAGGCGCAGTTACAAGAGAACGGCAGCTTTTGAAAGCTCGTTCCATATTGGTAACGCTGCCGCAAATCGTCGGCCATGTATAAGTGCATCCCTCAGGAACATAGTTTCTCTGATCCGGTACTTAGGTACCATGGCCCAGTGGAACGAAATCTACAAGGACGATGCCATGAATTTTTTTCTGAATGACGTGCAGGTCATCTGTACCGACGGCACCATAGACTACCCCAGCATCTATCACTAAAAAAGGCAAAAGCCGCACGAATTTCGTGCGGCTTTTGCCTTTTATCATTGTCGGAAAATCATTTTTTTGAACAGTTTATGAGTCTTGTCCGCCCTGGTTCAGTCCCTTCCAGGTGCGTTTGATCGACTTTCGCATGAGGATCAAATATACCGTACACCAAATGCAGCCCAAAAGCAGAGATTCTCCCAAGCTGGAGATCCATGTTTCCAAAGGCAGTACCAGCTTGATGCCGTAAAAAGCAACGGCAAGGGCTGCATTTATCCCGGTGATCACCGCAAGACGCCGAAAGGGGAAAACCTGCAAAAAGGGAATGCCGGTAAGCTTGGCGGTGCGGAAAAGCTGCCATAGTTGTACAGCAAGAATGGCAAGGAACGAGGCCAGAGCAGGACCGATCATACCCAATGCCCGGTACAGCAGGGGGTTCAGCACCATATTCAGCCCAAGAGAGGTGATACTTGCAATCAAAATCTCCTTGTTTTTTCCCTTGGCATTCAAAATAATGCCAAAGTAGGTGCAGCGCAGTAGCAGTACCAGGGTGTAGATCCGGAAAACCGGCAAACCGGGAAGATATTTCGCAGAATACAGAAGGCTCATCACATCCTCGGCATAGGTAAATACACCGGCAACGATGAGGCAGATCACCAAATAAGACAGCTCCGTGGCATTTGCCCAAAGGGAAATGGCCTCCCCGGTGCGGTCTTTTTTCAAAAGTCTGGTAAGCTGGGGAAGCAAAACGGCGGTGATGGATACGGCAACAAAGGTCACCGGAAGCTCCTTGGAAGCGTTGGTGTAAATCGCCATTTGTTCCGTATCCATCAAATAGCCAATCAGCAGCTTGTCGATTTCGATATTCAAAGTGCTGATTACGGCAGAAAGCCCCAGAGGCAGGGAAAAGGCGAAAATAGAGCGGATCATTTTCTTGCTCAAACCGGGGCGCAAACCACCGCTGGTGTGGTAGACAATGGTGTAAACAGAAAGGGCGAACAGACTGTGAACCACCAAATTAACCACCATGTATTCCCGGAAGCCCCATCCCAGCCACTGTACCACCAGAACAGAGCCCAGCAGACCCAGACTGTGGATGATCCGATAGACAACCAAAAACCGGGTTTTGTGGTAAACGATCAGAATGTTTTCAATGCTGGAAGAAGTAACACTCGCCCAAGGATACAGCAGCAGAAAATAGACAAAGCCCAGCACTGCAGGATTCTGAAAATACCTTGCGATCAAAGGCGCGGCAAAAGCCAGGGCGATACCCATGATTATGCTGAGAAGGGTGCAGAGGGTATAGTATACCCCTAAAAACTGTTGCTGTTCGCTTTTGGAATTGGCCCGGGCAAGGAAATAGTTGATACTGTTGGGAAGTCCCAGCATAAAGACAGAGGCAAACAGCGACATCACCAGCATCAGCTGGGAATATGTGCCATATTCTGCAAAGCTACGGAACCGGGAGAGCATCATGCCGGTAACCATGGTGATCACCAGGGTCGTCATTTTGGAAACTGTCAGCAAGACGGCTTCCTTGCCCAAAGAGGTGGATTTTGACATATTATACTCCTATGTGATTTTACTGCCCCAAGGCTTCCAAACACAGCGTTTCCAGTTTTTTGGAAAGAGTATCGTAACGGAAATCCGTTATCAAGTTAGGATCGGGTGCGTAAGAAATGCTTCCGGTGGACATTTTTTCCCGGTACAGACCCTCAATGTAGTCGCAAAGAGCTTGGAACTGTTCTTTTTCCCGACAATTTTCATAGCAGAAACCGTAGCGATACTTTTGGTTGATCAGACCTAGTTCACTGTTGGGGACATGTCCCGACACCATAGATAGAATAGGCTTTCCGGCACGGATGCCTTCGTAGAATTTGCCGGTAAGAACACCTTTTTCTTTTTTGGTATTCCAGGAAAGCACCAGAAAAATGTCAGATTTTGCTTGAATTTTAGCGGATTTTTCACGGCTGACATAGCCGTAATCAATCAGAAGTTCTTCCAAACCGTATTCTTTTATCTGCTTGGACCAATAGGCGGAATCGTTGCCAGCATATAGGATCCGCACTTTGCTTAAAGAAGTCTTTGCGCCATCCACCAGACACCGAAGGGCACGAAGTAAAGGCGTGCAGTCCTGCTGGTTGGGATATACGGTGCCGGTATAACAAAAGGTAAGTCTGTCTTTTTCTGGAGCGGCATAATCTATATCCGTATCATTGGGCTCATAGCCGTTGTATAGCGTATGTACGGGGACACCGCCTGCTTGCGCTGACAGGAACTTGGCAAGGTCTTCGGATACTGCGGTGCAAAGGTCACAGTCGCGGACGGCGTTCTTTTGAATCCGGTTCCAAAAGGATGTGCCGAAATTGCTGGGATAAGGGGGCTTAATGGGGTCGCGGAAGTCTTGGATCCATTTGGCGTCAAAAAGCTTGGAGGCGTATTTGCCGCCCCAAATATTTTCCACGGCACCATAGGTGGAAAATACTACATCAAAGGATTCTCTGGACATTCGGTC
Organism: Oscillospiraceae bacterium; assembly: GCA_017397565.1. Taxonomy (GTDB): domain Bacteria; phylum Bacillota; class Clostridia; order Oscillospirales; family Oscillospiraceae; genus Faecousia. Next base: position 21,466 of record JAFQIL010000020.1, on the reverse strand, counting down.
CAGCGTGGCTTTCATGGGCTTGAAACGGCCCTTCCGGTGGACTTTTTGATACCGACAATAGAAATTATAAGGTGCTATAATGGTGTGGTACACTTTGGCTATCACCTTACGAAGAGACTCCGGCAGAAAGGTTAAGCGGCGCTTTTTCGTAGGCAAGGTGCACTGCATAAAGCTGCTGGGGTCCTGTTCAAAACGCATGGAAGGGCTGTCTTCACCCAAATAGGTGATTACCCGGATGCCTTCATGCCCGGCGAAGGAACAGTCGGGTGTCAGGGCGAGCAATCCGGACCGAAGTACCGTTACATCATGACCGTACTGCTTCAGATACTTGGCAAACATATAGGGCCGCACGGCGGCGATGGCGGTATCCGGGGGATAGTAGGTGGTGATGATAAGAATTCTCATAGGCATCTCCTGTTAGTGGTTTCAGCGGGCCCTTACAAACGGAGGTTTATTGCGCCATCAGTTTTTCGCAAAGATCGGACAACTGCTTTGCCAGGGCATCATAACGAAAATCAGAAGCAAGGCTGGGATCCGATTGATATGGGATCTGCATCCCGGCAACTTTTTGGGTGTAGATCACATACAAAAATCGCATAATAGGGGAAATTGCGTTTCTTTTCCGGAGATCTCATAACAGAAACCATAGCGGTACTTTTCATTTAGCAGATCCAAAAGATTCGGCTCCCACCAGTCATCGCTGTCCAAAAACAGAACATACTCGCCGATTGCTTTTTCAAGGCTGGTGTTCCGGGCGACAGAAACGCCTTGGTTTTGCTGATGTACGGTGTGGATCTGGGGATATTTTTCGGCATATTGGTCGCAGAGCTCCCCGGAACCGTCGGTAGAACCGTCATTTACCAGAATTACTTCATAGTCAGATATGCTTTGTGCCAGCACACTATCGATACAGTCCCTGAGATATTCTTTCACATTGTAAACGGGAATGATGACGGAATATTTTAACAAAGAAGCATCCTCTCATGACAATGTTATCTTTATGGTGGACGCAGGGGTTTATCGCATCAAGAAAACAGGAAATATCGGATACCAAAGGACAAGATAACCGGTATGATAATGTATTTGACAGTGAATAGGAAATATCGCTTTAGATCAAAGCCTGTGTGACGGAAAAAGGTCATTTGAGAAAGGAGAATACTAACGGTCTGCAGAATAGACAGGCTCATTAAAAAAACCAGCACAGGGATATCGAAATAGGCTGCGAATATTACCAGCAAAACATTTGATACGAGGGTAGCAACGGAAAAGAACAATTCCCAAAGATTCTTTTTGATGATGACGAAATATCCGGATAGGCAATTGCTACAAAACAGCATCAGTTGATGTATACCGATTACAGCGGCAAAGGTACCCGCTTCCCGCCATTGCTCACCCAAGAAGATGGCGAAGATCCATTCTCCGAATATCATCAGCAGGGAAATGGGAAGAATGGCAATTTTGATGTTTGTTTCCAGGATTTTAAAAGAAAACTCTCCAATGTCCTCGTTCCGGTTATACCGCTGACTGGCTTCTTGAAAGTAAACCCGGTTAACAGGGATGGCCAGCAAGGATACAGGCAGCGACAAAATTTTTAATGCCATGGAGTACATTCCCAGAGCCGCAGAAGAAAAGAGTGCCTCTATGGCTTGAATGGGGAGCTGGGAACTGAGGCTGGAAACCAAATTCGCAGGCATTTGGAACAGGGGGAAACGCTTATAGCTTTTGAGTAATGGGATGCAGTGGTATTCTGGATTTTCAATTTTGGCAAAGGCGTTGGCGTGCCAAAGCAGATGGATAATGTTTACTGCAAAGGCCAGAATGTGGGCGGTGGTATAGCCGACAAAGCCCCAATCTAGAAAACCGAAAAGGATTCCGACACCAACATTAATAACGGCAGTGATGATAGGATTCCAAAACATGACCCGATAAAGCTTGTAGCGGTTGACATAGGCGTAGCAAATATTGCTCACCGTGTAGAATACGATGTACAACCATAAAACCAGCAGAGAAAGACCGTAAGGTGTCTGCTCTGTGTGAAAGATGCGGAAAAAGCCGGAACACAGCCATAAAATACCAATGGCCAAAGAGGTAATCAGCAAAGTGCTGCCGGTTACCAGCCGGCTTAATCCCCGAGCTTCTTCATGCTCCTTCGGGAGCATGAATGAGGTCATCATGCCCAGGCACGCTACGGCGCTGAGAATGGCAGCGTTGGAAGTGATTAGCGTGTAGTCACCAATAGCGGCGGGGGAATAGAGACGACTTACCACCGGCATTCCCAGAAAATTGATGGCTTGGGCTACAACAACGCCGGAGGACAGAGTCAGTACACTTTTTAAAAAGCCACTGCCTGTGATGCGCTTATATAGTTTACGAAGTGTGTTTTTGATATTCAAGGGGAGACTCCTTCGCGCAGGAAGCGCGCTCTTTATAGAGAATCAGAATAAACAGTAAGATCAGCCAAGGTCCGGACACGAAGCTGTCCAGCAAATGTGCGTCCGTCAGGGAAAACACGGAATAGATAAAAATGCCCAAAGTCAATGCGTAGCTGGATCGGGATTGGAGCTTGTCCATCTGTTTGAGTAAAATGGCAAAAAGGATCAATACCAAGAAGGTTCCGGGGTGACCAAAGCGCATATAGCCTTCCGCCAGAAAGCCAGTGTTGGAGTTCATCTCCGGTTTTCCGTAGTAGATATCAGAAATTTCGTAGCTGTAACGAATGTTTTCGTAGGGGTTTTCAATAGGCAGCAGCCAGCGGGGGAAGATTCCGCCCAGTCCCATTTTGGGACGCTGGCTGAAATAATCAAAATACTTAAATTTATTGTTGGCTGGGACAAGCATTGTTCGGCGGATAAACAGCGGGTATAAATACCGGCGCAGGATCCCGCCTTCGTCAGAAAACACACAGGTTAGCAGCGACAGGGCAGAAAAACCTGTTGTGGCGGTGACAAATAACTCCGTATAGAAGTTCTTTCGCTTTGCCCACAATACGCCAACTACTACAAGGGGAAAGGAAAACAGGTAGGTTTTATGTCCTGAGTACAGGTACAGTAAAAAGATAACACCACAGGAAAGACCTGCCAAAAGATAACGCTTTTTCAGCAGACATTTGGTGATCATCATGGGAAGAAGTACCGTGACAGCAAAGCCAAGGAGATAAGAACCATACTTGCTAAGTTGAAAAGATCCGCTGCTGCGAAGCTCATACACATTCAGAAGGTTCAAAGCTGTTAAGGAAGGAACACCGTTTTTGAGAATGATCAGGGCGAGGGTCAATATGGTGATACCGACAAAACCCAGGTGCATTGTTTTAGAAATAAATGTATTTCTTTCTAAAACGGAAGAATCCTTTGTCCAGGCCACTATTACTTCGCACAGAAGAAATGCGAAAAACAGACTGATGTAGTACTCTGTACTGTCGTTGCCCAGTGCGTATATGGTGGTGATCGGAATAAATTGCAGCACAAACACCAGATACAGCATAAAAGAAGAAACATTTTGCTGGCTGTGGCGGATGCCGAAAAATAAAGTGATGCAGCAAATCAATCCCAGGGCATATTTCAAAGGAGAGAAATCTCCCCGGAAGGTTTCCGCTTCCTGGGTCATGAGAAGCCAATAGCTGATATCCAGGCTAAATTTAAACAGCAACATCCCAAGAAAGAGGGCAACGATGGTTTTTAAATCGCGTTGCCGGGATTTCAGCCTTTCATAAATCATGTAAGAATCCTCCGGTAGGCATCCTGCAGCACCAATTTTTCCTTCTCCCAGCACAGGTCCTCCTTGGCCTGCTTCAAATTCTCTTTGAAAGAGGCATAAAGAGTCTTGTCATGACGAAGCCGGTCAATGGCTGTGGCGATTTCCTCAGGGCTTGCGGGATTTACCTTCAGTCCGATCTCGTATTGATCTACGATAGAGCCAATAGCCGGGAAATCGCTGACAATCACAGGTGTCAAACATTGAATGTTTTCAAAAAATTTGTTAGGCAAAGCTAAGATGTGATTTTGTACAGTTGGCTGGAGCAAGGACATTCCGGCGTTAGTGGCACCGATATAATTACCCAAAACATTAATAGAAACAGCAGGATGAAACAGGACCCGTTTCGAAATTCCCAGTTTATCCACCAGAGCGTGTAGAGAAGCCATATATGCCTCAGTCTGCGCATTTCCTAACACAACAGCATAGATATTTTCCAACTGGGATACAGCTGTTAACATTTGTTCAATACCGCGATTCTGTAGGATACCGCCGTGATACATCATGATAAAGGCATCTTCCGGCGCATCTAACTGGGAGAGAATTGCTTTACGGGTTTGGGTAATTTTTTCCTGATCCAGCTCCCAATAAGCAGGGATGTTTCGCGCCACAACAGGACGGTTTTTCAGCTTATGGATCCGCTGCACCTCGTCTGCAATCGCGTCATTGACCATAATGGAAAAGGCGCAGCGCTTCATCAGAAAGCGTTCCCAGTGGCAGACAAACCAATGGACCGGTTTGCTGCGTTTTTGGTTGCGACCCAGCTCAAACTCATGGGAATCGTACACCAGCTTCGCTTTTTTGCGTTTGAAGATATTGGACAGATATCCAATGGTCAAGGCCAGATAATCATGGCCGGAAATCGCATCGATATCTTTTCGCTTACGAATATACCGTGCCCAGGTAAACAACGACAGCACGCGGTTGATGGAAGCGGGGATTTTATTGCCCAGAGGCCGGGAGGAAAGACGGGTTACCCGGAAGCCGTCCACATCCTCTACAAGGCCGGAAACATCTCCCTTGGCGATAACCTCTACTTCATGTCCCAACTCTTGAATAACCGACAGTTCCCGCTTGTCGCGGTTCTCATTTTGCCAGGTGCTGATACATACTTTCAATACTTTCATATATGTTCTCGCTTTCGTATAGGGTCAGGTGCATTGCCGCCAGGTGGCAATGGCAACAAAATCAAATTAGTACAAAGCCCTTTACCGGGGAATCCAAGCTCTCCGCCAGCGCGTGGATATCCGCAATGGCGCTCCAGCGGGATGCACCGCAACGCTCCGCCAGAATCACACAGTCGCTTTCCTGAATTGCATGGACGGCCAAGGAATTACGCCCGGCATCTTCTACAAAGCGAATCTGGAAGCCTTGGTTGCCCAACGCATCTACCAAAGGCTGTACTTCAGAGGATGCCTGATCAAAGGGCAGGGTAGTCAGCAGTGCGATTGTGGCATTTGCAGGCAAATGTGCGGACGCGTTGGCAGACAGATATGCCAACGCCTGGGCATCATCTTTCCAAATCCGCTCACCCAGGATTTTGTCGGCCAAAGGACGGAACAGTCCCTTTTGGGCGGAAGCTGCGCCCAACATAGGCACGGTAAGAACCTGTGCCAAATGACGGGACAGCTCCACACGGTTGCGGAAAAGATAGGATAGAACAACCCAAACCACACTCAGAACGAGGCCTAATGCTGCGCCCAGCACCATGTATTTGACGGTTCCCTTCAGGATCATTCCGGTGGTGATGGCGGCATCGCGAGAAGGTTCTGCCAGGGCGGCCAAAGATTCTTTCAGAGCAGCCAGCTCTGTCTGATAGCCTTTTACTTTTTCCAAATTGGCATTTTGGCTCTTTTCCAGTTCTTCGTCAATTTCAATTTTTGTGGATTGAGAAACCAGGGAGATCTGATGATCAAAGGAGTTTTTGACCACAGTAGGCTGGTATTCCAACAGAGTATGCAAAAGTGTTTGCGCCACCTGATTGCTGATTTCTTCTGTTTCCGCGGTTACAGAAATCGTCATGTATCCACCGCCGGAAGAACTGATGGAGAACACAACCACTTCCTGAATATACTTTTCTTCCACACCCCTATAGGGTGTTCCTGTCAACTCTTTTTGCAAGGTGATTCTGTCCCAATAGAGAGAATACTGCTTTTGAATGCGGCCAATGGCATAGTCAATGGCAAGGGTTTCCGTCAGGAACATTTGGTTCAATTCCTCGTTGTCCAGTCCGGAAATCATCAGGTGGATGGTTGTAACCGTCTTATTCAGCGGATCTATTTTCATCAGTAAGCTTTCTTCATTGTAGGCGATCTGATTATCCAGCTGCTTTTGCTTGTCGGCAACCTGTCTTTCGAGGTGAGCTCTTTCTTCTTGATAAGCTTTCAAAGCTTTTTCGTAACGGTCCTCAATTTGCGCAGGGCTGTTTTTGGGGGCTTTGGCAGCTTCCAACAGCTTGAAACCTTGCCATCCGCCCAGCAGCAGAGCAAATATCACCGCAAAAATCAGAACTATTTTGCCACGGCGTACCAATATGGCTGCCAGTTCTTTCATAGTAAAGGTGTCTTTCATGTTATCCACGCTTCCTTTGATGTGGTATTGTGAGGTTGTTTGTGCTTGTGAACCTGATGCTGAAGGTAAGACCGAAACATACCTGCATCAGGACCGATTCTTTCTGTGAAGCTTCGTTCTGATGTTCAGAAGCGCCGGAACTAGTTTGTTGGAAACAAACGACTTGGGGTATTCATCATGAGAATGTGCAGGCTGTGCGATCAGCAAGTCAAATTCTTTCCGGGGAATGCCTAAAAATGCTGCCAATGTATTAAAATCGGCTTCTTTCATTTCTTCGGAAGGGTATTTGGGCTGAGCCAGCTTGTCCAGTGCTTCCTCCCGGGTCATCTGACCGGAAATGATCAAACTGGATAAGTGGGATTTTCGCTTATCCGCTTCAAACTTTTCAGGCAGATACCAGCATTGCATAAACCGGGTCAGCACAGACTCGTGATGCTTTGCACCGTAGTATTCGTAGCCGCAGAAATCATGAAGCTCCTTTACAGCAACGTCAAAACGGTAATCCATCAAATTCAGGGGCGTGACACGAATCACATCTCTGCGGAAATGTCTTAAAATGCTATTTTCAAATGTAGTCAGTAGTCGCAGCTTGTCGATGGGCTTTCCGCTGAACTGTTTTTGAATGGCACGGATATGCACATCATCTGCTGCAGTGTAGGTGTTTCCACTCTGTAGGATCCCTTCCATAGAAGCGTTGCTTCCGTGGAGCAAATACCGAAGATGATATTTCTTTACAGTGTCTGTTAATGCCGCCAGGATCAAATTATCCTGAGGAATTGCTAGGTTGGGAACACCAGCCTTGAAAAAGGATAAGGTAAGATCCCGATATTGCTCCGGATCGGGCTGCACATTGACTAACTCTAAGTGAGCCTTTTCACACAGTTGCTGAATGTTCTTTTTGGCCAGCTCGGTGTCCAAACCGTCATCAATATGGATTCCCAGCATCCGCAGGCCAAATTTATGTCCCAGATAGATAATGTAGGAACTATCTAATCCACCGGAAACGCCCACAAGACAATCATAAGGATCATCCTTACAATCGTCCTTGATTTTCTGAAACAGCGTTTCCACTTTAGACATATCTGTTGGGAAATTCATAGAGTTCAGTCTGATCAAACCATCTGTACAGTAATTGCAATATCCCTCTTTGTCAAAGGTGATATTGGGATCACCGATGGTATCCATCACGCAACGCTTGCAGATCTGATACTCGCTCATTTGTCAAATCTCCCGGTAAAGTCGGTGGAGGCAACGCCGGAAAGCGGCAGCTTCACGGGCTTGCCGGTGGCGGCAGACTGATAGATGGCAAGGATCATTTCCAAAGCGTTTCTGCCGGCAACAGCATCCACATAGGGCTTGCGGTTATGCTCGATGGCATCCATCATATCGGCAAACAGGCTGGTGTGGCCGTTGCCGTAAACGTTGGAGGTAGCTTCCTGCAGACCCTTGTTCTTCTGGTCAGCTTCGCTCTCCTGAGTAAAATTCCAAACATCAATGTTGTTGGTGGAGGTGCCGCCAATCTTGACGGTGCCGGTTTCACCGAACAGGTACAGAGTCTCCTCCAGATTTCTGGGATAGACGTTGGTAGTGCCTTCAATGGTGCCGACAGCGCCGTTTTTAAATTTTACAACAGCCATGCCGATGTCTTCGCACTCTAAGTAGTCGTGGAACTGCTGCTGGGTCACACCGTAAACTTCCTCAACCTCATCGCCCATCATCCAGCGAAGCAGATCAATGCCGTGGATGCACTGGTTCATCAGACAGCCACCATCCTGAGCCCAGGTGCCACGCCAGGGAGCCTGGGTGTAGTAGTCCTGGTTCCGGTTCCAGCGAACATGAATAGAGCCGTGGGACAGCTTGCCGAAGCGGCCGGCTTCCACAGCCTGACGCAGCTCCTGAATGGCAATGTTGAACCGGTTCTGGTGGCAGGCGGAAACCTTCACGCCCTTTGCTTCGCTGCGGCGGATGATCTCCTCTGCGTCATCGATAGACATAGCCATGGGCTTTTCGATAATCACATTCACACCGTTGTCAATGCAGTGCAGAGCAATCTCGGCATGAATACCGCTTTCGGTGGCGATGGATGCCAAAGTGATGTCGTTTTCGGCGAGCATCTGCTTGTAGTCGGTGTAGCGCTTGATGGAGGTATCCTTTTCCAGACCGTGCTTGGCAAGCAACGCCTCCATAGCCTCGGGCAGGACATCGCAGACAGCGACAATGTTCAGCTTGTTGTTGACAGCGGCTTTGATATGGTTGGTGGCGATTCTGCCACAGCCGATCAGTGCGTAATTCATAATAGACCTCCTGAATTGTTTTCGTTTAGAAAAGATTGGTTGTATTTTAGATAGGTATTCTGAAAATTCTCATGAAACAGCATACCAATTTGCAACAGGATACCGGTTTGCGCAAGGGGGATTTCTGTATCCTGAACATTACTGCGTAAAATACCAACTGATTTACAATATTCTACGGAAGCTGCCCAAAGCGGGTCTTCTCTGGCATTTTTATAGTCAATATCCCAGTAGTGTGGGGCGGCATCGCGATACCGCAACCCGAATTTACGCAAAACCCTTGCACCAATGCGTTCTGCGTAAAAGTATAGCTTTTTCAAACGCTCTTTGGTTAAGAACATGGGTTTCACAGTACAGGAATACCCTTGGTCTGTGGGGATATCAGACAACTTAGGGCAGTGTTTGGCAATCTGTTTTCGTTGCCATAAATGCATGGAAAGGGTCCAGGGATGCTTATGGGAAACAGTGCCGATCAAGCGACGGTCTACCAAAGGGTCCACTTTACAACAAACAGAGGCATAGCCGTTTGTAATCGCTCCGGAGCTGCTTTTTATCATTTCCAAACCAACATAATTGCAGGCAGCCAACAAACTGTGTTCCTGAGATCCCTTTTGGATCAAATCTTCAAAAAAATCAGCATTTTCCTGTTTTGCTTTGCGAAGCGCGTCTGCAAAGCAGGCACGGTTGGCGTTTCCGTTTCCACAGAGAATCCGTCGCAGATGTTTTTTCTTATTACGAATATGTCCGTTGCGGAAAGGCAGACAAAAGCTGTTTTTATAAAATTCACCGCCAACACCGCCGAATTCAGCCACATAACCCTCGGAATTTACAAGACGGGCCTTTTTTAGATGACGGTAACCAAGCACTACATCATACCCGCCGTCCAAAAAACAAAAACTTTTCTCCAGCCAATTTGCTTCTTGTTCGTGGAATGGAACAAGTGTTAACGGGAGCTTCAGGGTGTCTGCGATTTTTTGCGCGATGGGGATGTCGGGGTTGTCGGAATGACCTGTCAGCAGTAATTTTGGGGAGATGTTGTGGGCTACAAGCCCGCTCAGAATGACACGGCTGTCCGTACCACCGGTGCAAACAGCACAAATTTTTTCCTCTTGTACAGAGGCGAGAATTGGGGCGAGAACATTATCAAACTGTATATCAGGGGACATTTCAGAAAAAGAAGGCAGCTTTTTGTCGAAAGAAGCAAATTTGCCCCCGCAAAAACGGTAGTAATACTCTGCGCAGGTTTTTCGGATGCCGGCAACGAGGGTTTTTTCACCAAAAATACGGTCAAATTCTACCAAATCCGCAACAGCATTCAAGTTTGGCTGTGCAGTTGTGCCGCGTTGCGCCCGTAACGCAAGAAGACTGTCGGAAAAACGCGCGTTTTCGTCATCGATAAACAAAAACTGGCTTCCTGAGTTGTCTCCGAAAAACAAATAACTCTGTTCCTGCTTAATGTAAATAACCAGTTTAAAGTTACCTGCCAGTGTGTTGTAATCCAACTGATCACGGTGTGCGCGCTGGGCTAAAGACAAAAGGTCACAGGGCTGGTTTTCTACAATAACAATGCCTGAGCACCAAATGATATATGCTTCATTTTCGGAAACCTGATAATTGTTAGGGCGGTTGATCCAATTGTCGAGAGAAAAACTACACACGGGTGATGGCCTCCTTCAGCAGATCATCATAAAGGGCAAAAAGCTTTTTCTCTTCTATGCCCCAGTTGAATTCTTCTTTGACTGCCCGGCGACCGTTTTCGCCCATCTGTCTGGCTTCTTCCGGATGATCCAAAAGATGCCGGATGGCAGCGGCGATCTGCTGGGGGTCAGCAGGGTCTACGCAGATGCCAAAGCGGTATTTTTCTGCCGCCTGACGAATATAGGGGGTGTCGCTGAGTACGCAGGGGATGGCCAGGGCCATATATTCATAAACTTTTGTGGGAAGATTCCACAGCTTGTTATACTGACCCACATTCAGCAAGGTGGCGATACCCACCTGGCTTTTTTGCAGGGTTTCCAAAACCTGTTGGCGATTTAAGTGTCCCAAATATTCCACCCGGGAAAAACCGGGAAGCGTCCGAAGGTGGGCTTCATAGTCAGCAGAATCGAATTTTCCGCCCAAATATATGGTGCAATCCGTAAGATTCGCAGCATGGACAAGACTGGTGATGCCCCGGTTGAAGTTCAGACCGCCAATGTGGCAGACACTGCGAGGGGTTTTGGGGATAGACGGATCGTAATGATCGTACAGTTCCTGAAGCAAGGGCACATTGTTGATGATGGCTATGCGGGGGCAGTAGCCTTCAAAGGGGTTTTGTCCTTCTACCAAGCAAGGAAAAACAAGACCGTCGATCTTACAGAAAATACGCTTTTGCTTCCGGTCAAACAGCTTGGCAACAACGGGGCGCAGAAAGCGGGGGATATACCGCTTATATAGGATCTGCTCGGCATAGAACTCATGACTGTCGAAAACAACTTTTTTCCCTTTTTTCTTTAACTTCAAAGCAAAGGGAAGCAACTCCGGATCATGGAGATGATAGAGATCAGCATCCACAGCCAATGCCGCCTTGTAGGCATTTTTTGCAGTGAACAGCATCCGTTTGATCCGGTTGGAAGCTACCGCCCCAAAGCCCACAATGTGCACACCGTCTTTCTCATAGCTGTCACCGTGCTGCACCAGGGTCACATCGTAGCCGGCTTTGGCTAAAGATACACATTCTTTATGAAAGATCCGCACATCTTCTTTGGGATGGGCGCTGGTAACATGGCAAACCTTGATCATGCCAGATACTCCTTCATGATTTTAACGATTTTTTCGGCACTGTGTCCGTCACCGAAGGGCTGATAAGCGGGATCAAAGATGACTTCCCGGCTCAGCTTGGTGAGAATATCCTCTTTGTTGGGCTTTGCCAGCACATTACAGCCGTCATGCATAGTTTCGGGCCAGACTACAAAGTCCAGTACAGTAACACAGGGCTTTCCGGCAAAGAAGGCCTCTCTTTGCACACCGCCGGAGTCGGTAACGATTTTCTCTGCTTTGTTCACCAGAGAAATGGAGGTTTTGTACCCCACCGGCAGAGTCAAAATGATGTTTTTGTAGCCCTTGGCGTTGCACAGACGCTCTGCCCGGTTGTGGTTACGGGGATGTACCGGGTAGACGGTGGGATAGGGCAGCGCTTCCATAGCGGAAAAAATGCCGTCCAGCTTTTCGTCGGTGTCGGTGTTTTCCTGCCGGTGGCAGGTCATGTAGTAGAATTTTTCGGGTAATGTAACGGTATTCCCGGCAAAATCCTGAATTTCTGTCAGTTCACTGCCGTCCAAACGCTCTGTATAGTAGCAGAAGGCATCATACATGGGATCGCCCACCACGGTGGACTTTTCTCCCAGGCCTTCTTTCTCCAAAAATACCAAGCTGGAGTCGGTGCAGGGCAGATTTATGGCAGAAAGATGGTCAGTAACGGTGCGGTTGACCTCCTCGGGACTCTCCAGAGTACCGAAGCGGTTGCCGGCTTCTACATGGCAGATGGGGATGTGGAGCTTGACTGCCGCCAATGCCGCCGCCATAGTGGAATTGGTGTCTCCAAAGAGCAGCACCATGTCGGGCTTCTCATTCAGGAATACTTCCTCCAGCTTCATCAGCATCTGTCCGGTCATTTGGCCATGGCTGCCACCGGAAACGCCCAAATTATAGTCGGGCTTGGGAATATCCATTTCCTCAAAAAACACATCAGACATGTTGTGGTCATAGTGCTGACCGGTGTGGATCAGCACCTCGTGATAGTGTTTTCTCAGTACCCGGGATACCACCGCCAGCTTGATAAACTGAGGCCGGGCACCCACCACCGAACAGATTTTCTTCATTTACAGCACCTCGATATTGGCCTTATTCTCGATGTTCTTAGTAACATTCTTGCAGTCGAATACGGGAACGCCTGCGTTTGCCACCATGTTGTAGTCCACATTGGTGTGGGCGGTGGTGATGCAGACCAAATCGTACCGATTCAAAATCTCGGTGCTGATTTCCTTGAGGCCTTCAAACCACTGACCCTTTTCCCGGTACTTGGCAATGTAGGGGTCAAAGAAGTCTACATTTGCGCCGGTCTTGTGGAACTCTTCAATGACATGGATGGCGGGGCTTTCCCGATAGTCATCAATGTCCTGCTTGTAGGCAACGCCCAGAACCAGCACCTTGGAGCCGTTAAGGGCCTTCTTAAAGCGGTTCAGGATCTTGCCGGCCCGCTCTACGGTGTATTCGGGCATCCGGTCGTTGATCATCATGGAAGCTTCGATCATGCTGGTGTGGAAGCCGTACTCTCTTGCCTTCCAGCTTAAGTAGTAGGGGTCCAGAGGGATGCAGTGACCGCCCAGACCCGGACCGGGATAGAAGGCCTGGAAGCCGTAGGGCTTGGTCTTGGCAGCGTCGATAACTTCCCAAATGTTGATACCCATCTTGTTGCACAAAATGGCCAATTCATTCACAAGACCGATGTTAATGTTGCGGTAGGTGTTTTCCAGGATCTTCTCCATTTCCGCCACAGCGGGGGAAGAAACGGTGTGTACATCGCCGTCCAAAATAGCCCGGTAAACCATGGAAATGACCTCCATGGCATCCTCGCCAATGGCACCCACAACCTTGGGGGTGTTGCTGGTCTTGTAGATCAGGTTGCCCGGATCCACACGCTCGGGGGAGAAGCCGAGATAGAAATCCTCACCGCAAACAAGGCCGCTGCCCTGTTCCAAAATGGGCTTTAACAGCTCTTCCGTGGTGCCGGGATAGGTGGTGGACTCCAAAACTACCATAGTACCCTTTTTCAGATACTTGGCGATGGCTTCCGCAGAGGAACGGACATAGCTGATGTCCGGCTGCTGGTGGGCATCCAGAGGGGTGGGGACGCAGATGGCGATAAAGTCTACATTGCAGACTTCGGAGAAATCCGTGGTTGCCCGAAGCATGCCGGAAGCTACCAGCTCCTGCAGGTCAGCATCCACCACGTCACCAATATAGTTTTTGCCGGCATTGACCATGTCGACCTTGCTTTGCTGCACGTCAAAACCAATAGTCTTGAAGCCGTGCTTAGCCTTGTCTACTGCCAGGGGTAGACCCACGTAGCCAAGACCGCAAACACCCATGGACAGGGTCTTGTTTTGAATTTTTTGGATCAGTTCGTTCTTAATAGACATTTTTATATCTCCTCTACTTCCAAATTAGTATTCATTTGATATTTTCTGCCGCAGGCGTTGCACTGGGCTTTATCTTCCTGAAAGTTCAGCCGTTCACCGCAGCGGCAGACATAACCTACCAGCCGGGTGGGAATACCCAGCATCAAAGCATAGTCCGGCACATCACAGGTAACCACAGCACCGGCACCGATGAGGGCGCAGCGGCCAATGGTGTGACCGCACACCACAGTGGCGTTAGCACCGATGGAAGCACCTTCCTTGATCAGGGTCTTTTTGTAGTTGGCACGGCCCTTGGGATACTTGGCCCGGGGGGTCAGATCGTTGGTAAATACACAGCTGGGGCCGCAAAAAACATTGTCTTCCAGTACAACACCTTCGTAAAGGGATACATTGTTCTGCACCTTGCAGCCGTCGCCTACGATGACGTTGTTGCTGACGTTGACGTTTTGACCAAAGGAGCATTTTTTGCCGATCCTGGCGCCGCTTTGGATGTGGCAGAAGTGCCAGATCTTGGTGCCTTCGCCGATCTCGCAGCCTTCATCAACGTAGCTGGACTCATGGACAAAATAGTTCTTTTCCATTACAGTGCCTCCAAAACCGCGTCAATGATGATCTGCTGCTCTTCTTCGCCCAGGTAAGGATGCATGGGCAGGGACAGTGTCCGGGCGCAGTAATCGTCGGCATGAACAAAGGCCTCTTCATAATGGGGCTCGTTTACAAAAACAGGCAGGGCGTGCTGAGGGGTGGGGTAGTAGATCATGTTGGGGATCTTCTTTTCTGTTAAGTGGGCAACCACCTTGTCCCGGGTGGCGGTGTCCTTGGCCAAAATGGCGTACTGGGCATAGACAGACTCACAGCCCTCCTGCACGAAAGGCGTGGTGAAATGGGCGGCAAAGGCATCGTTGTACCGCTTGGCCACAACCTGACGGTCTGCCACCTCATGCTCTGCCAAAGCATCAAACTTAGGCAGCAAAATGGCAGCCTGCAGGGTATCCAACCGGGAGTTCATACCCACCCGGACGTTGTCATACTTGCCCTTGGGACCCTTGCCGTGGACGCAGATGGAGCGGATAATTCCGGCGATCTCGTCGTCATCCACGAAGATAGCACCGCCGTCACCGTAGCAGCCCAAAGGCTTTGCCGGGAAGAAGGAGGTGGTGGCGATCTGGCCAAAGGCGCAGCACTTTTTACCCTTGTAGGAAGCGCCGAAGCTCTGAGCGGCATCCTCAATGAGGATCAGATTGTACTTTTCACAGATGGGGATAATGGCATCAAAATCACAGGGGTTGCCTAAGATATCTACGGCAACTACAGCCTTGGGCTTCAGCTTGCCTTCAGCCAGCACCGCTTGGATCTGCTTCTCCAGGCTCACAGGGCACAGATTGTAAGTGTCCGGCTGGATATCGCAGAATACGGAGGTAGCACCGAACATCTTGGAAGGCTCGGTGGAGGAGATGAAGGTAATGTCGGGGCAGAAGACGGCGTCGCCTTCGCCAATGCCGTAGACCATGTAAGCGATCTGCAGGGCATCGGTGCCGTTGGCGCAGCTGATGCAGTGCTTCCGGCCAACGTAGGCTGCCAGCTTTTCTTCCAACTCTTTTACTTTTGTACCGCCGATATATTGACCGGCTTCCAAAACCTCCTGGATCTGCTGGTTGATCTCGGTTTGCAGTGCCCGATACTGGGCTTTTAAGTCGATAAATTGCATGATTATTCTCACTTTCTAAACACATAGTTGTGTAATACTTTCAAAACAGCACCTTAAAGATACCTAAAACAGAACCCCAGCCGTAGCAGATGTGGAATAAGGGGAATAGGTACAGCAGCTGCCAAAATTCCTTGAAACTTTCCGCAGACCGTGCGGCAAACAGAATGTCCAAAGCCGAATATGTCAGCAGTTCCAGACTGAATAAAATGCCAAAGACCCACCACAGCCATGTGAGGAGCGGCATGCCGATGAGGGAAAGCACGAAAAGACAGGGGATAAAGTGCCGCAGGCGCATAGAGCCGGGGCAAAAATGAGAAGTGATAATGTTCCACTTGCCGTTGAGCAATGCCATTTTAACAATGCCTTTTACGGAATCCCGGCAGTAATAAGCCAGCTTGATTTTGTTACTCAGAAAGATCTTTCCACCGTTATGGATAATCCGATAATTCAGTTCACTGTCCTGATTACGGGAAAGCCGCTCGTCGTACAAACCGACTTTTTCAAAGATCTCCCGCCGGAAAGCACCAAAAGGAACGGTGTCTACATATCCATCCTTACCGCTGGTGCGGAAGTGGGAATCGCCAACACCGAATCGGGAAGAAAGCATTTTGGCGATGGTTTTGCCGATGGGGGTGCGGGACTTGGTTTCCATGACGCCACCCACATTGTCCGCCCCGGTTTCATCCAAAACTTCTACGCACTTGGAAAAGTAGTCATTGGCATACTCAGCATGGGCATCCAAACGAATGATGTAGACACCTTTTGCTTCACGGATACCTATATTCATGGCATAGGGGACGGTTTTGTTGGGATTTTGCAAAACATGGATCAGCTCCGGGTATTGGTCACGGTAGCTGTTTAGGATCTCCAAAGTGCGGTCTGTGGACATTCCGTCCACAAAGAACCACTCCATAGCTGCTTTGGGATAATCTTGCTCCAGCATGGAAGCAATACAGGAATCCAGATATTTTTCTTCGTTGTAAACAGGCACGATCACAGAGATCAGCTTTGCTTGGTTCATATATTTCTCCTTGATTAATCGGGTTTACCGGACGGAGGTGCTTTCCTCCCGGTACTCTTTTCCCAGTACCGCAAAAACAGTCATAAACATAGTTTTGATATCTTTCCAAAAGCCAAAATTTTCAATGGCCTTCAGATTATAACGCATTTTTCCCGGCAGCACATCCCGGATGTAGACCGTGTCTACATCCTCCGCGCCCTCCAAAAGCCGATCTTCATCCTTATAAAGGATGCTGGCAAGAGAAGTAACACCGGCAGGGAGGAGCAGGGTTGTCATCATTTCCGGGGTGTAGCTTTCTACGTATTTGGGAACCTCCGGGCGGGTTCCCACAAAGGACATAGTGCCCCGCAGCACATCGATGAGCTGACAAAGCTCGTCCAGGCGGCACTTGCGGATGAGCTTTCCCATCCGGGTGATCCGGCTGTCGTTACCCACGGTGACTTGGGTGCCGATCTTGTCAGCGTTCGCTACCATGGACCGGAATTTAAAGATCCGGAACCGCTTGCCGTACTGGGTCACCCGAACCTGCCGGTAAAATACCGGGCCGGGGGAGTCTATCTTGATGGCAATGGCAAGGATCAGAAACACCGGCAGCAAAATCAGCAGCAGTATGGCGGAAACTGTGATGTCAAACAGCCGCTTGCAGACAAGGCTGAACCGCTTTTTCTGCAATGCTTCATAATAAGGACGCACCGCGTCGTTACGAAGCTCTTCGGGAAGAGCTTCCCATTTCTTCAGGATCATAAATATTCCTTCAAAACTTCTGTATAGTTGTCGATCACATACTGCACCTGCGCATCGGTCAGACAGGTGTGCAGAGGCAGACTGATCTCGTTGGCAAAATTCAAGTAGGCATTGGGGAAGTCGGCAATGTCAAAGCCCATATTCTTGTAGGCAGTGTGCATAGGCAGAGGCTTGTAGTGAACGTTGCAGGCAACGCCCCGCTGGGCCATTTTGGTAATGATCTCATTTCTCTGCTCCGGGGTGATTCCGGGAATCCGGGTCAGATACAGGTGGCCGGAGGACTGATGGTTCTCCGTGTAGTGAGGAAGCACCAAAACCCCCAAAGGCTTGAAAGCGGCATCAAACCGGGAAATGATCTCTTTTCTTCTTGCCAGCATAGCACCGTAACGCTTCATTTGGCTTAAGCCGATGGCGGCAGCTACGTCGGTCATGTTGCACTTAAACCAAGGACCTACAATGTCATATTCCCAGGCGCCAAGCTTGGTCTTTGCCAAAGCGTCCTTGGACTGACCGTGAAGAGAAAACAGCTGCAGCTGTTTGTAAATGGCTTCATTGTCGATACCCGGAATAGTCTTCCAGGTCAGGGCGCCGCCCTCTGCGGTGGTCAGATTCTTCACTGCATGGAAAGAGAAGGAGGAGAAATCTGCCAAAGCACCGGTCATGACACCGTTTTTGGAAGCGCCGAAGGAGTGGGCGGTGTCCGCCATAATGGCAACCCGTCCCAAGGCCTTCTGAATGTTAGAGTTAGCATGGAACAAGTCCCGCTTTTTCTCCACAATCTCATACAGTCGATCGTAGTCGCAGGGAATGCCACCCAGATCTACCGGGATGATGGCTTTTGTTCTTTCCGTGATGGCAGCTTCCAGCTTTTCGTAGTCCATCTCCAAAGAATCCACCTGTGTGTCCACCAGCACAAGCTTTGCGCCCACATGATCAATGATGGAGGCAGAAGCCGTGTAGGTGTAGGCGCTGGTGATGACCTCGTCTCCGGGACCGACACCCAGCAGACGCAGAGCCATTTCCGCGCAGGCGGTTTGGGAGTTTAAGCAAACTGCCCGTTCTGTGCCGCAAAAAGCGGCCACCTGCCGTTCCAGCTCTTTGGTTCTGGGACCGGTGGTGATCCAGCCGGAGCGCAGAGCCTCGGCAACCTCCTGGATCTCAGCTTCTGTAATATCCGGAGGAGAAAAAGGAATATTCATAGCACACAACCTCATACTTGGTGTTTTTACAAAAACCAGCCGTTTTTGGCGGGTGATGGGGGAATGCCCACAACCCACCTATTTTAAAGCATAGTACCTTAACATTATAACGCAAGACTATGAACAATTCAACCCTTTTGTTCTGCGAAGTGACTTGTTGCAACAGAAAAGTCTGCGGCAAAACCTGCCAATTCACCTTCTGCCCGCCCCTACAAGGCGTTTTACAACTGCCCGAGAAATGGCAATGATGGTCCAATGACATAAAAAGAGGGCCCGTTGCGTTGGCAACAGACCCTCAGGAAGATCAATAATTTTCAGCGTGGATCTCAAAGTAGCTCTGGGGGTGGGCACAGGTGGGGCAAAGCTCGGGGGCTTTGGTACCTACGATAATGTGTCCGCAGTTGCGGCACTCCCAAACCTTCACTTCGCTCCTGGCAAAGACCTGAGCAGTTTCCACATTTTTCAGCAGTGCGCGGTAGCGTTCCTCGTGGTGCTTTTCGATGGCAGCTACCATGCGGAACTTAGCGGCCAGCTCCGGGAAGCCTTCTTCTTCAGCGGTCTTGGCAAAACCGGCATACATATCCGTCCATTCGTAGTTTTCGCCGGCAGCGGCAGCAGCCAGGTTCTGGGCGGTGTCGCCAATGCCTTCCAGCTCCTTGAACCAAAGCTTGGCGTGTTCTTTCTCATTGTCAGCCGTCTTCTGGAATAGGGCAGCGATCTGCTCGTAGCCTTCCTTTTTTGCCTTGGATGCGAAATAGGTGTACTTGTTCCGTGCTTCAGACTCGCCGGCAAAAGCGGTCCAAAGGTTCTTTTCGGTCTGAGTGCCTGTATATTTGTTAGCCATAAGAAAACCTCCAGTTATGTATTGGGATGCTGTAAACAGTATAACAGGAATGCAGAAAAGAATCAATCTATTTTTTGCGGAAGGGGCTGCGGTTTTTCGAATTTATCTTGCAATATTCTTAAAATCGTGATATGCTAAGGAAGATGGATATTACCCTGAAACAACATGAAATATTTAAGGAGGCAAACCATGACACAGGGCGAAAAAAAGCAATTGCAAATTACCGCCTGCAAGGTCCGTATGGGCGTAATTGAGTCCACTTACGGCGCGAAGGCAGGCCACCCCGGCGGCAGCCTGTCTGCCGCAGAAGTCTATACTTATCTGTACTTTAAGGAAATGAACATCGATCCCAAGAATCCCAAGTGGGAAGACCGGGACCGTTTTGTTCTGAGTAAGGGTCACACCACTCCCGGCCTGTATTCTGTGCTGGCAGAGCGTGGCTTCTTCCCTGTATCCGACCTGCCCACCTTCCGTCACATCGACAGCTACCTCCAGGGCCACCCCAACATGAACACCGTTCCCGGCGTGGATATGTCCACCGGTTCTCTGGGTCAGGGTGTCAGCGTGGCTACCGGCATGGCACTGGCTGCCAAGCACACCGGCAAGACCAACCGTGTCTACTCCCTGCTGGGTGACGGCGAGATCCAGGAAGGCCAGGTTTGGGAAGCTTGCATGGCCGCGGCTCACTACAAGCTGGATAACCTCTGCATCGTTGTGGATAACAACGGTCTGCAGATCGACGGCAACATTGCCGACGTTATGAGTCCCTATCCCATCGTAGACAAGCTGGAGGCCTTCGGCTTTGCGGTTCAGCAGATCGACGGCCATGACTTTGATGCCATCGAGGCAGCCTTTGCCCAGGCTCGTGAAGTGAAGGGCAAGCCCTCTGCCATCGTCATCAAGACCGTCAAGGGCAAGGGCGTTTCCTTCATGGAAAATGATGCCGGCTGGCACGGCAAGGCTCCCAACGACGCAGAGTACGCACAGGCTATGAGCGAGCTAAAGGCTCAGCTGGCAGAATTGGAGGCATAATTATGGCAGAGATGAAGAAAGTCGCAACCCGTGACAGCTACGGCAACGCTCTGAAGGAGCTGGGTGCCGAGTTTGATAACCTGGTAGTTCTGGATGCCGACCTGGCAGGCGCTACCAAGACCGGTACTTTTAAGAAAGCTTTCCCCGACCGCCATTTTGACTGCGGCATCGCTGAGGCAAACATGATTTGCATGGCCACCGGTATGTCCACCGCAGGTCTGGTGCCCTTCGCCAGCTCCTTTGCTATGTTCGCAGCCGGCCGTGCTTTCGAGCAGGTTCGTAACTCCATCGGCTATCCCCACCTGAATGTGAAGATCGGCGCTACCCATGGTGGTATCTCCGTCGGTGAAGACGGTGCTTCCCATCAGTGCTGTGAGGACTTCGCCCTGATGCGTTCCATCCCCGGCATGACCGTTATCTGCCCCGCAGACGACATCGAAGCCAAGGCCGCTGTCCGCGCCGCCTACGAGATGGAAGGTCCTGTTTACCTGCGCTTTGGCCGTCTGGCAGTGCCGGTATTCCACAGCGAGGATTATAAGTTTGAGATCGGCAAGGGCGAAGTGGTTCGCGATGGCTCCGATGTTGCCATCATCGCCAACGGCCTGCTGGTTTACGAAGCCATTGAAGCCGGTGAGAAGCTGGCCGAGGCCGGCATCAACGCTATGGTCATTAACATGGCTACCATCAAGCCTCTGGATGAAGAGCTGGTTCTGGCTGCTGCCAAGAAGTGCGGCAAGATCATCACCTGCGAAGAGCACTCCGTCATCGGTGGCTTGGGCGAGGCTGTCTGCAGCCTGCTGTCCGAGAAGTGCCCCACCATCGTAAAGCGCATCGGCGTCAACGATGAGTTCGGTCACTCCGGTCCCGCAAAGGATCTGCTGAAGCAGTTCGGCCTGTGCAGCGATCACATTGTGGAAGTCGCTCAGGAGCTGTGCAAGTAATTTTTCCAATAAGTACCGGGCGCAACCAGTCGGTTGCGCCCGGTTTTTTGTACAAAGAAAACCACCGGCGGTGCCGGTGGTTCCAAAAAGCTTTAGCTATGCCCAGTCCCGCCGCAGCGGAAAGCCTCCCTCTGACGAGGGAGGTGGCAAAAATCTTTGATTTTTGACGGAGGGAGAGAAACAAG
>JAFQIL010000002.1 GCA_017397565.1 Oscillospiraceae bacterium | reverse complement strand
CTTGGACAAATATGTACATTATTTCAATAACAGGCGACCTGCGGCCGCCTTGGGCTATAAAAGCCCAGTTCAGTACAAGACCGAACTGGGCTTCTAAAACTATGGTGTTTTTAAGTGTCTACTTTTCCTTGACAAATGCACTGTGCTGGTGGTACCAAAAAGCTTTAGCTATGCATAGTCCCGCCGCAGCGGAAAGCCTCCCTCTGATGAGGGAGGTGGCAAAAATCTATTTGATTTTTGACGGAGGGAGAGAAACAAGCAGAGAAAATTCTCTCCCCCAGTCTTTTGCTTCGCAAAATCCAGCCCCCTCGTCAGAGGGGGCCTGTGCATACCACCGGCACGGGCGGTGGTTATGATTACGCTAGTTGTTTTTTTCTTTTTGTCGGTATTCTGTGGGTGTCATGGAATGCCGCTTCTTAAATGCCACAAAAAATCCGGTGGCTGAGCGATAGCCGATCCGCAGCGCAATGGTTTCCACCGGAAGCTCTGTCCACAGCAAGTATCGCAGGGCATAGTGCATCCGTATTTCCTCCAGCTTTTCCTGAAAGCTTTTGCCGCAATACTGCCGCAGGATGCGACTGGTCTGCCGCCGGCTCACCGCCAGCTCCCGGGCTAAATCATCCTCTGTGATGGGATCGGCATAATGACCGTGAAAAAAGGCTTCAATTTTGTTAAACCGGGTGTTTTTCAGATCATCCCCGGGTGCCGAAAGCTGCACCTGGGTATCACTTCTTTTTTTCAGCGCCCGCAGAAGAAGCAGCATAACCTGCTGGAGCAAAAGCTCCACCAGCATTCCCGAAGCCATTTCCGGTTTCTCCAGTTCCCGGACAAACTGCCGCAGGGCTTCGCACAGATGCGCTTCGCCTGTCAGCAGAAGGGGCTTGTCCGTCGGCAGCAGCTCTGCCGCTGCCGTCAAAAAGGAGATCTGCCCGGACTTGCGCTTTAAAGAAAAATCCAGGGCAATCTGCCGGGTGTTCTCTCCAACCTCATAGCACCGATGGCTGCAGCCCGGCGGGATCAGACACAGTGTGTCCGGCGGGCCCAGATGAAACTTCTGATCCTCAAAGGCTACACAGTATTCCCCCGTCAGCACCGTTTGGAGTTCATAGCCGATATGTTCATGGCCTCCGGAAATACCAATACCATGAACACCGTTGGTCCAGATATCAAATTGCAGCCCCTCCAACTTTACCGTGCTGGAAAAATTGGTTGAGGTGTTGATGTTTGAGATGATTTCGGTCATAGAGCAGTCTACTCCTTCCCGTTTTGTTGTCCGATACTGTAAAATCCCCATTTATCGGGGAGTTGGTTAGGGCTTGGCGGCGCAGCCGCCCTTGGCCCCCTCTGACGAGGGGGCTGGCAAAAATCGGTTCTTCGGAACCGATTTTTGACTGGGGGAGAGAAAATGCTGCCTTTTCAGGTTGTTTTTCGTAGTTCTCTCCCTCAGTCAAATTGCCTAATTTCGGCAATTTGACAGCTCCCTCTGACGAGGGAGCCTTTGTCAACTGCCCGATAAAGGTCAATTGGCAAATCCTGCCGGGCAGCTTATGAAATAGGACATATTCTTGCCCAAAAATGGCTCAAGCACTTATTTACATTTATGCTGCCGTAAACTATAATCAAAGCAACTATATTCTCATTTTAATATGGGCAAAAAGAAAAGTCAACATTTCAAAATACAGGAGGATATCTTTCGGGAAACACGTTGGTTATATGTGACAAGTGAAGAACTTCCCGAGCCTTGAAGCAGCATTATCTTGCCGGCAAGGCCGTCTACGAAGTCAATGGCTATTTGCTGTAAGCACAACAAAAACGGGTGCGTTTGGAACGCACCCGTTTGCTGCATTTAAAACACTTATTCCCCGTAGCCCATGGGATTTTTGCTCTGCCAGTTCCAGGAGTCCCGGCACATATCCCGGAGGTTGTGCTCTGCTTTCCAGCCCAGGAGCTTTTCGCTCTTGGCGGGGTCTGCATAGCAAGTGCCGATGTCGCCGGGACGACGGTCTGTGATCACATAGGGCACAGGTACCCGGTTCACATCAATAAAGGCGTGGACCATATCCAGCACACTGTAGCCGGTGCCGGTGCCAAGGTTAAACACTTCGCAGCCTTTATGGGAGGTTGCATACTTCACCGCTGCCACATGACCCCGGGCCAGATCCACCACATGGATGTAGTCCCGGACACCGGTACCGTCGGGGGTATCGTAATCGTCGCCGAAGACACTCAGCTGCTCCCGGCGGCCAATGGCCACCTGGGTGATATAAGGCATCAGATTGTTGGGGATGCCCCGGGGGTCTTCCCCGATCCTGCCGCTTTCGTGAGCGCCGATGGGGTTAAAGTAACGCAGCAGTACGATGCTCCAGTCCGGCTCTGCCTTGGCAAAGCCCTGGAATATCTGCTCAGACATATATTTTGTCCAGCCGTAGGGGTTGGTGCAATTGCCGGTGCGGCTGGTTTCCTGCAACGGCATTTCATTGTCCGCGGTGTAGACGGTGGCAGAAGAGGAGAAGATAATGTTCTTCATGCCCACCTGCTTCATCACCTTGGTCAGCACCAGGGTGGAATTGAGGTTATTGTCATAGTATTCCCAGGGCTTGGCAACGCTTTCGCCCACCGCCTTCAATCCGGCAAAGTGTATGACACAGCCGATCTCATTTTCCGCAAAGATCTTCTTCAGCAGTGCTTCATCCCGCACATCGCCTTCATAAAAGGTGATCTCCTTGCCGGTAAGCTCCCGTACCCGATCCAGGCTCTTGGGGCTGGAGTTACACAGATTGTCCACCACGATCACGCCGTAGCCGCTCTGCAGCAGCTCCAGACAGGTGTGGGAACCAATATAGCCGGCACCGCCGGTAACCAAAACATTCATAATCATTCCTCCAGGATTTTTTCTTCATTATAAGGTTTTCTTCCCCAAAAAGCAACCCCAGACGGTATCAGAATTGATTCTAACTTGTCCCGATTTTATCTTGCTATTTTGCAAGAATGCAGATATAATAGGAATAGTATCTTTGTAATGTGGAAAATTATGCCCTTGGAGGCGCTTTATGCATCAAAAAAAGATTTTGCTGCTGACCACCGGCGGCACCATTGCGTCCCTTTCCGGCGAGGAGGGTCTGGCGCCCCAGTGCTCCTGTGTTATGGAGCAGTCGCTGGAGCAGCTGCGTGTCCATTATGATATCACCGTCCGGGACATTTTATGTCTGGACTCCTCCAACATTTCTCCCCGGGAGTGGCAGCTCATTGCCCGCCGGATCTTTGAGGATCGGGTCGGCTTCGACGGCATCGTAGTCTCCCACGGCACGGACACCATGGCCTATACCGCCTCGGCCGTTTCCTTTATGCTGCCGGGCATTGACCTGCCGGTGGTATTCACCGGCTCTCAGCTGCCGCTGGCTGATATTCTTTCCGACGGGCCGGACAATTTGCGTACCGCCTTTGCCATGGCCGCCTCTGGCTGCCCCGGTGTGTTTCTGGCCTTTGACCGGAAGGTTATACTGGGCTGCCGGGCTGTAAAGGTCCGGGCTTCCAATTTCTCTGCCTTTGAAAGTGTCAACGCCCGGTATGTAGCAACGGTGAGCAACCTTGGCCTGGTGGTGGATAAAAGCATCCTCCCCACCCCAAATGCAGTGCCGGCACTGCAAGACAACATCTGCGAAAATGTCTTCCTGCTGAAGCTGACGCCGGGGTTGAATCCGGCAGTCTTCGATATGCTGGCTGCCATGGGCTATAAGGGCATCGTGGTGGAGGCCTTCGGCCTGGGCGGCATCCATGTGCTGAACAAAGGTCTGCGGGGTATCCGCCGGGCGGTGGAGGACGGCATCAGCGTTGTCATCACCACCCAATGCCTTTATGACAGCTCTGATCTGCGGGTCTATCAGGTTGGTAACAAGCTGCTGGAGCTGGGGGTCATTCAGGGTCGGGACATGACCTCGGAGGCCGCTATGGCAAAGCTGATGTGGGCCCTTGGTCAGGGCATGGATCCGGAGCAGGTTGCTGCCGTCTTCCGTAAAAATCTGGCCGGAGAGATCACCGAAGAACCGTAACCAAACTGTTATTTCTAACTCCTGAAGGAGGTTATCTTATGGATCCTATTTATGTTACCGGTCACCGCAACCCGGACACCGACTCCATCGTTGCCGCCATGGCCTATGCCGCCCTGCGCAACGCCATCGGCGACCGGGAATACGAAGCCGCCTGCCTGGGCCGGGTTTCCGACGAAACCCAAAGCCTGCTGGATCGCTTTGGCTTCCAGCCGCCGGTGCGCATTCACAGTATGCACACCCAGGTCCGTGACCTGGATTTTGATAAGCCGCCGGTGTTCTCTGCCGCTGTCACCATGGGCAGAGCCTGGTCTGTGCTGGGAGAGCTGATCAGCGTCCCCGCCATGCCTGTTTCCAACGAGGACGGCACCCTCTACGGTATGCTTTCCCGGGAGGATGTGGCAAACTACAACATGTCCCTGGCCAATGCCGGCAGACTGGAAGCCGTGCCGCTTTTTAATGTCCTGTCTGTTTTGGAAGGCAAGGTCATCAACGATGCCGGCGAGAATATCGATGTGATCTCTGGCAATGTCACCATCGCTCTGCCCCAAAGCCGGAGTAACCTCCTGTTTAATGATCCCCAGTCCATCGTCATCTGCGGTCACCAGCCGGATATGATCCGCCGGGCCTTGGAAATGAATGTGTGCTGCCTGGTTCTGTGTCAGACAGAGCTTTCTGAAGACCTGCGGACGATTCCCACCCAGACCTGCATCATTTCCACCCCCTACGACGCATACCGGGCGGTGCGTAAGATCTTCCAATCCACTCCCATCGGCCGCATCTGCCGCACCTCCAGCCTGATCTGCTTCCATTTGGATGATCGGGTGGACGATGTCCGGGAAACCATGCTCAAATACAGAGATTCCTGCTACCCCATTTTGGACGAAAACGAACGGGTCGTAGGCATCCTCACCCGGTATCACCTGCTCCGTCCCCGGAAAAAACGGGTGGTTTTGGTGGACCACAACGAAGCTTCCCAGTCCGTTCCCGGCTTGGAGGAAGCGGAAATTCTGGAGATCATCGACCACCACCGTTTGGCGGATATCCAAACTGCCAACCCCATCTATGTGCGTAATGAGCCGGTTGGCTCTACCAATACCATCATCGCCGGTATGTTCCAGGACCGGGGTCTGATGCCCTCGGAGAAGATGGCTGGTCTTATGGCCGCCGCCATTCTTTCCGACACGGTTATGTTCAAGTCACCCACCTGTACGGAACGGGATATCCGCACAGCAGAGCGCATGGCGCGGATCGCCAATGTTTCTCTGGAGGAGCTGGGTAAGCAGATCTTCTCCGCTTCCGTGGAGCGCCGCCCTGCCAAGGAGCTGCTGATGAGCGACTACAAGGAATTCCATATCGCTGGTTACGATCTGGCGGTTGCTCAGGTCACCTGTATGGACAGCCCCAAGCTACTGGAGCGCAAGGCTGAGTTCCTGGATCTGATGAAGCAGCAAACGGAGAAGAAAGCCTTCTCCATGATGATCCTGATGCTCACCGACGTGCTGCTGGAAGGCACGCAGATCATCTACTTGGGAGATGAGGAAGTCATCCGTCAGGCTTTCAACGTTTCCCCCAAAGACAACACGGCATTCCTGCCCGGCATCATGAGCCGGAAAAAGCAGGTAATTCCGCTGCTGTCCGCCCTGTGGGGTTAATTTTCAAACTGTTAGGAGGGGAATTATGGGATTTGACCGTTTACTGGGCAATGCACAGCTGAAACAAAGCCTGCACCGTAGCCTGAATCAAAACCATATTTCCCACTTCTATCTGATTTCCGGTCCCCGTGGCTCGGGAAAGCACACCCTTGCCCGGCTTTTGGCTGCCGGCATTTTGTGCCGGGGCTCTGACAAGCCTTGCCTTTCCTGCCCGGCTTGCCGAAAGGTGCTGGAAAACATCCATCCGGATGTGATCACCATCGAAGATCCGGAGCACAAAAACGTTTCTGTCAAGATCGTCCGGGATTTTCGGGAGGATATGTTTATTCAGCCTAACGAAGGCAGCCACAAAATTTATCTGCTGCCTCAGGACTTGGGTGTGGAAGGGCAAAATGCTCTGCTGAAAATTCTGGAAGAGCCACCTTCTTACGGTGTTTTTCTATTGCTGACCGACAATCCGGAAAAGCTGCTGCCCACAGTCCGCTCCCGCTGTACAGAACTAAGCTTACAGCCTCTGCCTGCCGAGCTGCTGTCCTCCGCTTTAAAAAGCGACTTCCCCCAGGCGCAACCGGAAGACATCGCCGCGGCAATTCGTCGAAGCGGTGGCTTCTACGGACAGGCCAAAGAGCTTCTGCAGGGAGGAGACGTTCTTCTGCCCCAGACCCGGCAATTTTTACAAGCCTACGCCGCGAAAGATCCCTTGCAGCTTCTGCAGGTTTTAGTTCCTATGGAAAAATGGAAGCGGGATCAGCTGCTTACCGCCCTGAATCAATGGCTGGAGCTGCTGGGCGAAGCCCTTTCCTGCCAGGCAGGCGGCATTACTCCCTCCAGCCTGACCCGGAATCTTTGCGGCTGCCGCAGCGCCCGGGATCTGACCAATGCCATCGCACAGCTGCAAACAGCCATTACCTATGCCCACAGTAATGTGTCCCCGGGAACCATCTGCGGTTTCCTGTGCTGGACACTGAGATAAAAGGAGAACAACATGGAAACAACAACAAATCCCACTGTCCAGGTGGTGGATATCCAGTTCCGCCCCGGTCAGAAGGTTTATTATTTTGATCCTGCCGGGCTGACCCTCCGGGCCGGAGATCACGTAATCATCGACACCGCCCGTGGCGCGGAATACGGCATCGTAACCGGAGGCAATCATTACATCCCGGAAAAGGATGTAGTACCTCCCCTGCGCTGTGTTCTGCGCATCGCCAACGCCCAGGACGAAAAAACTGTAGAAGCAAATCGCGAAAAAGAGCAAAACGCCTATGAGGTCTGCCAGCAAAAAATTGCCGAGCAGGAACTGGATATGCAGCTGGTCAGTGCGGAATGTGCCTTTGACGGCAGTAAACTGCTGTTTTTCTTCACCGCCGATGAGCGGGTGGATTTCCGCGAGCTGGTAAAAAGCCTGGCTTCCATTTTCCACACCCGGATCGAACTGCGGCAGATCGGTGTTCGGGACAAGGCTAAGATGGTGGGCGGTTTGGGTATTTGCGGTCGCCCCTTCTGCTGCGCAAGCTTCCTGGATGATTTCCAGCCGGTATCCATTAAAATGGCAAAAACCCAGAATCTTTCCCTGAATCCTACCAAGATTTCCGGTACCTGCGGACGGCTGATGTGCTGTCTGAAGTATGAGCAGGATGCTTACGAGGACCTGATCCGCAACGCCCCCAAAGCCGAGTCCTTTGTAGACACCCCGGATGGTCGTGGCACCATCGTGGAGGTAGATCTTCTGCGCAGTCGTGTGAAGGTGCGTCTGGAGGATCATCCGGAAACCATCAGCACCTTTGCCAATGGGGATATTGCCGTGCTTCGCAGCGGCAAGGCCAAGAAAAACGATCCCCCCATCCCGGCAGATCTGGCACCCATTTCCGGTGCCGGTAAGGAGCGCACTCCTCAGATCGAGAAAAAGGATGAAGATCTGACCCTGAATCCCATCCGCTTCCGCTACAGCACAGAGGCCGTGGTAGATGAACCGGAAGAAACAGTCACACCGGAAGTCATTGTGGGATCTGCCCCGGAACAGAAAAAACGCCGCCGTAACCGGCATAAAAGCCATGGACAGAACCGTGAAGATCATCAGGCAGCCACACAACAGGCAGAAAAGCCGGCAGATAGTGCCCCCTCCCCAGAGAAGAAGCCGGGACACCACCGGAACTATCACCGTCGTTACCGTCCCAAAAACAGATCTGCCAACAAAGCTGAATAAATAAGCCGCCGGGCGTGTCATGTAAGACACGCCCGGCGGTAAACTGTTTATCTGATCCAATACCCGTTTGTCGGCGGGTTGCACCCGCTGGCAATTTCGGGACTGAGAGTCTGACGGTATTCGTTACTCTGCACACCGCCCGGTTCGTTACGAAGGCAAAATGTTCAAATTCCCGTTGTCGGGCAGGTTCGTTAGACATCGTAGGGACGGCCAATGGCCGCCCCTACAAGGCGGTTTACAACTGCCCGAGAAATGGCAGCTTCACTCTCCCTTTATTCTGGCATTGATCCGTTCCAAAGCATTTTTCATTGCCAGATAGTCCGCCTCTCCCAGACTGCCTTCTGCTTCCTGCTCATAGGTTTCCATGGCATGTTGCATCCGCAGAAGCCGCAGGCCGCCACCGGAATCCGTCTCATCCAAAAGGTAAATCGGTGTCCAAGAATAGTCTGTGATCTTCACTTCCCCGGTAACTCCGTCTTTTGTGATCTCCAGGTCCAACACCACTGAGTAGTTGGTGCCGGGCTGGGTGCCGTCGGACAGAAAATCACCCAGAGAATACGCCACAAATTGACCTGTCTTCTGATTGAAGGTCATCTGCTGGACATAGTGGGAGTGGGTACCAATGATAGCATCCACACCTTGCTCCTGCATCAAGCTGCAGATTTTCTTTTGGGTAGAACTGACGGTATTGTTATATTCACTGCCCCAGTGAAGCAGCGCCACAGTAATATCCGGTTCTTCCTTCGCAACCTTCTTCAACACTGCGGTGATTCCTTCGGTATCTACCTTCTGATAGGTGCTGTTATAGTCGGTATAGAGCAGATTTACGCAATCTTCACTGCCTGCGGGGATGCCGCGTCCGTCCAAGCCCTTGGTAAAGGCCACCACCGCAATGCGGATTCCCTTAACCTCCAGCATAGTAAACCCACCGGTTTTGCGATACTCCTCCCTGGAAGCAAAGGTTCCCACCGGCTCCATGCCAGCCTCACGAATGGCATTCAAGGTGCTTGTCAGTCCCAAAATGCCGTTGGTCACGCTTTTGGAGTTGGCGGTTTGCAGCAGATCTACGCCAGCATTTTTCAAAGCTCTTAACAGCTGCGGCGGAGCAGAATCCTTGCTGTAGGGTGCTCCCACAGCGTTTCCTTCGAAATTCAACACGGTCACATCCGCCTCTGCCAAAGCAGGCAGCACATCCAAAAACACCTTGCTGTAATCATAGCCGCCACTTACATTGCCCGCCGCCACTACCTTGTCAGTAATATTCAGATCGCCACCGGCAGCTAAATGGATCACCGTGTCCGGAGGACGGGTAGTAGGCGGCTCTGTGGTAGGCGGCAGAGTCTCAGGCCGGCTTTGTAGCCCCTGCGTAGTTTCGGGAGACTGAGGGGTGTTCCCTCTTTGACTAATCAGCAAAAACACCAGCACACCGGCAATGGCAATGATCAGAAACGCTACAATTCCGATCATCACAAGGGTTTGCTTTTTTTGCTTTTTTTCTGACTGATCCTTCAGCTCCCTGCGCTTCTGTCGGCGCTTATTCAGTTCATCCATATCAAACGCCATGTAGAAGCCTCCTGTCCTATGTTAATTTATCGGGCCATGTCCAATGGACGCAGAACCCCGTATTCATCATAACGGGTATCGTTGGTGTCGGCAAAAAACACCATGCGAAGTTTCGGATCTGTGATCCCCGCCTGTTCTACCGTCAGCAAAACATTTTCTGCCGCCACATTGTCCAAATACAGACGGCAGCGTCCCTCCGGCAGAGGGAAGGTCGGATCAGCACCGGTAAAGGAAACCGTAAAGGTTTCCGAGCTGCAGGCTGTCACCAAAGTTTGGGCGCAGGTAGCCAATGCTGCCGCCTTATCTCCGGTATAATAAATCTGGTCTGTATCCGGGAATCGGAAATCATAGAACAAAACCTCATCAAAGCCCCAGGTCCGCAGCTCTGTCACGATCCGCACCAAATACTGCACCGTTCCCTCTTTGTCGGGATTGAGCCAATAGGTGGCAACACCGTCGCTGATGTCCATCCACAAAGCTACCAAATGAACCTTGTCAATATCCATCAATCCGCAGGCCACATTTTTACGGCCAAAATCATAGTCCCGGAAGGCGGGCAAACGGGCGATGATGTAGTAATCCCCATCCCGCAAAAAGGCGATCAGATCATCGATAGCCGTCTGAGACACAGAGGAAGCAGGGTTCCCCACATAACTGGAATAGAAAAATTCACCGCGGATGTTCTTGACATCCAGCATAATGGGTGTGCCTTTCGGCAGCTGGGAGATCTGCTGCTTCAGCTGCGTCAGATCACCTTTCAGCTCATCGGCTGTAATATAGTAGCCGGACAATTGCTTCATCTCGGTAGAAGGCGGCTCTGTCGGCACAGTCTGTTCATATTCCACATAAATGGTGTTTTCCACAGACTCCGTACCGGCCAGCTGTCCCGGCTGGAATTCTCCGGGGCCACCGAAAACAAACTGGACTCCGTCCTTGGTATAGACCACATACCGGTTCAGCCAAAGAAACCAACACAGGATCCCCACAGCTGCCAGCAATGCCAGCACCAGAAAGAACTTACCCAGCCGCCGCAACGCCCGGCGGGAACGATAAGAAAGCATTAAGTAATTCTCCTTTTTGCGATGATGCAGCGCCAATCTTCTCTGGCGCAAACCCGA
Organism: Oscillospiraceae bacterium; assembly: GCA_017397565.1. Lineage (GTDB taxonomy): Bacteria > Bacillota > Clostridia > Oscillospirales > Oscillospiraceae > Faecousia. The sequence continues at coordinate 13,796 of JAFQIL010000002.1, read as the reverse complement.
ACCGCGTCAATACCGGCCCGGTCCAACGCCCCCTGAACATCCTCCAGGCGGCTGTATAAAATGCCGGAACAAATCAGAACACTGTCTTCCGACAAAAATCTCGGCAGAACCGGAGCGAGGTGGATGATCACATCCGCCACGATATTTACCAAAACCAAATCATATTGCCCGGTCAACTGCGCCATCAATGCGCTGTCGGCGGTAACATCTCCCGTAAGCGCCGTAAATTCTTCGCTGCCGTAACCGTTGGCGGCGGCATTTTCCCGGGCCATGTTCTCCGCTTTGGGATCGATATCCACACCCACCGCCTGCTTGGCTCCCAGCCGCAAGGCAGTAATGGACAAAATACCGCTGCCGCTGCCCAAGTCCAGGCAACAGTCTCCGGCTTTTACGGTTTCTTCCATAGCCTCAATGACCATTTGGGTAGAGGGGTGGGAACCGGTACCAAAGGTCAGACCGGGATCCAGAATCACCGGGGTCCTGCCGCCGGTATAGGTATCCACCAGCCAGTAAGGCAGGATTACCAAGCGCTTCCCCAATTCTACCGGAGGATAGTTATCTTTCCAGCTCTCCTCCCAGTTTTCCTCTGCCAGGGAAGCCTTTTGCATCGTCAGACCCAATTCCGCTATCAAAGCCTCCAGCTTGTCCAAAGACTTCGTGTCTGTGTCCTCCAAATACAGCCGGATCCGGGACAGGCCCTGCAGCTGCTTCTGAAGCTTTTCATCAATATAGTCCCAGCAAGCCCGGTTCTGTTCCAAAAAATCCGAGAACTCCTGCTGGTCTTCGATCACCAGCTCTGAAAAACCGGCTGCGGTCAGGACCGCTGCCGTTCGATCCACATTTCCTTGGTCCGTCTGTATCGTAATCTCCAGCCAAGCCATGTGATCTCTCCTTTCGGGCATACGCCCTCATTTTCTCTTATTGTACCTTATTTGCGCCAAATTCGCAACCGCAAATGCTGTTAAATTTTTTTGTACCCCTTCCTATTTTCAAAAATGTGGTGTATAATGATTTAAATTGTTTGCCAATTTTACGATTACTTCCTGTTAAGGAGTTTTTTATGATCCAAACCCTTTTTCTCGCACCGGGTATTACCCTTCGGGGCTGTACCGACGGGCGGTTTAAGCAGAGCGTCTTAAGCATCCAGTTTATACGGCCTATGTGCCGGGAGGAAGCTGCCCAAAACGCTTTGATCCCTGCGGTGCTTCTCCGGGGCTGCGAAGCCTACCCGGATCTGCGGGCCATAACCGCCCGGCTGGATGACCTGTACGGTGCCGGTCTCAGTGCCCTGGTGCGCCGTATTGGCGATTATCAGACCACCGGTCTGAGCTGCGCCTTTATTGCTGACCGTTTTGCCATGGCAGGAGATCAGATTTTGGTGCCGATGGTGCAGCTGCTGCGTCAGCTTTTTCTGGAGCCTGTCCGGCAGGCAGACGGCTTCAGTGAAGCCTTTGTAGAAAGCGAGAAGAAAAATCTTATCAGCACACTGGAAGCAGAACGCAACGATAAGCGCGCCTATGCCGGTGCGCAGCTGCTGCGGACCATGTGTCAAAAGGATTCCTTCGGCATCCCCAGACTGGGTACCATTGAATCTGTGGCCGCCATTGAGCCGGTTTCCCTGATGACCCATTATCAAAAGATCCTGAAGGAAAGCCCTGTGGAGATTTTTTATGCCGGCAGCGCCCAGATCTCTCAGGTTGCTGACGCGCTGATGCCTCTGTTCTCCGGGATGGAAAGATGTTATGTTAACCTCCCTGCGCAGACAGCTTTTCAGGATGCCCCAACCCAACCTCTGCGGACAGAAGAGCTGGAGGTTGCCCAGGCAAAGCTTTGCATGGGCTTTGTGACCCCCATTACCAACCGCCACAAGGATTTTGCCGCTATGCAGGTATTCAACAGTCTCTTTGGCAGCGGGCAAAGCTGCAAGCTGTTCCAGACTGTGCGGGAAAAGCTTTCCCTTTGCTACAGCATTGGTTCCGGTTACTATAGCGCAAAAGGCATCGTGACCGTGTCTGCCGGAATTGACAGCCGGAACATGGAAAAGACCCGGGATCAGATTTTAGCGCTCTTGCAAGACTGCCGGGAGGGCCGCATTACAGAAGAAGAGCTGGAAGCTGCCAAGCTTTCTCTTATCAGCAGTCTGCGGACAGTCCACGACTCCCCCGGCGCCATTGAGGGTTATTATGCCTCCGCCGCCCTCAGCGGTCTTTCCCTGACCCCGGAAGCTTACATTGCTGCCATAGAGGCCGTTACCGCCCAGGCGGTGGCAGAAGCCGCTGGGACGGTGCAGCTGCACACCACCTATTTTTTAAAGGAGGTGGGTTCATGCTGAGGTCCTTTCCCCGTTTGGATACGGAGCTTCACAGCTATCGGCTGGAAAACGGCTTGCAGGTGCTGATCAATCCCCGCCCCGGTTTTACCAAAACTCTGGCCTATTTTGCCACAAGCTACGGCTCTGTCCATAACCAATTCACATTGGATGGACAAACCCACAGAGTGCCTGCCGGTATCGCCCATTTTTTAGAGCACAAGCTGTTTGAGCTACCAAATATGGATGTGACAGCCCGGCTTTCCGCTTTGGGCGCTCATGTCAACGCCTTTACCAGCTACGATATGACTGCCTATTATGTGCTTTGCACCGGGCATTTTTATGAAAGTCTGAAATTGCTGCTGGAATTTGTCAGCACACCCTATTTTCCGGAAGAAAGTGTAAAACGGGAGCTGGGGATCATTGATCAGGAGATCGGTATGCATGCCGACTCCCTGGACAGCCGTGTCTTTGAGAATCTGATGAAGGCAATGTACCGGGATTTCCCCATCCGTCTGCCGATTTTGGGCACTTCCGATAGTATCCGGGAAATTACCCCGGAAAACCTCACCCTTTGCCATCGTGCTTTTTATGATCCTTCCAACATGGTTCTGAGCATTGTGGGCGATGTTGACCCGGAACAGGTCCTTTCTGTGGTACGAAATGTCCTGGGCACCGAAAACCGGGTGGCCGGCAAAAAATGCCGGGGAGAAACCGAACCTGCTGCCTGCTTCCAGTCCCGTATTCTGGACAAAATGGAGATCTCCATGCCGACCTTCCTTCTGGGCTTTAAGTGGGGCAATTTGGATAGCGCCCGGGAAAGCATCCGGCTGGAGGTCATTGGCGATTTGGCTGCGGAGGCCTTGTTCGGTGAATCCTCACAGCTGTATCTGGAGCTTTACGATCAAGGCATCATCGACGGTTCTTTTGGCGGTGGCTTTGAGCTTGCAGATGATCAGGCCATGCTGATCTGCGGCGGTGACAGCGACGATCCCCAGGCAGTTTTTGATGCTGTCTTGGCTCAGGCGGAAAAGCTTGCCCAAACCGGCATCCCGGAAACAGCCTTCCTGCGGATGAAGCGCAGCGCTTTGGGTCGCCGGATCCGGGATTTGGACAGCTTCGACAGCACCTGCTTCCGGCTCTGCGCCTATGCTTTGTCGGATTTTGATTATTTCGCTTTTCCGGAAATTTACGACAGTGTGACCCGGGAGGATGTCCGGCAGTTCCTGCTGGCATTGACCGACCGCGATCGCTGGTCGATTTCCGTAATAGAACCACTCTAAGCAAGGAGGCTATTTTATGAACGATTATACTGAGATTTCCTTCCCCGGTCTTGGCATCAAATGGAATCCGGACAGCGTCCTGTCCATCGGCTCTCTGTCCATCCACTACTACGGTCTGATCATCGCCCTTGGTATGGCGCTGGCTGTGCTGTACGGTTGGAAGCGCAGCAAGCAGTTCGGCATCAAGCAGGATCATATCCTGGATGGCGTGCTGATCATTGTGCCCATCGCGCTGATCTGCGCCCGGCTGTATTATTGCCTGTTCCAATGGAAAGAAGGCGGTTATGCAGAAAATCCCATCAGCATTTTGTACATTTGGGAGGGCGGACTTGCCATTTACGGCGGTGTCATCGGTGCCGTCGTCGCCATTGCCGTATTCTGCAAGGTCAAAAAGATCAAGCTGGCGGCGCTGTTGGATCTGGTATTCCTTGGTTTCCTCATTGGGCAGTCTATTGGTCGTTGGGGCAACTTCTTCAACCGGGAAGCTTTCGGTGTGGAAACCAATTCCTTCCTGAAGATGGGACTTATGAATGCGGTTACCGGAAAAGTGACCTATCATCACCCCACCTTCCTGTATGAATCCCTTTGGAATGCTATCGGCTTTGTGCTGCTGCACTTCCTGTCCAAAAGACGGAAATATGACGGACAGATCGCTCTGGGCTACTGCGCCTGGTACGGTCTTGGCCGTGCCGTCATCGAGGGTCTGCGAACCGACAGCCTGTACATCGGCAATACCGATCTGCGAGTCAGTCAGCTGCTGGCAGCGCTGAGCTGTGTGGTGGCTGTAGCCGCTCTGCTGATGATGTCCTTCAAAACCCATGACAAAGCAAAGCTCTTTGTGAATCAGGTCTCGTTTGACGAAGAGGACGAAGAGGACGAAGAGGACGAAGAAGACGAGGAATCTGAAGAAACCGCAGAAGTTGAAGAGGCCGAAGAAGTCGAAGAGGCCGAAGAAGTCGAAAAGACCGAAGAAGTCGAAAAGACCGAAGAAGTCGAAAAGACCGAAACAACAGAATAATGCGTCGCAACGCCGGCAGGGAATTCCCTGCCGGTGTTCTTTTGTAAACAAAACACCTGCCAATTCCCGTTTATCGTGCTGACGCACGAATGAATAATTGATAATGAATAATGAATAATTGCGGTATTTCCTTCGGAAATGATTTTAAATATGTCGCCGAAGGCGACTCCTTCATTGTCCATTGTCCATTTTCCATTATCCATTAGCAGGCGTAGCCTGTCCGAAAAATGGCAATTTGACTTTCCCGAATATCCATGATAGTATATTAAGATAAGAAAGGAGGTGCCGCGATGCGCCGCATTTTGATCGTGCTGATTCTTTGTATGCTGCTGACCATGGCGGCATCTGCCGCCAGTCAGGTCACCGATCTGCAATCCACCACCACTGTAGCCTCCGACGGCACCTGCCGAGTCACCGTAGCTGTGGTGCTGAAATTGGAGGAAGTCCCCGAAAAGCTTACATTCCCCTTGCCGGAGCAGGCTAAGGATGTGACGCTGAACGGTACCATCACCCGTACCAGCCGTTCCGACGGACGGCGGCATGTGAATTTGTCCAGCCTGGTTCACGGATCCGGTATGTACACCTTCACCGTTCAGTACCATTTGCCCGACTCTGTTGCCCAGGTTGGGGAGGAACTGATTCTTTCTGTAGATCTTTTGTCCGGTTTTGCATATCCGGTGGAGAAAATGAATTTTTCCGTTATGCTCCCCGGCGCGGTTTCTCAGGAACCCCGGTTCACCAGCAGCTATTTGCAGCAATCCGTTTCCGGAATCATGACCTGGTCCATGGAAAACGGGGTCATCTCCGGCACGGTTCAGGACCGTCTTCAGGATCAGGAGACCCTGACCATGAAACTGCCGGTAAAGGAAAATATGTTCCCTCAGTCCTTTGCCAAACGATTCTCTTTGGACTATACCGTGGTTGGCATGGGGCTTTGTACCCTGGCTCTTCTGCTTTACTGGTTTATGACCATGCGCTGTGGACCTGTCCGCCGTTCCCGCAGAACCCAGCCCCCTGCCGGTCTGACTGCCGGTGAATTGGGGTTATGGCTGACAGATCAGGGGGTGGATTTTACCCTGATGGTGATCTCCTGGGCACAAATGGGGTATATTCTGCTGCAGCCCGACGACAACGGACGGGTGCTTCTCCACAAACGAATGGAAATGGGCAACGAGCGCAGCGAATTTGAAGCCCGGTATTTTAAAGCCCTCTTTGGAAGCCGCAAGGTTGCCGACGGTACCGGCTTCCGTTACGCACAGCTGTGCATCCGAGCCAAGGCCTCCCGTCCCAATCGGCGCAACCGCTTCTCCGATGTTTCCGGCAATCCCAAGCTTCTGCGGCTGCTGAGTGTACTGGTAAATCTTTTGGCAGCCATCTCTTTGGTCAAGAGCTATACCACCAGCACCTTTTCTCTGGTGCTTCTGTGTGTCCTGTTTATTCCCCTGAGCGCCGGTGGCAGCTGGCTGCTGCAGGCCGGTTTGCAAAATCTCCACCTGCGGCACAAGGTAAGTCTGTGGCTCGGCAGCTTCCTGACTGCTGTTTGGTTTGTCCTTTGCGTCATGGGCGGTCGGACAGGCATGGCCCTTTTCACCCTGATTCTGCAGCTGTTTACCGGCCTGGCTGCCGGATACAGCGGCAAGCGCACCCAACTGGGCAAGCAGCAGCTTAGTGAAATTTTGGGGCTCAGGCACTATCTTCGTAATATCAGCGACGCACAAATGCAGCAGATCATTCTGCACAACCCCAACTACTATTATCAGATCGCCCCCTACGCTCTGGCTTTGGGTGTGGACCGGGCCTTTACCCGCCACTGGGGTGCCAAACGCTTGCCGGAATGCAGCTATCTGACCACCGGCATGGATGGACACCTAACCGCCCGGGAGTGGAACCGGCTGCTGCGGGACACCGTAAACGCTCTGGATTCTCTCCAAAAACGGCTTCCTTTGGATCGTCTGCTGGGTCGATGACCCCCTCAGAAAGGACAGTTTTATGCTATTTGACACCCATATCCATATGAACGACCCCGCATTTGATGCCGATCGTGACGAACTCATCGCCTCCTTCCCGGAAAAGGGCGTGAATTTAGCCATGAATGTGGGCTGCTCTTTGGCATCTTCTCACGATGCCATCGCTTTGGCGGAAAAATTCCCTCACATTTATGCCGCGGTAGGAACCCACCCCGATGCCGCGGATGAAGTCAACGAAGAGGTTATCGAAAGCTACAGGAAGTTATGTAAACTTCATCCCAAGGTCAAAGCCATTGGCGAGATCGGCCTGGACTACTATTACGAGGACATCCCCCGGGAGATTCAAAAAAGAGCCTTTGCTATGCAGCTGGAGCTTGCCCGGGAGCTGGATCTGCCGGTGGTGGTCCATGAACGGGATGCCCACGATGACGGCATGACCATGATCAAGCAGTTCCCCACCGTCAAGGGTGTGTTCCACTGCTACTCCGGCTCTGCGGAAATGGCCCGGCAATTGGTAAAGCTCGGCTGGTACATCGGCTTTACCGGGGTTCTGACCTTCAAAAATGCCCGGAAAGCTGTAGAAACAGCTCAGGCGATCCCTCTGGATCGGATCGTGATCGAGACCGACTGCCCCTTCATGTCTCCGGAGCCCTTCCGGGGCAAGCGAAATGATCCCACTAAGGTTTACCGCATGGCGGAAGCTTTGGCGCAGATCCGGGGCATTTCTGTGGAAGAAGCGGAAAAAGCCACCTTTGAAAACGGCAAGCGGCTGTACAGAATAGAAGATTGAGAACATTTTCCCTGCCGGGGTGACAAAAGTCACCCCGGTTTTTGTTGTGAACAAATTCACTTCTCCCTTGCCACTTCCCGTTTATCGGTGAGTTGGTTAGAGTTCTTGGCTCCCCCTTTGGGGGAGCTGTCGCCGCTTGAAAAGCGGTGACTGAGAGGGTTTTACCGATTTTCCATGCCCTCTCAGTCAAAAATCAGAGATTTTTGCCAGCTCTCCCAGGGGGAGAGCCAAGACCGCCTCCGGCGGTAAACAGCTCGATAAATGGCAATTTATTGGTGCTTATTTTTCAAAAAATTACTTTTCACAGCAAAATTGGTACATTTGCGGCTGTGAAAAGCAGGGAATTATTCCGATATTTTCCGGTTTTATCCGAAATACAGGAAGCCTTTTCCACGATTTTTCTCTTGACAATGTTCCAAACTCGTTGTATAATTGCAAAAAATGAACAAATCATTCCGGGAAGAAGGAATCTGTTATGGCCCTTACCAGAAAACAGTTTGATGTGCTGACCTATTTGGAACGAAAAAAAGAAAAATCCAATCAGCGGGATATTGCAGACAGCTTAGGGATCTCTCTGGGCAGCGTCAACCGCACCGTGGCCGGACTGGTGGACGCAGGCTATTTAAGCGGCTACGCTTTGACCCAGGCCGGTTATCAGGCTTTGGAGCCGTACCGGGTAAAGCGGGCGGTATTTTTAGCCGCAGGCTTTGGTTCCCGGCTGGTTCCCATCACCCTCAACACGCCCAAGCCCCTGGTACGGGTCCATGGGGTGCGGATGATCGACACTTTGCTGGATGCCGTGGTGGCTGCCGGTATTGAAGACATCGTTATCGTCCGGGGCTATCTGGGGGAACAGTTCGATCAGCTGCTGTACAAATATCCCACTATCCGGTTTGTGGAGAATCCTCTGTACAACGAAGCCAACAACATCGCTTCTGCTGTCTGCGTCCGGGATCTCCTGCAAAACGCCTATGTTTTTGAAGCGGATCTGATCCTTTACAATAAGGATCTGGTACAAAAATACCAGTATACCACCAACTATCTGGGTGTCCCGGTGGAAACCACTGACGACTGGTGTTTTGAAACCAAAAACCGCGTCATCACCAAGCTGAGTATCGGCGGAACCAACTGCCACCATATGTTCGGCATTTCCTACTGGAACGCCGAAGACGGTGCTAAGATGGCTGAGGATATTCTGAAAGTCTTCCAGATGCCCGGCGGATGGGAACGGTATTGGGATCAGGTAGCTTTGGAATATTGCATCAAAAACTATCAGGTAGAGGTCCGGGATTGTACCTTCGAGGACATTGTAGAGATCGATACCTATAAAGACTTAAAGCAGAGGGATGCTACCTACTGCTAAAGGAACGGCTATGAAAAAAGGACTTATCTTGCTTTTGGCGCTGACCCTGGTCTTTACCCTTTGGGCAGGGATCGGCAGTCGGGAAAGCATCGTGATCTGCGCATCTTCTGAGCAGTACCGCAACGATTCCCTGCAGGCGCAGCTCAGCGAAAAATTCCCACAATACAATATTATCGTGATGTATATGTCCACGGGTAAGGCCGCCGCTAAGGTCTATGCCGAAGGTAGCGATACGGAAATCGACATTTTGGTCGGTCTGGAAACCGGCTACCTGAATAAGATCAAGGACAGCCTTGCGGATATTTCCGGAAAAAGCCGTCTTTCCTATCTGGAAGGTCTGACACCGGAAGACAACGGAAGCCTATGGGTCACCTGGGAACGGCAGGCCGGTGCCATTGTGGTAAACCGGGCAATTTTGGACAAGTACGGTTTGGAAGCTCCCAAAACCTATGCCGATTTGCTGAAGCCGGAATATCAGGGGCTGATTGCCATGCCTGACCCCAAATCCAGCGGCACCGGCTATTTCTTTTACAAGAACTGGGTCAATCTTTGGGGCGAACAGGAAGCCCTTGCCTATGTGGATGCCCTTCACAAGAATTTGAAGCAGTTCACCGAATCCGGCTCCGGCCCTATCAAGCTTTTGAAACAGGGCGAGGTGGCCATCGGCTTGGCGCTGACCTTCCAGGCAGTCACGGAAATTAACAACGGGCAGCCCTTTGAGATCATTTTCCCGCCGGAGGGGTCTCCTTACTCCTTAACCGGCGCTGCCATTTTGGAAGGCCACGAAACCAAGACCGGTGTCAGCGAGGTTTATGATTATATCATTCACGAAGGACTTTTGCAGGACAAAGCGCAATTCTCCCCGGAGATCATATGCCGGGATCAGGAGGTGCGCCTGCCCAATTATCCTGCCAATATTCTGTACGCCGATATGACAGGCATTCAGGATGACAAGGAAAAAGAAAGGTTGTTGGCTTTATGGAAATACTGACACCGAAGCTTTCTGTGAAAAACTTGTGCAAAAGCTTCGACGGACGGCAGGTTTTACAGGGTCTTTCTTTTGATCTGCTGGAAGGCGAATTTTTGTCCGTTTTAGGTCCCAGCGGCTGCGGCAAAACCACCCTGGTACGCATTTTGATGGGACTAGACAACGCTGACAGCGGCTCTATTTTGAAAGGTGACCGGGACATCTCCCATCTTCCCAGCGCCCAGAGAGGTATGGGCATCGTTTTCCAAAACTATGCCCTGTTTCCCAACATGACAGTGCTGGAAAATGTCCGCTACGCCCTGACTCTGCGGAAAAACACCAAAGCCAATGCCGATGCCATCGCAAGGCAAACGTTGGAGCAGGTGGGACTTATGGATCAGCTGAATAAGCGGCCCCATGAGCTGTCCGGCGGACAGCAGCAGCGGGTGGCTATTGCCCGAACCTTGGCGCTGAATCCGGATATTTTGCTTCTGGATGAGCCCATCTCCGCTTTGGATGCCGCCAATCGGGAGATCATGAAGGCAGAACTGAAGCAGCTGCAGAAAAAATTCCATGTGACTGTACTGTTTATCACTCACGATCAGGAGGAGGCTTTCTTCCTCAGCGATCGAATCATGGTAATGAACGGCGGCAATATTGAACAGCTGGATACCCCCCGGAATATTTATCAAAATCCGGCAAGCGACTATGTGCGGGAGTTTGTGGTATCTCAGTTAGATCAAAAATTCCGTGCCTTACGGCAATATACGGGGCGTGAGGATCATGCATAACAAGACTTTTCATTCGTTAAAATATCTGATCATTGCCCTGCTGTTGGGGACGGTGGTACTTCCTACCCTTTGTCTGCTGGGCACCATCCGGCCGGAGCATATCCGGGCGGTGCTGGGTTCTGCCCAGTTTGTACCCATGCTCACCAATTCTTTGGTAACAGCCCTGGCTGCCACAGCTATTTCCGTTACCCTGTCTTTCGGACTTGCCTGGCTGCTGAATCGGTCGAATATTCGGTTCAAATCCATATTTGTGGTGCTGTTCACCCTCCCCATGCTGATCCCCAGCATCTGCCACGGTATGGGACTGGTGCTGCTTCTGGGTGACAACGGTCTTTTGACCCGGATTTTTGGACTGGGTAGTTCTCTTTACGGATATCCGGGCATCATTTTGGGTTCGGTTCTGTATTCCTTCCCGGTGGCATTTCTGATGTTTCAGGATTCTTTCCAATATGAAGACTACACCGTTTACGAAGCAGCCCAAACTTTGGGGCTTTCCCGGTGGCGGCAGTTTTGCAAAATAACCCTGCCATCCATGGGCAGAACCATCATCTCCACCATTTTGGCAGTGTTTACCTTGGTATTTACCGACTACGGCGTACCACTGATGACCGGTGGTACCGTCATGACCCTGCCGGTGTATATGTACCGGGAGGTCATCGGTATGATGAACTTTTCCGGCGGCGCGGTGGTTGGTGTGATTCTTCTGCTGCCGGCAACCGCGGCCTTCCTCATGGATCTGCGCAAAAGCAACACCGGTCCTGCCGTGGGTACAGTCCCCACACCTTACCGGATCGAAAACAACCGATTTCGGGATATCCTGATTTATGGCGTTTTTGCACTGGTGCTGGTTTGTCTTTGCCTGCCTGTCTTCGCCTTTGTTCTGCTGGGCTTTGTGAAGCAGTATCCTATTGATCTAAGCTTCTCTTTGGATACGGTAAAAAAGCTGCTTTCCGGCGGCATCGGCATCTACTTTGTCAACTCTTTGGCCATTGCGTTGCTGACTGCCCTGTTTGGCACCGTGGCTTCTTACTTTGCTGCCTATGCCACCGCCAGAAGCAAGCGGACATTGTCTAATAAGCTGCTGCATTTTACCAGTATGCTGCCTCTGGCACTGCCTGGTGTGGTATTGGGTCTGAGCTATGTGCTGACCTTCCGGGGCGCGGCCTTCTATCGGAGCATTTTCATTTTGGTGTTGGTAAACATCATCCACTTTTTCTCCTCGCCCTACCTATTAGCCTATAATTCTTTGAGTAAGCTCAATCCCAATTTGGAGGATGTGGCTCAGTCTTTGGGTATCAGCCGGATGCGGACACTTTTGCGGGTATATATCCCCAGTACCCGGGCCACCATTGTGGAAATGTACAGCTATTTCTTCGTCAACGCCATGATCACCATTTCTGCGGTGTCCTTCCTGGTGAGCTTCCGCACCATGCCGCTGTCGCTGATGATCCCCCAGCTGGAATCCCAGTCCTTTATCGAAGGCACGGCGCTGATCTCCCTGCTGATCCTTGGGGTAAACCTTGCGGAAAAAGGCATTGCCTTCTTTGTCAAGCGACGTATTCTGCGGCAAGCTTTGCGGGATGGAAATGACCGTTGATTCTTGATATAAAATGTGGTATTATTGTTATTGTGGAACAATAATACCACATATTACTTTACAGAAAGGCGGTTTGCCATGTATCATCAAAAGCCACAAGGCTGGTTTAAGCACATTGACTTCATTTTGTGGGATGTGCTCTGCCTGCACCTTGCTTTTGTACTTGCCTATATCACCCGCCTCGGTTGGGAAAATCCCTACGGCAACCGGATTTATTTTAATATTATCTTTGTGTATTCTGCGGTGGATCTCATCGTTCTGATCGTCAACCATACCTTAAAAAATGTTCTCAAGCGTGGCTTCGGCAAGGAGTTTGTTCAGACCTTGAAACACACTTGCTTGGTGGAGCTGATCATCTTTTTATATCTGTTCTCCACCCAGGACGGTCTTGCCTATTCCCGTATCACGCTGTATCTGTTGGCGGGCTATTACTTTATCCTCACCCTGACAGTGCGAATTTTGTGGAAGAAGCTATTGGTCCACAAGTTTGGTGTCGGTCGTCGGGCGCTGTATGTCATTGCGACTCAGGATCGGGCAGAAGATACTGTGGCGCGTCTGCGCAAAGACGGTCACGGCTACAGCCTTTTGGGTCTGTGCATTCTGGACCGGGATGCCAAGGGAGAAACGGTATCCGGCGTGGCGGTTACCGCCAACCCGGGAGAGGTTTTGGAATACCTTTGCGACAAGTGGGTTGATGAAGTGTATATTGCCACCGACCCCAGTCAGTCTGCGCCCCGGAAGCTGATTGAATCCTTGGCGGAGATGGGTATTGTTTTGCACGTGGAGCTGGAAGATTCCAACAGTCTCCTGCAGCGACAGGTGGTTCAAAAGCTGGCTGGCAAAACCGTGCGTACCATCAGCATGACCATGGCCAGCACCGGGCAGATCCTGATAAAGCGGGCGATGGATATTTTAGGCGGTTTCATCGGCTGCCTGTTTACCCTGCTTTTGACCCTGATCATCGGGCCTATCATCTTTATCAAATCCCCCGGTCCCATTTTCTTTACTCAGGTGCGGGTGGGTAAGAACGGCAAAAAGTTTAAGATGTACAAATTCCGCAGTATGTATCGGGACGCAGAAGCCCGGAAAGCTGAGCTGATGAAGGAAAACCGGGTAAAAGACGGCTTGATGTTCAAGCTGGAGTTTGATCCTCGGATCATCGGCTGTGAAAAGCGGCCGGACGGAACCATCAAAAAAGGCATCGGCAACTTCATCCGGGATTTCAGTATTGACGAATTCCCCCAGTTCTTCAACGTTTTGAAAGGCGATCTGTCCCTTTGCGGCACCCGTCCCCCAACAGTGGATGAATGGGAGAAATACGACCTGCACCATCGGGCGCGGCTGGCCATTAAACCCGGTATTACCGGTCTGTGGCAGGTTAGCGGGCGGAGCAACATCACCGACTTTGAACAGGTGGTGGAGCTGGATAAGAAATATATCCGGGAATGGAGTCTGGGCTTGGATCTGAAGATTCTGGCACAAACCATCAAAGTTGTCTTAGGCCGCGACGGCTCTATGTAAGAAACGACTACCAGGCAAGCTTCAGCTTGCCTGGTTTTCTTTGCTCTTAACTGACAAATTGCCATTTCTCGTGCTGACGCACGAATTGATAATGGATAATTGATAATTGACAATTGTGGTATTTCCTTCGGAAATGATTTAAAAATGTCGCCTTTGGCGACTCCTTAATTGTCCATTGTCAATTTTCAATT
>JAFQIL010000040.1 GCA_017397565.1 Oscillospiraceae bacterium | reverse complement strand
CCATGGATGCGGTTGCCATTTAAATTAACCTCTACTTCTTCATCAATACGCAGCTTGCCAGTTATTTCCAGCGCGTACACGCTGTCCCCGTCTCCGATTGCGCCGATATTCTTCCGGGCCCGGGCCTTATCATCCTCAGTTTTTTCTTGTAGATAATAGCCTACGCAATCACCGATCTCAGCGGAGATCTGCATGCTGGACCACGTAGCGTCCTCTCGGGTGTGATCGTCGTCGATGTTCACCTCTCCCGGATCGCCCTTGTCGCCCTTGTCACCTTTGTCGCCCTTTTCGCCTTGGTCTCCCTTATCGCCTTTATCGCCCTTTTCGCCGACAAAGGCGCCGTTATCCAGCTTTGTCTGCACTGTGTCCACCAACGCTATGCCTTCTGCCACCAGCGCCTCCAAAGCCGTAGCCTCCGGGGCAGAAGCTACCACATCTCCGTCCTGACAGACCCGGGGATGCACAGCAACAGCAAAGGCAGCAGCGGTAATCAGCTTGCCCGTTCCGGGAATGGGGATCCCTTGGCTGTCGGTTTCCAGCTCCGGGCTGTAGAGCCGCAGCTCACAGCTTACCCTTCCGGGGGCTGCAGTAGTCTGGGGGGTGACCTCGTAGATCACCGTCTGCTCCTCCACCCGGCAGCGGTTATAGATCACCGTGCCGTCCGGCTTTTTCGCCGTAAAGACCGGGCAGCAGTTGGCAGGTTCATAGAGCCTGCCGCCGTCGGTGAGAGTGATGTAAATACATCTGTGGGTATCTCCCTGCTTCATGCTAAGCTCCACCGCGCCGTGGGGAGCTTGCAGATCCAGGCAGATCCTGTAATCCGATGGATTCATAAAAATGCCTCCTTTCCCTTCATCCGCAGCTATTTTATCACATAAAAAGGTCATCCGGTACACCCCCCTGTGAAGGGCGAAAAATCCAGTAATACCAATACAAATCCGGATCTGAACTTTTCTTTTTTTCAGGCGTTTTTTTGCGTTTGTTAAGCCCCGACAAAAAAGAAAAAAATTTTTTGCGCACACACGTGCTTTCTGTCTGTGTTATAACATTCGTTCTTAACCTCTATCTCTACCTCTATCTCTATCTCCCTTTCGGTTTGCTTTTCATTTGCTTTTTGTTTGCTTGTCATTTGCTTTCCGATTCCGCCGCCCAGCGCAGTCAATCCCCCCATATTTTCTGTAGATTTTCCCTTGTTTTCCCTGTTTTGTTGTGGTATTTTTTACTTTTGGGGAATCTTTCCCTTTTACCTGTTGCACACAAACCGGCAACATGATAAAATACAAAAAAATATAAAACACAGATTGGAGCATCTTTTATGAATAAAACATCCTTCCAAACTGCCGCTGAGATTCTGAAAACCGAAGAATTCTCCGCATTTGCAGAGGCCATCCGTAATGCCCTGGCAGAGGGCGGCAAGGTCTTCTTCTCCGGCAGTTCTGCCGCCGGTCGGCTGGGTATTCGTTTGGAGCGTGCCTGGCGAAAAGCCGTTCTGAGCCTGCAAAAGAAATATCCTCAGGCAGCAGCGCGGTTGGAAGAAAAGCTGGACAGTATCCGCAACATCGATATGGCAGGTGAGTATTCTGTCATCGCGTCTCCCCAGTGCCTGAGCCAGAGCAACATTTTCGGCCGTGGCATGATGCGGGCCAACGGTGTAGGTTTGAATCGCAATAATCTTTTTATCGCCATCGATCCTGCGGCGGACACTCCCTCTACTTTAGGCTCTGCCCATTTTGTGCTGATCCATTTGGTTCCCATGTATATGCTTACCTGCAAAGCCCCTGTGACAGAGCTGAACCGACATACCAAAGAGGTCTTCACCCATCCTTACTGCCGGGTTCTGACTGCGGCTGACCTGCTGACTTTGGAAATCCTCTGCGCCGTTGCTTTAGAGTCTGCCCTGTGGGAGCTTTGCGGCGATGCCAAGAGCTTCCCCGGCTTTGACTGGTTTGCCGCAAAGCTTGCTTCCATGCCCTCTGTAAAGCCCCTGGTCTACTCCGGCAGTACCCTTTGTGCCGATGAATTTCTGCTGGACGCCCTGTGTTTTGCCGCTGAGCATCCGCAATATCAGGTCAAAAATCCCAACTGCGAGACAGCCGAGGCTTGGGAGCACTGCTTCCTCCGGCAGCCCCGGTGTCAGGATTGGCCTGCTGACTTCTATCAGTCTTTGGGCTTTTCCAATGCCCAGATCCAAAGTCTTCCCAACATCACTGCCAAGGGACTGCTGCAAATCCCCATCGGCAAGGAGGCTTTGACCGATGAGAGCGCTCTGAATGTGGACGCACTTTTGGATGGCTATGACCTGCCCGAAACACACATGGAGATCTTCCGGCATCTTACCGTCGGTCTGCTGCTGAATTCCCTGACAAACTGATTTTCCGGGACTGTTGCAAAGCAACAGTCCCGGAAATTTTGCCCTGCCAATACGCACCAAACATCAACGGCACACCCCGCCAACAAATTGCCATTTCTCGTGCTGACGCACGAATTGATAATGGATAATTGATAATTGACAATTGTGGTATTTCCTTCGGAAATGATTTAAAAATGTCGCCTTTGGCGACTCCTTAATTGTCCATTGTCAATTTTCAATTG
>JAFQIL010000019.1 GCA_017397565.1 Oscillospiraceae bacterium | reverse complement strand
CTTGGTCAGGTTGAATCTCTTCTTTGCACCGCTATGGGTTTTCAGCTTGGGCATAAGTGGTTCTCCTTCCGTATCTTTGGTTTGATTACTTATTTGGTGTTTTTCGGGGTCAGGAACATCGCCATGAAGCGACCTTCCAGCTTGGGATTCTTCTCCATAGAAGCGATCTCAGCGCAGCCTGCGGCAAAGTCCATCAGCAACTTTTCGCCAAGATTGGTGTGAGCCATTTCACGGCCGCGGAAGCGGACGCTGACCTTGACCCGGTTTCCGTCTGCCAGGAACTTCATGGCAGCTTTCAGCTTGGTGTTGAAGTCGTTGGTGTCGATGCTGGGGCTCATACGAATTTCCTTGATCTCTACGACCTTCTGATTCTTTCTGGCGTCCTTCTCCCGCTTCTTCTGGTCGTAGCAGAACTTGGAATAATCCATGATCTTACAGACCGGAGGAACAGCGTTGGGAGAGATTTTTACCAGATCCAAACCTTGCTCGGCAGCCATATCATTGGCCTGCTCTGCAGATACGATTCCCAGCTGGGCACCGTCGGCGCCGATCAGGCGGATTTCCTTGTCGAGGATCTCCTCGTTGAGCTGATGATCTAACTTAGCTATGGTAAGCACCTCCAAATAACGATAAAAAAGCGGATGCCAAAGCATCCGCATACTCGCAAAATTCCCCAAGAGGGCTTGAGAATATGAACCGTTTTGCAGTCAGCTTACGGTGAGGCGGATGTTCAGCCTTCTTTATTACCCGGGTATCTTAGCATACCTTTTCCCGTTTGTCAATAGTATTTTATAGGTTTTTCCTGAAACTCAGGAATATCCTTTGGGGGAAATGGCAAGAATCAATCTGAAACCAAGGTACCCGGTCCCGGCCGGAAAGAAGACAGCACCCGGATCTTTACCCCATATTGCCGCCCCAGCTCTACGCATCGGTCATGGAGCACCTGAGCGCCCCGGCGGGCCAGGTCCAGCATAGCATCGTAGCCGATGCGGTCATAACGGACGGCATCGGGATATTCCCGGGGATCCCGGTCATAGACCCCATCTACATCTGTATAGATCCGGCATTCCTCTGCCCCCAAAAAAGCTGCCAGGGCCACCGCGGTGGTATCGGAACCGCCGCGGCCAAGGGTGGTGATATCTCCCTCGGCATCCACGCCCTGGAAACCTGCCACCACTACGGCTTTCCCCTGCGCCAATTCCCGCTGGATGCGGTCTGACTGCAAAACCGCCACCCGGGCATTGCCATGGTCTCCGTCTGTTAAGATCCCCGCCTGCCACCCGGTCAGGCTGATGGCATCACAGCCTGCCTTTTGCAGTGCCATAGCCATAAGGCCGGCAGACATCTGCTCCCCTGCCGCAAGATAGGCATCCATCTCCCTGGCTGAGCCTTGCGGATCGATCTCCCCAGCTTCCCGGATCAGCCGGTCTGTGGTATGCCCCTGAGCGGAAACCACCGTCACCACCTGATGTCCCTGCCGGCATAACCGCGCCGTCCGCAAAGCAGCCTTGCGGATCTTATCGCTGTCTGCCAGGGAAGTTCCGCCAAATTTTTGAACGATCAACATAGTTTCACCTCCGCACCATTCTACGTCCCAAGGCGACGAAATGTGCGCAAAAAACCACCCCGAAGCATCGGGGTGGTAAATGCTTAGCCTGCCAGGATCTCCGCCCGGATCACGCCGGGGATACCTTCCAGTCTGTGCAGCAGCTCCTCCAGGCTCAGCGCCAGACCTGTGGTTTCCGCTGTGATGGTCAGAAACGCGCAGCCGTTGGAGGGGCTGACGGAGTTGATGGTTTGGATATTGGCACCGCTTTCCGCAAAGACCTTCAGGATCAAAGACAACACGCCTTGCTGATCCTGAAGCATAAACTGGAATGTAATGACCCGATTGGTCATCATATTCTGGAAGGGCATAATGGCATCCCGATATTTATAGAAGGCACTGCGGCTGATGCCCACTATTTTGGATGCATCGTTTACAGTAGCCGCTTCACCGGTAGACAGCAGGCGCTTTACTTCCGCCACCTTCAGAAAGACCTCGGGAAGCGCAGATGCTTCCACGATATAAAACTTATTTTTCTGTGCCATAAGTTATCCTCCTAAACCAGTTTTATTGCCTTTTTCACACTCCACTTTATCGCTTTAACAGTATTGTATCACACTTTTTAAGAATTGCAACCCCTTACGTAACTTACCACGAAAGGAGTCCCAACATGACCCACAGTATCCCCCGAAAATTACTTGTTACCGCCGCAGTGATTTTGGCGTTATGGTTTTCCCTGCGTTTTCTGCTGCCGGTGTTCCTTCCCTTCCTGTTTGCCGTATTACTGGCGCTGGCCGCGGAGCCCCTGGTGCGGGTCTTTGTCCGCCGCTGCCGGATGAAGCGGTGGTTGGCGGCAGGGCTGGGTGTTTGCATCGCTCTGGTTTTGGTGATTTTATCCGCTCTGATGCTGGTTGCGCTGCTGCTGAAGGAGCTTGGCTCTTTAGCCAGCGTGGTACCGGATCTGGAAGCCACCGCCCGGGAAGGAGTAGGATCTCTCCAAGTCTGGCTGACAGAGTTGTCCGCCCGGACACCGGAGGGTGTCCGACCGATTCTGAACCACTGTGTAGATGGGATTTTCTCCGGCAGCTCCCAATTTTTAGAGCGGATCAGCCTATGGCTTTTGGGCATCGCTTCCGGGGTACTCAGAGCCCTGCCGGACAGTGCTTTGGGTGTCGGCACCTGGATCATTGCCAGTTTTATGATCAGTGCCAGGCTACCCAGCCTGAAGCAGCGCTCTGCCGCTCTCATCCCCGAAAGTTGGAAGGCCCATTATCTGCCGGTTTTAGGGCAATTGAAATCCTCCCTGGGAGGGTGGCTGCTGGCACAGCTGAAGCTTACCGGGATCACGGCCTGTATCCTGTGCATCGGTTTTCTGATCCTGCAGGTCCCCTACGGAATTTTTTGGGGTATCAGCATCAGTTTGGTAGACGCTCTGCCGATTTTAGGTACGGGTATGGTGCTGGTTCCCTGGAGCATTGTCTGCTTTTTACAGGGTGACACTTTGCGGGCTATCGGTCTGCTGGGCATTTATATCGTGGCTGTATTGGTACGATCGGTAATGGAACCGAAGCTGGTGGGTAAGCAGCTGGGTCTTGATCCGCTGATCACTTTGGTGGCGCTCTACGCCGGCTATCGGCTTTGGGGGCTTGGGGGTATGCTTTTGGCGCCGCTGCTGGCAGTAACCGTTACCCAGCTTTTGCAGGCAAAACCCGCCCAATAATCGGTTTTATTCCCTGTATTTTCTTCCAAATTCCCAAAAAAACCAAACTTCCTATTGTGTATCCGGGATTGTTTTGCTATAATATTAGGAAAAGTAATTATTTTGGATGTGTTTTGCTGTGAAGTATGGAATTTGGAATGTACATCTGCCGGAACAAGGCAGTGTCAACACGTTGGTCAGTGCCGGTTACTCTCCCCTGACTGCTATGGTACTGGCTTCCCGAGGCATAGGCAGCGCAAAAGCAGCTTATGCCTACTTGGACTGCAATGCCCCCATGCCGGATCCCTTTGCTATGAAGGATATGGATCTGGCTGCCGGAAGATTGGGGCTTGCCATGACCCGGGGAGAAAAGATCGCCATTTTCGGTGACTATGATGTGGACGGTATTACCGCCACGTGTCTGCTGACGGATTTTTTGCGCCGTCACGGAGCGGACTGCGTCAGCTATATTCCCGGACGGCTGGAGGAAGGCTACGGCTTAAACCCCATCGCTCTGCGGCAGCTGAGCAGGGAGGGTGTCAAGCTCATCGTTACGGTAGACTGCGGCATCACCGCTTTGGAAGAGGCCGCACTTTGCCGGGAATTGGGGATGGACCTGGTGATCACCGATCACCACGAGTGCAAATCCTCACTGCCCGAAGCCATAGCCGTAGTCGACCCTCACCGACCTGACTGCACCTATCCCCACAAGACCCTTTCCGGTGTAGGTGTGGCCTTCAAGCTGGCTGCGGCTCTGTGCGGCAGTCAGGAAGAGGTGCTTTCCCACTATGCGGATATGGTATGTCTCGGCACCGTTGCCGATGTGATGCCCCTGCAGGGAGAAAACCGGCTGTTTGTCTCCCGGGGTTTGGAAGCCCTGCGGCACACCTGCCGTCCGGGCATTGCTGCCCTGATGAAAGAAAGCGGCTGTGCCATGGAGTCTGTCAATGCCGGTACTTTGGGCTTTGTATTAGCTCCCCGGATCAACGCCGCCGGCCGTATGGGCAAGATCGAGCTGGCTGTGGAACTGTTTTTGACCCAGGATCCGGAACGGGCAGAATATCTGTCCCATGCTTTGTGTGAACTGAACCGCCAGCGGCAAAGTGTGGAATCTGAGATCTATGCCCAGGCCGTTTCCATGCTGCCTTTGGGGCATATCCCTGAAGCCATCGTTTTGGCTGATGACAGCTGGCATCAGGGTGTGGTAGGCATCGTCGCCAGCCGCATGGCAGAGGAATTCTGCCGTCCCACCTTCCTGATCTGTTTGGACGGTGAGCACGGCAAGGCCAGCTCCCGCAGCTACGGCGGTTTCAACCTATTTGCCTCCTTATCGGCACTTTCGCCGTTGCTGGAAAGCTATGGCGGTCATGAGCTTGCCGCCGGTTTTACCATTTCCCGGAATCAGATCAGTGCGTTCCGGCAGCAGATCTGCCAGCTGGCATCCCTTTACTATTCTGACAGAACTGTCCATACGCAGTTGGATGTAGACTGCCGGATCCCGCCGGAACTGCTGACAGTCCGGGGCATTGACGGTCTGATGGCTCTGGAGCCCACCGGCAGCGGCTGTCCCAAGCCGGTGCTGATGATGGAGAAGCTTACCATTGAGCGCATCAGCATGGTAGGAGGCGGTCGGCATATGCGGCTGAAGCTTCGCTCCGGCTCTTATGGGATCCCCGCCATCTGCTTCTCTGCCACTCCCGAAAGCTTCTCCATTGAGCCGGGGGATGTGGTGGATGTGGCCTTCTCTCCCCAGGTCAATGAGTATCGTGGAGAAAGAAGTGTGCAAATGCATATTCTGGACATCCGCCCCCACTGCAGTGCGGATTGCTGCCCGGAATTCCAAAATTACCGGAATCTGCGCAAGGGCTCCATCGACGCCCGGGATGCCGCTACGCTGTTGCCTGACCGAAACACTTTGGCTCGGGTATGGCGGTATTTGGCTGCTTCTCCCTCCCCTCTCCGGGAAGATCCCATGTGTTTGTGCCGGAAAATCGTCCGCTGGTCAAATCTTCCCTTAAGTTTGGGACAAATGCTCACCTGTTTGGATATTTTCCGGGATGTGGAGCTGCTTCGTTTGGAGCATCAGCATAAATATATCAACATCGAACTCATCCCCGACGCCCAGAAAGCAGACCTCAGTAACAGTCGAACCATGCGTCTGCTGGTGCAAGCGAAAGAGAGCTGACAGCTATGGAAACTTTTGATACCCATTACGGCTCCATGCGGGCCACAATCGCAAAATGCCTTCCCGGTGCGGACATGGAGCTGATCGACCGGGCAGTTGACTATGCCCAAAACAAGCATCAGTTCCAAAAGCGGAAAGACGGCTCTCCTTACATCATCCATCCCCTGGCTGTGGCGCAGATCGTGGCAGAAATGGGTCTGGATGCCGATGCCATTTTAGGCGCGCTGCTCCACGACTGCATTGAAGATACCGATGCCTCTCACGAAGAGATCGAAAAGCTCTTTGGGCAGACTGTGGCCCAGCTGGTAGAAGGTGTCACCAAGCTGACCCGTGCCAATTTCTCCAGCTCCGAGCAGGCCCAGATGGAGAACCTGCGAAAAATGTTCATGGCTATGTCCAAGGATATCCGGGTGGTTCTTATCAAGATCGCCGACCGGCTTCACAATATGCGCACCATGCAGTACCAAACGCCGGAAAAGCAGGTTCTGAAATGCCGGGAGACCATGGATATCTATGCCCCTCTGGCTCACCGCCTTGGTATGCAGAAGATCAAGTGGGAGCTGGAAGATATCGCCTTGCGGTATCTGAATCCCAGTGATTACAATCGGATCATGACCTATCTGAATGCCCACAAAGAGCAGGATGAAGCCTTTATGCGCACCATTCAGGGCAAGATCACCGACCGGCTGGCGGCTATGAATATCCATAACACCGCTTACGGACGGATCAAGCACGTTTACTCCATCTACCGCAAGATGCAAAATCAGGGCAAGACCCTGGATGAGCTGTACGACGTGTACGCCTTCCGGGTCATTGTGGACACCATTCCTGACTGCTACAATGTTTTAGGTCATATCCATGATCTGTTCAACCTGGTCCC
Organism: Oscillospiraceae bacterium; assembly: GCA_017397565.1. Taxonomy (GTDB): domain Bacteria; phylum Bacillota; class Clostridia; order Oscillospirales; family Oscillospiraceae; genus Faecousia. Next base: position 17,415 of record JAFQIL010000019.1, on the reverse strand, counting down.
CGGCAGATTCAAGGATTATATCTCCACCCCCAAGCCTAATATGTATCAAAGTCTGCATACCACTGTCATCGGCACCCAGGGCATCCCCTTTGAGGTGCAGATCCGAACCTGGGAAATGCATGAGACCGCGGAATACGGTATCGCCGCCCACTGGAAGTACAAGCAGGGCGTAGGTGCCGGTGATGAAAAGGATTTCGAGTGGGTACGCCGTCTGCTGGAAAGCCAGCAGGATGCGGATGCTGACGAATATATCCAATCTCTGAAGATCGATATGTTTGACGATGAGGTCTTCGTCTTTACCCCCAAGGGTCGGATCGTCTCTCTGCCGGCAGGCTCTACCCCCATTGACTTTGCCTATGCCATCCACTCCGGCGTTGGCAATTCCATGATCGGTGCCAAGGTCAACAACCGGATCGTGGGCATCGACACCACCCTGAACAACGGTGACATTGTTGAGGTTTTGACCTCTAAAGCCGCCAAGGGGCCCAGCCGGGACTGGCTGAGCATCTGCCAATCCAACCAGGCCCGTACCAAGATCCGCCAGTGGTTCAAGAAGGAAAAGCGGGAAGAAAATGTGCTTCATGGAAGGTCTTCCTTTGAATCTGAAATGAAGCGGGCCGGTCTGCCCCTGTCCATCACCATCGACCCGGAGCTTGGTCCCCAGCTTCTGCGGAAGCTGGCCTTCGACAACTGGGAGGATATGTACGCCGCCATCGGTTACGGCGGTTTGACTGCCACCAAGGCTGTGGGCCGTATCCGGGATGATATCAACAAGGCGCTGAAGGTTCAGGCCAGCGAAAAGCTGCAGAGCAATCCTCTGAAGACCATCTCTGACAAAGACAGCACCAAACAAAACCGCCACGCTGTCAACGGTGTCATTGTGGAAGATATTGACTCGTGCATGATCAAGTTCGCCAAGTGCTGCACCCCGGTTCCCGGAGATGCCATCATCGGCTTTATCACCAAGGGCTTCGGTGTCAGTGTCCACCGGTGCGACTGTCCCAACACCGCAAACCGGGAACATCCCATTCAGGCTGCCCGGTGGGTACCGGTGCGATGGGCCAACCAGGATGCCCAGCCCTTTGAGACAGTCTTGGAGCTGGAATGCATTACCCGGGATGGTCTTTTGCTGGATGTTGCCCAAACCATGACCACTGCCCGGGTTCGGGTGAAGGAGCTGTATGGCAAGGATATGCCCGGCGGCAGAAGTGTGTTTACGGTGAAATTTGAGGTCACGAATGTGGCCGAGCTGGATGCCATCCGCAACAAGCTGCTGAACATCCCGGATGTGATCAGCTCCAGGCGGGGGCAAAACTAACCTGAAAAGGAGTGCGTTACTATGCGCGCTGTGCTTACCAGAGTAAAATCCGCCTCTGTTGCCATCGGCGGAGAAGCTGTTGGAAAAATCGGCAGGGGCTTTCTGATCCTGCTGGGTGTAGGCCCCAACGACACAGAAAAAGAATGTCGGGCTTTGGCAGAAAAAGCCCTGGGACTTCGGATCTTCGAGGATGAAAACGGCAAAATGAACTTGGGTCTGGAGGCCGTTCAGGGCGAAGTGTTGGTCGTCAGCCAGTTCACCCTTTACGGCAACTGTCGGAAAGGCCGCCGTCCCAGCTTCACCGAGGCTGCCGGTCCGGAGCTTGGCAACGCGTTGTACGAAAAGTTCTTGGCCATCTGCGAAGAACTGGGATATCCCCCTCAGCATGGCAGATTCGGTGCGGATATGCAGGTAGAATCTGTCAACGATGGCCCTGTGACCCTGATTTTGGATACAGATCAGCTGCTGGGAGAGCCCAGGAGGTAACTATGCTGAAAATTCACACTTTGGCTTTGGGCAACTATCAGACCAACTGCTACATTGTACACGAAGAAAACGCAAAAACCTGTGTCATCATCGACCCCGGCTACCAGGCTGAGGATATTCTGCGGGAGCTGCAGGGACTGGGGCTGACTTTGGATGCCATATTGCTGACCCACGGACATTTTGACCATGTAGGCGCTGTAAAGGCTTTGGTCGCGGAAACCGACTGCCGGGTATATTTGCACCCGGATGAGCTTTCTCTTCCCGAAATGTTTACTGCCGGTCCGCTTTTCTACACGGACACCTACAGCACTGCCCTGTCTTTGGCTGGCCTGAGCTTTCGGATCATGCACACCCCCGGGCATACCCCCGGTTCTGTGTGTTTGCTCTGCGAAAAACACATTTTCTCCGGAGACACCCTGTTTGCAGGCTCTTGCGGAAGGACGGATCTTCCCGGTGGCGACTGGACTGCTATTCGGAAGAGCTTGCTGAAGCTGCGGGATTTGGTGGGAGAATTTGCCGTTCATCCGGGACACGGAGAAGCCACCACCCTGGCTATGGAACGGCAGTATAACCCCTATATGCAGTAAAAAGGATGCAATTATGAAACTGACGCTCATCGGTCACGAGGACCGTTATGCGGTGGAGCAGCTGCAAATGGCGCTGTTTTCTGCCGATTCCCCGGTGGAAGCAACATCCTCTCTTTTCCGGGGCAAGACCTATATCACCGCGGTGACGGTCATCACTTTGGATGGGAAAACTGTCCGGGCAAGCCGCCGTTTGCCTGTTTCTGAAGAAACCGTATCCCTGCGCCGCCGGTGTTTGCAGCAAAGCTACTACCGGGCAGCGGTGCAGCTTTTACCGAAGAAGCCTGCCTGGGGCGCATTGGCCGGGGTTCGCCCCACCAAGCTTTCCACCCGGCATTTGCTGGAAGGCGGTACACCGGAAGCTTCTCAAAAGCTTTTGGAGGATATCTACTATGTGACACCCTCCCGGGCTAAGCTGGCAGTGGACTGCTCTCAATCCACCGTGGAAGCTGCCCGGCTTTTGGATAAAAACGACATTTCCCTGTATGTGGGAATTCCCTTCTGCCCCACCCGGTGCAGCTACTGCAGCTTTGTCAGCCGCACCGTAGGCAAGCATGGGGCGCTGATCGCGCCTTATTTGACGGCGCTTTTACAGGAAATCGCCGCCACAGGAAAACTCTTGGAAAGTTCCGGCAAAAAGATTCGTACAATCTACATAGGCGGTGGCACCCCCACCACCTTGACGACTGCCCAGATGGAGCTGCTTCTTGCCACCATCCGGGACAGCTTTGACTTAAGCCGCTGTTTGGAATTTACCGTAGAAGGCGGCCGCCCCGACACCCTGAATCATGAAAAATTAGTCACCATCCGTCGGGGTGGTGCAGATCGCATGAGCATCAACCCCCAAACGATGGTGGATTCCGTGCTGCAAGCCTGCGGCAGACCCCACACCGCGCAAGATGTACTGCAAGCTTATCGCTGGGCGGAGGACGCCGGTTTTGGGAGCATCAACATGGATCTCATTGCCGGTCTGCCTACAGACAGCTACGAGGGCTTTTGCCATTCTCTGGACACTGCGGCCGCGCTTCGCCCCGGCAATATTACGGTACACACTCTGGCGCTGAAAAAAGGCGCTGACCTGTTCCAGCGCCGGGACAATCTTTCTGCCCCGGAGGAAGTGGCTCGGATGGTGGAATACGCCAACGAGACTCTTCGCAAGCTTGGCTATAAGCCTTACTACCTGTATCGGCAGAAGTATATGTCCGGCTCCTTTGAGAATGTGGGCTGGAGTCTTCCCGGGCAGGATTGCCTGTATAACATTTTCATGATGGAAGAGCTGCACTCTATTGTTTCTTTGGGTGGCGGTGGCATGAACAAGGTCAACCTTCCCGACGGCACACTGCAGCGATTCCACAACCCCAAGTTCCCGGAGCAGTATATCGACATGATCGATTCTGTGCTGGAGGACAAGCAAAAGCTTTTTGCACTGCTGTAAATTGACATTTCAACTTTCCACGGAAAGGAAGCATATATTTTGGATACCTTAATCTCCAATGTTACCATTGTTACCATGAACGCCCGGATGGATGTGCTGTTTGGCGCCCATTTGGGTGTAAAAGACGGTAAGATCGCCTACATCGGCAAGAAACCTCCTGAGGAGCAGCCGAAAACCATCATTGACGGCACCGGCATGGTGCTGATGCCCGGACTTGTGAACTGCCACACCCATTTGGCTGCCTCTGTTCTGCGGAGTTACCTGGATGACCTCTCCCCCGCTCAGGCCCTTCAGGAGCAGCTGAAGCGGGAGGCGAAAATGGATCACCGCTCTGCCAAGGCGGCAGCAACCGTGTCCATTGCCGAATGCCTGCGGTTTGGCATCACCTCGGTTTCGGATCTGTACTATTACCCCGATGCCACCGCGGAGGCTGTGGCGGAAGCGGGCATCAAAGCAAATCTTGCCCTGTCCGCCTACCGGTTTATTGACACCTGCGAGGAATTTGACTTTGAGACCGACGAACAATGCCGTGAGCTGCAGCGGATCGTGGACAAGTGGCATGGCTACGACAACGGCCGGATCCGCATTGATGCGGGCATCCACAGTGAATACACCAGCAACCACCTACTTTGGGAAGGTCTTTTAGGCTATGCTGCCGAAAAGGAGCTGCGGCTGCAGCTGCACTTGTCCCAAACCCAGGGCGAGGTGGATTTCTGTTTGGACCGCACCGGTCTTGCCCCGGCAGAGCTTTTGGACTGCCACAAACTTTTCCTGCTCCCCACCACCGCCGCGGGCTGCGGCTGTCTGACCCCTGAAGAACAAACGCTCCTTGGCAAAAAGAAGGCATCTATCGTGGCGACGCCCATTTCCGATGCCAAGGCTGCCCGCCCCACCGCATCCATTCTCAGCTGTGTCAAGGCAGGGCTGAATGTGGCTTTGGGTACCGGCGGTTCTCAGGAGGCCGGTAACCTGGATCTGTTCCCGGTGATGCGTGCCGCTGCTGCTTCCCAGCGCAGCGACGACAACTCTGTGGGACTTCCCGCCACTGCCGCCCTGATGATGGCCACCACCTGCGGCGCGCAGGCCCAGGGCCGCGCCGCAGACACCGGCATGATTCAAGAAGGCTTTGATGCCGACCTGTGTCTGGTGGATTTCTCCGCCCCCCATCTGATTCCCTGCCACAATGTACTCAACGGTCTTACCTACAGTGCCATGGGCGGCGATGTGGCCATGACCATGGTGCGGGGCAAGATCCTCTACCAAAACGGTCAATTCCCCACCATCGACCTGCCGGCTGCCGTTGCCGACCTGACAAACTACGCCATTGCCCGGGTATTCACCGATGACGGGCAGGGACAATGACAATGGGAGGTTTCCATGTCTAAATCATCCAAATCTCAAACCTTCTTGCACGGCACCATGCTGCTGGCTTTGTCTACCGCCATCGTCAAGGTGATCGGTGCTTTGTATAAGATTCCTCTGAACGCTATTATCGGTCCGGAGGGCTTCGGCTATTTCAACACTGCTTATGAAATTTACACCGTACTTCTCATGGTCTCCTCTGCCGGTCTTCCGGTGGCTATGAGCCGGATGATCTCCCAGGCAAACTCTCTGGGAAATTACCGGGAAGTGCGGAAGATCTACAGAACCTGCCGGACCATTTTCCTGATCATAGGTCTTGCCGGCGGTATTCTGATGACGGTATTCTGCCGACAGCTTGCTGCATTCCAGGAACAACCGGATGCCTGGGCTGCCATTGGCGCTCTGGGTCCCTGCGCTTTCTTCATCTGTCTGATCAGCACCTATCGTGGCTTCTTCCAGGGACAGAGCAACATGATGCCCACCTCCGTCAGTCAGGTTTTGGAGGCAGTATGCAAACTGGTCATCGGCATGGGCGCCGCGTTGCTTGTATGGCGTTACACCAATAGCATTCCTCTGGCCGCTGCCGGTGCGATTTTGGGTGTGACCGTTGGCACAGCCCTGTCTGCCCTGTATCTGAAGCTGATTTGCCACAAGTCTTATAAGGCGCTGCCGGTCACTGAGGAAGAAGTCCCCTCCTCCGGGAAGATCGCAAAAACCTTGCTGGCCATTGCCATTCCCATTACCATCGGCTCTGCCGGTCTGCAGCTGCTGACCATGCTGGAGACCAAGATCTACATGAGCCGTCTGCTGGAGGTTTTGGACTATACCCAAAAGCAGGCCGACAATATGAAGGGCATTTACAACATGACCCAGACGATTTTCAATATGCCCTGCGCCTTCATTAACCCCATTACCATCAGCATCATCCCTGCCATCACCGCTCAGCTTACCCTGAAAAAGGATAAGGAAGTGAAGGCTACCGAAGAATCCGGTGTCCGGATCACCGGTCTCATCGCCCTGCCCTGCGCTGTAGGCCTTTTCCTGCTGGCTGAGCCGGTCACTGCCTTGCTTGGTGGCTACTCAGGGGAAGATTTGCGGCTTTCCACAAGTCTGATGTCCATTCTCGGCATCTGCATCGTATTTAACGCCATTGTGTTGCTGACCACTGCCATCATGCAGGCTCACGGCAATGTGACGCTCCCGGTGATCAATATGTTTATCGGCGGCGTTCTGAAGCTGGCTGTGATCTTCATTCTCACCGGCAATCCCAACATTGGCATTTTGGGCGCGCCCATTGGCACATTGGCCTGCTATGTATGCATTACCGCGCTGAACCTCATTGCCATGCGTAAGGTTTTCAAAAATCCCCCAGCGGTCCTCAAGAGCCTTTTCCGGGCTGTATTGGCTGCCGCCATTATGGGCGTTGCCGTCTTCGGCACCAGCAAGGGTCTGCATTTGGTCATGGGTGGAAATGTCAGCAAGCTGATCGGCTGCGCTGTGCCGATTTTGGTGGGTGCGGTGGTCTATCTCATCGCCGTGGTGAAGCTGAAAGCCATCACCCGGGAGGATTGCCTGCTGCTGCCCAAGGGCGAAAAGATCGCCAATTTACTCCGTCTGTAAAGGAAGTCGGTTATGAATAAAAGTGAACTGACCGCCGCTGCCGCGCAGGCTGCGGGTGTACAAAAAAAAGACGCGGAGCGTCTTATCAATGCCGCCATTGACATCATCGCGAAGAAGCTGGCTCAGGGAGAGTCCGTTCAGCTGTCCGGCTTCGGCACCTTTGAGGTGCGCAACCGGGAAGCCCGGGTAGGCAGAAACCCTGTGACCCGGAAAAGTGTGGAGATCCCAGCTACCAAGGTGCCGGCTTTCAAAGCAAGCAAGGGGCTGAAGGATTTAGTCGGGAGGTAAAGTATGCGTCTTGATAAATATTTGAAGGTATCCCGGCTGATTAAACGCCGCACCGTTGCCAACGAAGCCTGTGACAACGGCCGTATCAGCGTCAACGGACGGGTGGTAAAAGCCAGCTATGATGTAAAGGTCGGCGACAAGATTGAGATCAGTATGGGTCCCCGGGTGGTGGCTGTGGAGGTTCTGCTGGTAGCAGAAACCGTCCGCAAGGACGATGCTGCCGCCATGTATAAGGAAGTATAAAATTAGCGCAGCCGCCCTTAAGGGTGCTGCACATTGACAAACCAATCATGAAACAGTAACCCGCAGACAGGCAATGCCGTCTGCGGGTTTTTCTGTTTTTAAGATTGTCTGTAGGAGCAAGCCCCCGCCCTACGATAACATTTTTAGAGATTGAATCTTTTGATTACCCTCGTTAATGGGTGGAAGCAGATGGATACTGTCACCACTGTACAGACTGTTTGGGGAATCACCGCATACAAAGACTGAAGGAAATAGACCATAGCGGCCTTTTTGTGGAAGCCGTACATTAACGGTGTGATAACATCATCCAGTAAGGTAAAGCCCAGGGTAAACAGAGCCGCAAACACTACCACCAGGACGGTTTTGGCAAGAGACACTTTCCCAGCAAAGCGCACACCCAGCCAACCGAAGAAAACAGCAAACAGGTTATAATAGATCAGGTACAATACAATCACATTGACCTGAAAACCAAAAACCAGGCATCGCAGCAAGGAAAATGTGGTGGCGATGGCTATTCCGTGGCGAATGCCGTAGCAGAAGCAAAAACAAAGCATCATCACCGTGACGATTTCAATGCCGGATACGCTGCTAAGCGCCAGCTGCCCGCCGATGAGCAGCGCGACACACATAGCAACACGGACGATAAGTTTTGTCTGTTTCATCAACTAAAGGCTTTGAAGACCCAAATATACAGCTGATCGGGCTTGATCTTCAGGGTTTCCGCACCGGAAATGGCAGAACCGTACTGCTTCCCCTCGTACTCCACGGCGCCCCAGGCTACATTGGCATTTTCTTCATCGCCGGTATAAAGCATCCAGCAGCTGCTGTAATCCGCAGGATTGTCGATGCCGTTGATGGAGGTGATCATACCATTGGCGATCTCAAATTCCAACTCGCCCTTATCCTTCAGTATGCCCATATACTCGATCAGCAGCATATCGGTTTCTTCGCCCATAGCCTCCTGGGTAGTCTTGATCACGATATAGGTATCGGAATCCTTGATGACCAGCTTTTCACTGCGGCAGCCGGTTAGAAGCATCATACCGGCAAGGAGCATCACAGCCAGCAAAATAGACAGGGATTTTTTCATTGTGTTTTTCATAAATTTTCCTCCTAAAAACTAGAGGCTGCGGCACCAAATACTGGTGCCGCAGCCGATTTTCTGCGACAAACGCAACTTCCCGTATACACGCAGGAAGTGGGAGAATCCAATGCGTAGGTCTTCTGACTCATGCTTGCAGCTCTGGGATGCTGCGATGCTCTCTGCCTTCCCGGAATAATCCAGTGACTGACTTTCGTCATAGAAGAGCACCATAGGCACATACAGCGGCGGTACCGTCCGGGATTCGCACCCGGTTATCTTGTTCAGTAGATCAGGCCGGACGCCCTATCTACCACGCAATGGGTTATCAAATTGTCGAAATTATTGTAGCAATGTTCTGCGGTTTTGTCAAGTAAATTGCCATTTATCGTGCTGACGCACGAATGGATAATGGATAATTGATAATTGACAATTGTGGTATTTCCTTCGGAAATAATTTAAAAATGTCGCCTTTGGCGACTCCTTAATTGTCCATTGTCAATTTTCAATTGTCAATTGGCAGCCATCGGCTGCCCGATAAACGGGAATTTGATTTTCTTAGCAGCAGTAGAAGCCGTAGCCGCGGCAGCAGAACAGCTGGAACAGATAAAATGCGCAAAGGCCTGCGCAAGGCGCTCCCGCCATCCGGAAGCCCCGGAACTGTCCGGCCCTCTGCCGATAAACAGAGCCACCGTTTTCCATCTGCTCCAAAAGCTGCAAATACTGCATATTGTCCGGCTCCATAGAGACTGCCCGACGAATATGTTCCAAGGCCGTGACCTGATTGCCCAAGCCGTCGTTGGCCAAGGCACTGAGACAGTACCAACGGGCATTTCGGTTTTTTGAGTTTTCCAGAGCCTGCAGCGCAGCCTGGAAATCTCCGTAGCGGATGTATTGGGCAGCGGATCTTTGATAGGGATCTTCCGCAGTATCCTCGCGGCGATATTGCCGATAGCCGCCAAAGGGATCGTAGCCACCATAGCCGTTTTGGCTGCCCGAGTTGGCCTTTTCCGGGTTCTTGATTTTTTCATATGCCGCGTTAATTTCCTGCATCTTCTTTGCGGCCGCCTCATCCCCGGGGTTCAAGTCCGGGTGATACTTCTTTGCCAAACGCCGATAGGCCTGTTTAATTTCCTCGTCTGTGGCATTGGGGCTTACCCCAAGCACTTTATACGGATCCATCTTGTCCCTCCTCGTTCCCCTTTGTTCGGAATCTGCCCCAAACACCGCTGTACAGAATGTTATCCAAAAGCTTTTTGTCCTGCACCAGCGGCAGCCGCTCAAAGGCATCGGTACACCGGGCCATGGCCAGTACCAAATATTGCTGCCACAGCTCCCAATTTTCCTCATTTCCCTGGGCCAGGAAAGGGTTGTACTTCTTTTTCCGCCGATCCCGTCGATAATCTAAAACCGCATCTCCCAAATAGATAAATCTGCCCAATGCCATACCCATCTGCCGCAGGGTAGGTGACCAAAGGTCCTCCCGGTACACCAAAAGCTCCCCCATCAGCTGACCAAAGCAGTTGGCCACTAAATCAGGATTTTCGCAGTTTTTTCCCTCTAATTCCCCCAGTCGGGTGATACAAGTTTCAATCGCCTCACATTGCCGGGGGTATTGGCTCCGGATTCCGGGATAGCTTTTGGAAAACACCGACCCCCGAAGCCGGGCGGCTACACTTTTGTCATCCTGCCAATCATCTGCCGCCTTATGATAAGCCAAGGCCACATTCATGTCCGCGGCGTAGCGAATATATTCGTTATCCACCCAGGGACGGGGCTTGATGGGATGCAGCCCACAGGCACGGGTGCCGGAGGCTTCCTCCGGCTCATATAAGCTCATCAAAAGGAGGGCCAAAAAAGCCATGTCATAGCTCAGACCCAGCCGGGAAAGCCGGGAAGAACGCTGCCGGATCTGCCGGCAAATGCCACAGTACACACTGCTATAGCGGTGCTTCTCCTCTTTCGTCAATTCCGAAAGACTGGCTGTCACCAAACCAAACACAGCATTCCCCTCCTTGGTATTTTCTTCATTGTAGCAACCGGTTGTGAACAAGTCGTAAACACCGGTAAATTTTACATTTTTTCTACATCCTCCGCTTCCATCAGCAGACGGTTCAATGCCCCGCCGTAAAACACAATGGACAGGCAAAAATACAACCAAAGCATACTCAGCGCCACCGCATAAACGGATCCGTACACATTGGAATAGCCGGAAAATCGCTCCACATAGACAGAGAACAGCATTGTGAAGCCGGACCAGCCAAGACTTGCCAAAATCGCACCGGGGATACTCTCCCGGAATCGGTTCTTTCGGTTGGGCAGTCCCATAAACATAGCGGTAAACAGTCCGGTTTGCAGCAAAAGCGTCAGCAAAAAGCGCAGACTTATCACTTTCGTCAAAAACTGTCCCACCGGTGTGGTGGCATCGGGCAGCATCTGCAGAAGCCCTTTCCAAAATACATTGAGCACCAGAGTCAGTACCAGCACGATCACAAACAAAAAGGTGTAAAATACACTCATCAGCCGGGTATACAGATATCCTCGGCTTTCTTTGACGCCGTAAATACTGTTGAGCCCCATCAGAAGACCGTAAACTCCCCGGCTGGAAGACCACAACGCGCTGATTGCCGAAACGGAAACCACCGCTGTGGAGGTGTGGGCATAGGTGCTGATCACCAGTTTTTCTGCCGCCGGCAGCAACGCACTGGGCAAAAAACCTTCCAAAAGGTCCATCAGATCCTGGGCATCCAGACTGGTGTAGCGCAGGACACTTAAAATCAGCACCAGGGCAGGAAACACCGAAAGAACCATAAAATAGCCCACATTTGCCGCATGCTCCGCAATGCGCATATCCTTAAGTCTTCCAAAAAGCTGCCGTAACCGATTCATAGGATGCCTCCTTCCTCCAATAGCCTATGCGAAAAAGGCAAAAACAATCCCGGATTCCCAAACGGAATGGGGCTGTTGCTTTTATTTTGCAACAGCCCCATCAAGCCTTTATTCTGCGGAGATCAGGTAGTAGTACACAGGCTGACCACCGGGAAGCAGATTCACATCTGCCTCAGGGCAAACTTCTGCAAACACGTCTGCGGCCTTTTGCGCCTGGTCTTCCTGCACATCCGCACCATAATAGATGGTGATATACTCCTTGCCGGCATCCTTAACCTTTTCTGCCAAGCCACGAATCAGCACATTGATATCCTTATCAGTACCAAACAAGGCGCTGCCATAAAGAGCCAGATAGTCGCCCTCCTGGATCATAAAGCCGTCAAAGTCAGAGTTCCGGGCAGCATAGGTCAGCTGCATGGTATCCACAGTAGCCATCGCTTCTGTCATGGCCTCCACATTTTCCTCGTTGGTTCCCTCAGGATTAAAGCTGAGCATAGCCGTCACGCCCTGCGGAATGGTCTTGCTGGGAAGCACGATGACATTCTTGGGAGTCAGAGCATCCACCTGCTGGGCTGCCATGATGATATTTTTGTTATTGGGCAGCACATAGACGGTTTCTGCCGGCACGGTATTGACCACTTCCAGAATATCCTGGGTGCTGGGATTCATAGTCTGACCACCGGACACCAGGCCGTCTACCCCCAGATTCCGGAACACTTCGGCAATGCCGTCACCAACACAAACAGAGACTACGCCGATGGGCTTCTCCGGCTCCGCGATCTTGGGCTCTTCTTTTGTTTCTGCCAAAACCTTTTCGGTATGCTGCAAACGCATATTCTCGATCTTGACTGTGACAAAAGAGCCGTAATCCATAGCTTCATGGAGGGCCTTGCCGGGGTCGTTGGTGTGGACATGGACCTTGATGATCTCATCGTCATCCACCAGCACCAGACTGTCGCCCAAGCTGGACAGGAAGTCTCTGAGCTTTTCCGGATCCAGCTTGTTTTCCCGGGAGATGATAAACTCCGTACAGTAGGTGAAGGTGATATCCTCGGTATTGAAGTCTGCGAAATCCGCCTGCTCCTTTACCTCAGTATCTGCACTCTCAGGAGCTATGATTTCCTCACCGCGCATGGCGCTGAGCATCGCCTCCAAAATCACCAGCCAGCCCTTACCGCCGGCATCCACCACACCGGCCTTTTTCAGCACCGGGTTCTGATTGGTGGTATTGGCCAAAGCCACCTTTGCTTCTTCAATAGCGGCTTCCTGGACGGCTTCAACATTTCTGTTCTTCCGGGATGCCTTCATCGCCTTTGCCGCAGCCAAACGGGCTACGGTCAAAATCGTGCCCTCAGCAGGCTTCATAACCGCTTTGTAGGCAGCTTCCACGCCCTCTTGCAGGGCTGCCGCCCACAGAGTGCCATCACATACAGGGTAGCCCTTCAGCTTTTTGGCAATACCCCGTACCAACAAAGACAAAATAACACCGGAGTTGCCCCGGGCGCCCCGCAGCATAGCAGAAGCAGCGGCGGCGGAAGCCTTTTCCAATGTAGGGTCTTCCAACTTGCGCAGATCCACAGCCGCAGCATGGATGGTCATAGACATATTGGTGCCTGTATCGCCATCCGGCACAGGGAATACATTCAGTTCATTCAGTGCCTGCTTATTCAGCTCTACAGCGGCTGCTGCGCTGATCATCAGCCGCTGAAAATCCGCACCATTCATTTTTTGCATCAATTTTTGTCCCTCCGGTTATCAGTCGCCAAGCATAGAGTCGATATGCACATTTACGCCCCGCACTTTTGTGCCGGTATATTTGGTAACTTCGTAGCCAACCCGGGAAATGATCGCTTCACCCACGGCATTGAGGTTTACACCGTTGTCTACCATAATGTGCAGATCAATGGAGATGGTTCTGTCCTCATGGAAAATCACATTGACACCCTTGGACATAGATTCTTTCCGCAGCAGGTGATACACACCGTCGCGCATATTCCGGGCTGCCATGCCCCGAACTCCAAAGCAGTTACTGGCTGCAGCTCCGGCAATGTCACTGTAAACGCTGGCGCTGACACTGACGCTGCCATTATCATTGTTCTGACGGATCATAGATCAGTACCTCCTATTTTAAAGCTGTTCTTTGAATTTATACCATACTCTTTTCCCAGCAATCGGGAGCAGTCAGGCCCATCATCTTTACGACGGTGGGGGCTACGTTAGCCAGGCCGTATTCACCCTCCAGAACCTTCCAGTCCCTATCCTTGTCGTAGATGATAAAGGGAACGGGGTTCAAAGAGTGGGCGGTACGGACAGAGGTCTTGCCCTTTTTGGTCTCAGTCATCTGGTCGGCATTGCCGTGGTCAGCGGTGATCAGCACGGTGTAGCCGTACTTGTCTGCTGCTTCCAGAATGGCCTTCAGACCATTGTCCACACACTCCATGGCGTAAACCACAGCTTCCATAACGCCGGTGTGACCCACCATGTCGCCATTGGGGAAGTTGCAGCGCAGGAAGTCAAACTTCATGGATGCCATGTTCTGCACCATTTTCTCGGTGATCTCCTTGGACTTCATGGCAGGTGCCTGTTCGAAGGGGATCACATCGGAGGGGATCTCTTCGTAAACTTCCAGCTCTTCACAAACCTTGCCGGAACGGTTGCCGTTCCAGAAATAGGTCACATGGCCGTACTTTTGGGTCTCAGATACCGCATACTCCCGGATACCGGCAGCACACAGCACTTCTGTCAGGGTATTCTTGATGACAGGAGGCTGCAGCAGATAGTTTTCAGGAATGTTCAGGTCAGCATCGTACTGGAGCATACCGGCAAACATAACGCCGGTGTAATCGCCCCGGTCGAACTTATCAAAATTCTTCCGGTCAAAGGCCAGAGATATCTCCTGAGCCCGGTCACCACGGAAGTTAAACAAAATCACACTGTCGCCGTTTGCGATCTTGGCAACAGGCTCGCCTCCCCGGGCGATGACAAAGGCAGGCAGATCCTGGTCAATACAGCCGGTCTCGGCGCGGTAGGTCTCGATAGCTTCCTTGGCAGAAGCAAACATTCTGCCCTGACCCTGCACATGGGTTCTCCAGCCCTTTTCCACCATGCCCCAGTTGGCTTCATAACGGTCCATGGTCACCTGCATACGGCCGCCGCCGGAAGCGATGGCATAATCACAGCCTTCGCCCTTCAGCTGAGCCAGCACATTTTCAAGCTGCTCCACATACTCCAAAGCGGAGGTGGCGGGCACATCACGGCCATCCAGCAGAATGTGGACATAAGCCTTCTTCACGCCCTCGGCATGGGCCTGCTTCAGCAGCGCGATGAGGTGATGGATATTGGAGTGGACATTGCCGTCAGACAAAAGGCCCAAAAAGTGCAGAGCCTTACCCTCTGCGTTGGCGACCAGTGCCTTCCAGGTAGCGGATGCGTACAGCGCGCCGTTTTCGATGGATTCTCCTACCAGCTTGGCACCCTGAGAGTAGACCTGGCCGCAGCCCAGGGCGTTGTGACCGACTTCAGAGTTGCCCATATCCTCATCAGAAGGCAGACCGACGGCGGTGCCGTGAGCCTTCAGATAGGTATGGGGGCAGGTTGCCAGCAAATGATCCAAAGTGGGAGTCTTGGCAACTACCACAGCGTCACCGCTGCCACCGTCGCCCTTACCCACACCGTCCATGATCACAAGAACAATGGGTTTTTTCATAAGTATATACCTCCATAACGGGGAATAGTCAAATTTTGCATAATACCAGTTATACTATTTTACTACATTTTCAGGAAAGTTACAAGTTGTTTTTTTATTTTTTATTAATTTGATAAGCTGCAATTTATTTTAGTTCATCGTTCCCTCGGCCCGGTTGAACAGCTCGCCGATCCGATCCCGGAGAGCGATCCCTTCGGGGGTATCTGCCGTACCCTCGGTGTCGATCCAGGCGGCAGAGGCTGCCTGCGCTTCCTGCAAGGTACTCAGATCCATGCTTAAGTTTGCCACCCGGAATACTGGCAGGCCCGACTGCCGGGAGCCGAAAAAGTCACCGGGTCCCCGCATTTTCAAGTCTTCTTCCGCGATCTTGAAACCGTCGGTGGTACTGCAGAAGGCTTTCATGCGAAGCCGGGTTTCGGGATTTTTACTGTGGGAGGTAAGGATACAGTAGCTTTTACTTCCGCCGCGTCCCACGCGCCCCCGCAGCTGATGCAGCTGGGACAGACCGAACCGGTCTGCATCCTCAATTACCATCAGCGTAGCATTGGGCACATCCACGCCCACTTCGATGACGGTGGTTGCCACCATCACATCCGCTTCTCCCCGGGCAAAGGCAGCCATGGCGGCTTCCTTCTCAGCTCCTCGCATCTGTCCGTGGAGCAGGGCTACCCGCAGATCGGGAAATACGGTTTTTTGCAAAGTTTCCGCCCAAACAGTAGCGGATTTAATCCCCAGCTCCTCATTTTCTTCCACCGCGGGACAAACCACAAAGCATTGGTGACCTTCTGCCACCTGCTTGCGGATGAAAGCATTGATCCTGGCACGGTAGGACTCATCCACCAGGAAGGTATCCACCGGCTCCCGTCCCGGCGGCAGCTCCCGGATGATGGAGACCTCCAGATCGCCGTACATCAGCAGCGCCAGGGTTCTGGGAATGGGTGTAGCGGACATGACCATCAGATGGGGGTCTGTTCCCTTGGCAGAAAGCCGGGAACGCTGGGCAACACCAAAGCGATGCTGCTCATCTGTCACCACCAGGCCTAAATTTCGGAAACGGGTGGCATCGGACAAAAGGGCATGGGTACCCACTGCAAACTGCGCCTTTCCCTCGGCGATATCCTGCCGCACCAGCTGCTTCTGCTTGGGAGTCATGGAGCCTGTCAGCAGCGACATGGAAATCCCCAGGGGGGCAAGCAGTCTGGAAAGGGACTGATAGTGCTGCTCTGCCAAAATTTCTGTAGGGGCCATCAAGGCCGCCTGATATCCGTTTTGCACCGTGCAGTAGGCGGCTGCCGCCGCCACCATGGTCTTGCCGCTGCCCACATCACCCTGGACCAACCGGTTCATAGGCGCGCCTCGACCAAGATCTGCCAATACATCCTCCACCGCCTGCTGCTGACCGGCTGTGAGAGTAAAGGGAAGGGCATGATAGAAGGGGGTCATATTCAGGTTTACATAACTTTCCGTTTTCTTTTGGGCGCGGGATGTGCGCATCAGGGCAAGGCCGGCAGAAAACACGAAAAACTCTTCAAAGATCAGCCGTTTTTTCGCCTGCTCCGCTTCGGCCATAGAGCCCGGCTCATGGATGGCATAGTAAGCCCGCTCCGCCGGCAAAATGCCGTAGCGCTGTCGGACAGACTCCGGCAGAATCTCCTTGGGAACATCGCAGATCGCCAGTGCCTGCCGCACGGCCTTGAGCATGGCGGCATTGGTAAGTCCGGCAGTCAAGGGGTAAATCGGCAGAATCCGGCGGGTGGTGACGGGAGAAGAATCCAAGGCTTCAAAGACGGGATTTGTCATATTGTAGCCGATGAAATCCCCGGACACTGCGCCGTAGAAAATATATTCCCGCCCGTATTGGAGCTGCTCGGCAGCATATTTATTGTTAAAGAAGGTCAGGTTCAGCCGGGCAGTATGATCTGCTACCTGCACCTTGGTTAAGTCCAGTCCTTTTCGGATATGGGTGGTTCTCGGGGTGTTCATGACCATGGCCTTAAAGCAGGCAGGCACATCCACCTCCAGCTTTTCGATGGACACCAGCTTGGTTCTGTCCTCATAGCCCCGGGGAAAATGGCAGATCAGATCCTGCAAGGTAAAAATATTCAAATTGGCAAACTGCTTGGCCTTAGTAGGGCCAACGCCTTTCAAGATGGTAACAGGATCGTTAAGCTTTGCCACGAAAATCTCCTCCAAATTCCGGAATCTATTATATTTGATTGTAGCACAAACTGCCCCATATTACAATCTTGGGTTTTATCCTTGCTGACAAATTGCCATTTCTCGTGCTGACGCACGAATTGATAATGGATAATTGATAATTGACAATTGTGGTATTTCCTTCGGAAATGATTTAAAAATGTCGCCTTTGGCGACTCCTTAATTGTCCATTGTCAATTTTCAATT
>JAFQIL010000018.1 GCA_017397565.1 Oscillospiraceae bacterium | reverse complement strand
GGATGTCATCCGTGCTGCCATTGCTGTTGCTAAGCGTCATCCCGACTGGAACAACGTTCCCGAGATCATGATCCCCCTGGTTGGCGATGTGAAGGAACTGAAGTATGTTAAGGATGTTGTGGTTAAGACTGCTGACGCTGAGATCAAAGAGGCCGGCATCGACCTGAAGTACGAAGTCGGCACCATGATCGAGATCCCCAGAGCTTGCCTGACCGCTGACGAGATTGCTAAGGAAGCTGAGTTCTTCTGCTTCGGCACCAACGACCTGACTCAGATGACCTTCGGCTTCAGCCGTGACGACGCCGGCAAGTTCCTGAACGCTTACTACGAGCGCAAGATCTTCGAGAACGATCCCTTTGCTAAGCTGGATCAGAACGGTGTCGGCCTGCTGATGGAGATGGCTGTTTCCAAGGGCAAGGCCAGCGGCAACAAGCTGCACTACGGTATCTGCGGCGAGCACGGCGGCGACCCCATGTCTGTCGAGTTCTGCCACAAGATCGGTCTGGACTACGTGTCCTGCAGCCCCTTCCGCGTGCCCATCGCAAGACTGGCTGCCGCTCAGGCTGCCATTAAGGGCTAATTGCTAACAATAAAACTGCCTTCTTCGGAAGGCAGTTTTTTGTTAGCAGCGATATAAATCCCTTGCGGGAATTGCGATATACGCCAAGGCGTGCGATATATCTTCGATGCGATATGCCCTGCGGGGCGTGAGGGGATTTATATCATATCGCAGCTGCGCAGCAGCTATATCGCATTTGCCGCAAGCAAATATATCGCGTTTTGCACAGCAAAATATATCAATGTCCCTTGTAGGGGACGGGTTCTCTGTCTTGACCATGGCAACCAAAGTGTGGTATGATTACTCTGGGTGATAGACCACGCCAAGACAGAGAACCGTCCCCTGTCCCTACCGCATCATCACAAAGATTGATAAAGGATGAGCAAAAATGGTAACAACCACAACTCGTAAAACATTTTTGGATTTACTGCGAATCATAGCATGTTTTTTGGTGATTGTAAATCATACCAATAGCTACATTTTCCTCGGCACTTCCCCACAAAGTTTAACATGGTTTGCTTCGTTAACATACTTTTTTATCTCTAAAATTGCCGTGCCCATATTCTTTATGATATCGGGTTATCTTTTGCTGAGTAAAATTGATGATTATAAAAAATGCCTTCAGAGGATTTTTCGTATTGTGGTCGTGTTAATCGGCTGTGGTTTTATTTATGCGATCTATAATACGTTTTATTTAAATCGCACATTCTCTTTCATAAACGTCGTTAAACGCTTTCTTAGTATATATATCACTTCTCCGTCAAATGCCTTATGGTACTTGTATACCTATTTGGGAATTTTATTTATGCTGCCTTTTCTGCAAAAGATGGCTTCTGTTATGACAAGACGCGATTACCATATATTTTTCATAATTTCAGGATTGTTCGTTTCTATTGTGCCAATATTAAGCCACTATTTTCATCGAATTAACATCCACCCTGATTTCCAGCTGCCACTGTTCGGAGGATATATTTGCCTGCTTTTCATTGGACAATATTTTTCAAGGTTCGGAATCACAAAAACAAAACGCGGTTTTGGGGTTGCATGTGTATTATTTGTTTTCATGTTATCATTTAATGTCGCAGCAACATATTTTGAATATCAAAAATCAAGCTTTTCTTATTTGTTTTTTGACAACAATATTTTCTTCCCCATTGTGCTGCAAAGTGTTTGCGTTTTTTATTTGGCTTCATTCGTTGAAGTGCCTGAAAAACTTTCAAAAATTATATCATACGCAGGCTCCTGCACTTTTGGTATCTACTTAATTTCAGATCTGATTACAGATTTGTTGAAACCACTTTACGAAATGGCATCCATCTATATGCATCGCCTTTTTGCCGTTATCCTATATGAGATATGTATTTTCATAGCCGGATTCCTTATGATATCCCTTCTCAAAAAAATACCCCTTATAAAAAAGATACTATAACATACAAAACACGCTACTGAAAGGATGTAAAACATGAACTCTGCAAAACGAAGCCCTGCGGCAGATCTAATACGAATTTTCGCCTTCTTTTCAGTTGTTTCCGTTCATTTCTTCTTACACAGCGGTTTCTACACACAGCCCGTTATCGGAAAAAGAATGTTTGTCATGACACTTATGCGGTCATTTTTTATCATTTGTGTCCCTCTTTTTTTAATGCTTTCAGGCTACCTGCTCCGAAAGAAACAACCGGAAAAAAGCTATTATAAAAGAATTGGTAAAATTATTATTACCTACCTTTTAGCCAGTTTGCTTTGTGTCTGTTATTGTGTGGTTTTTCTAAAGCAAGATTTCTCCATAAAAAACACAATTTTTAGTATTTTGAATTATACAGCAGCACCCTATTCGTGGTACATCGAAATGTACTTAGGATTATTCTTACTGATTCCATTTTTAAATATCCTGTATAATGCCCTGCCCTCTCAAAAATGCAAAATCGGTCTGGTCCTTACTTTTGTTGTTATCACGGCATTGCCGTCTGTTTTAAATACTTATGATTTCGAGTCCTTTCCTGGGACATCCTCCTCAGCTTTTTCCAAGATCGTTCCTGCTTGGTGGGAAAGTCTCTACCCGATCACGTATTACTATATCGGTTGTTACCTGAGCGAATACAGACTTAATATTAAAAAAAGCATGAACATCCTGCTGATCGTTTTTTGGACAGTTTTTTCGGGGGCTTTTTGTTATTGGCGTTCCTATAAAGCTGCCTTCGTTTTGGGCGCTTGGTGTGATTATCCATCCCTGTTTGTTGTCATTCTGACCTTGCTGGTATTCACACTGATTATCAACATTAACTACGACAAATTTCCAAAGCTTTTGGCAAGGTTTGCTCAAAAAATTTCCGGTCTTTGTCTTGGTGGTTTCTTGGTTTCCTGGATATTTGATCATAAGTTTTATCCTATGTTATCCGAAAAAGTCCCCTCTATGACTAACAGATTGACATATTTCATTATCATCGTTCCGGTCGTATGTATTTTTTCTTTGTTGACTTCGTATTTATTGCGTAAAATACAATGCTTAATTGAGAAATTATTTGCCCTTATTCATAATCTTGTCCGAAAATTAGCAACCAAAACACATCAAGCACCCTAGCAAACATTTTGATTCCTGCGCAGATGTGTAGGCTACGATCAAGCGCTAATTGCTAACCAAAAATCACCGCTCTTCGGAGCGGTGATTTTTGGTTCTACGTCAATAGTTGGGGTAGAACCTTCATTTCTCAGCGGAGATTATTGTAATATATCGGTTATGTACTTTATTTCAGGCGTGTTCCGCAAGCGGTGCAGAAGATATCGCTCTCCCGGGCCTCGGTTTGGCAATTGGGACAAAGCTTTTTGTCCGGGACGCTGACCGGTGTGCCGCAACGGGAGCAAAAACGCGCGCCGGAGGTCAGCTGATTGCCACAGTTAGCGCAAAACGCTGCCGAAGCTACAGGTGCTTCCGGTACCGCAGGCGCAGTGGGAATTGCCGGGGCGGCATTGTGCTGCAGTGTCGCAGGCGTGATTTGGTTTTCGGGCTTCAGAAAATCGTCCATCTGATAGGAAGCCGGTTGGGGAATCACAGGCAGGAACTTCTGCATAGCGTTGTTCAAATCACCTGCATACCGTTCGTAACGGGCACCAAATGCCTGCGCAATGCTGAAACGCATAATTACCGCAGTACCGCTGTGGCAGGGCATGAAGTGGATATTGCAGGAGCCGCCGTTCATGTTATACTTGACGGAATAGTTGACACCAAAGGAGATGGTGTGCAGGGGCTTCTCATCACAGGTTCTCTCAAAGGGCTTGTTAGTAGCCGCCATCAGATAGGCATGATAGACCTGCTCAATATTCGCCTCAATGTAAAAACTGATATCTCTTCTCATAATATCCCCCCGAAAGCATTTATTTCAGAATTCAAATATATCATATGACCCAATGTCAGCAGCTTTATGCTGCCTTTTCCTGTGCGGTCACAATGAGTCTGCCTTCCTGCAGCTCCAATTTCAGAACGACTTTAAAGGGAGCTTCGCCCCAGTAGGCCTTGCTGTAGGTAACTTCAAAATGGGTATCGTCAACGATGGCGCACCCTTCATAGCTTACCTCGGGAGGCGCGTCACCAAAGGCGCCGTAATATACAACTGTAGCCGTCCCCTCTGCCGCGTTACAGCGATACTCTATGCTGCCGGGAGTTCCCACAATTTCCATGGTGGAATAATCCCAGGTTTTGCCGAAATAGCTGACCGTTAGCGCATCCAGTTTCTCTATGGAATAGGTGTAAGAGAAAATGAAGTTTTCCATGTCCTTGGTTTCGCTGACAGACTCCATATGGGAGGTAGCCCAATCAAAAATGCTCACAGCGGTCAGGTTGTCCACCGATGAGAAGTAGCCCAGTGTATGCAGCATATCGGGGTAGTCCTTGACCTCATCCTCCAGGGAAAGCTGGGGCAGCTCTCGGCTTTCGGTTGCATTGCAGTTAGCGCAGCCTCTGAGCTCGTTGCCTTTGGCGGTATAAGTGGGGGCATCCCCCTCCAACCAATCAGACCAGTCATGGCCGGTTGCGTAAATTTTTTCTGTATAGGAATCACCGCAGTCACAAGTCAGCGTTACGACGCCTTCTTTTTCACAGGTGGCCGGGGTGGTAACCTCCGAGCGGTAGCTATGCTTATGTTCGGTAGGCTCTGTTTTGCTTTCGTTATCTTCTCCACAGGCCGCGAAGGTCAGCAGTACCGTGATCGCCATCAGAAGCATCAGAATTTTCTTCATTTTCTTTCCCCTTCTTTACCCTTACATGGCGGAAAAGCGCATCACTGTGCAACAGGACGCTTTTTGCGGCAGAGAGCAACAATTCCGTTGACCAACAGAATCAGCAAAGAGATAAACTGCGAGGTGGACAAGCCAAAGATAAAGCCCCGATAGTCATCTCCCCGGAAGAACTCCAAAACAAAGCGGTACACAGGATAGATCAGCAGATACCACTGCATAAGTCTTCCCTTGTGCTTACCCTTGCGCAGCCAAATAAACATCAGCCAAAACAGGGCGAAATTCAGGCCCATCTCCACCAGCTGCACCGGAAAACGGCGGACACCGTTGGCCCCGGCAGAAATAGCGTGATGATAAACAAAGCCAATGTCAGACTCCACACCGTAGCAGCAGCCTGTCAGAAAGCAACCCAAACGGCCGAAGGTATGGAACAGCGGCGCGGCAACTGCTGCCAGATCCGCATAATCCGCCCGGTCTTTTTTTCGAATAAGGTACACACCTCCGGTAAGCATACCGCCCAGAAGACCGCCATAGAACACCGATCCGCCAAAGTAAACCGCAATCGCCTTGAATAAATCCATGGTCGTGGCATATTCTGCCCGCCTTGCAATCACATCCAAAATAGAGGAAAGATTGGTCAGACCGAAGAGCAGAGTGCCGCCAATGAGAATACCGGGGGCGGCAATGAGCAGCATAAACATGGCCGTGACCTCATCTTTGCCCTGTTTTTTGGCCAAATGGTAGATAAAAAACAAAGTAAACAAAATACCAGCCAGTGCGCAGAGCTGATAGGCTGTAAATACCTTGCCGAAAACCGAAAAAGAAGGTATCATAAATATCCTCCAAATAAAAGAATTAGTGGGAGCAGACAGCTGCTCCCACCAACAAATGCGTGTGCAATTAAGCAAACATAGCAGCGCAAACAGCACAGCCGCCGCAAGCGAAGAAGAAAATGCCGCCAAATACGGTAGCGATGATGCTCAGAACCAGGCCTGCAGTAGCAGCACCGGCACCCTTGCCAGCCTTCTTTGCCTTGCTCATGCCGATAGCACCGAAAACAATACCCAGGATGCTCAGAACCAAAGCAATCCAGTTAATGCCGGGGAACCAGCACAGAACCAGGGAGACGATACCGAAAATCAAAGAAACAACGCTCATGACTTTTACCTCCTTCTTTATTATGTAGCGATACAAATTAATGCACGTTACTTGCATATTATACCAATGCAGGCTCTTATTTGTCAAGCCCCATTTCGACAAGTTTCCCAAACGCACTTCGGAAGACCGGCGGTTCTTTGTTGTAAAACATATTCGTTTATGGTATAATCCTTGCAGAACTCCCGAAAACTTATATGCAGGAGGTTTTTATGTATTGTGCAAAATGTGGCAGTCAGTTGGTAACGGATGCTAAGTTCTGTCCCCACTGCGGTGCCAAAACGCTTCAGTCTATGGATCTTTATTCTCAGCAGAATTCCGATGAAGAAGATCTTGTACCGCCCTTTGCCCTCAACTCCCGGCAGGAATTTTATAAATTCTATGCCTCCAGAAAAACCACAGGTTGGACAACGACTTTTATCGTCCTCTGCTTTTTGTCTGCAGGTATCAGCCTGCTTCTCGTGTGTTTTGGCAGTTACATTTCTCTGCTGGATGTTGCGATTTATCTGAGCATGGGCATTCTTTTGCGTTCCACCAGGCATTGGGTCTGCGCTTTGATTCCAACGATCTACAGCGGCATTGCTTCCCTCATCGGTTTGTTTATCGGCGGGTCGTTAACCGGTATATTTGCCATTATCGCCGGCATTATCTGCACCGGTTCTTTGGTTAAGATCAACCGGGCTTTTCAAGAATACCAATACTACGGCACCGGGCCTAAATACGACATTTAACCAGTGGTTACTTTGGGAGAAGTTACACTTCTATAAAGACAAGCAAGCACCTGCAAAAGCGGGTGCTTGCTTGTCTTATGAAGGAAATTACCGGCTGGGAGCTTTCTTTTTTCCCAAAGCCGTCAGAGCAAAATACGCACCGTAGATCACAATACAGACACCGAATACCGAAAATACCACCATCAGCGGCATGATCTTGTCGGGCAAAAACGGGAAAATACTGGTTTCGATAAAAAACCAGTTATAACCCCGGTCATACACCGCATTGCCAAAAGCTGCCCACACAAGTATCATCAGAATGCCTACAAATTCCTTCCAAATCTTACGGAAACTGCAGATTACATCCCCATAGGCAAGATTTAAAACGCCCCAGCAGAATAAACAGCCGTGGTACATGAAGGTTTGGAAGATGATATAGCAAAAAGGCGGCTGACCGCCCAGAGCGGTGCCGGGATAGCACATCCACATCAGACTGGATGCAATGGACAGGGTAACAACAGGCTGCCGGAGCTTGGCAAGCTTGGGATTGAACTGGACAAACGGTACCAGCACCGCCATGATGGTGCAGATGTTGAAGGGCAGCTTATAGGCACTGATGCCGTCATAGCTGTCAGACAGGGGCATAATGAAAAAGTCGATCACATACAGCCCTACCGTCAGGTATGCCATCAAGCTCTGCAGCTTTGTCCTTTTCTCCGGTCTTTTTCTTCCCCACAGGGAAAGAAAAAGCGTGCCGCCAAAAATGACAAGTAAATAAAGGAAGTGCCATCCGTCAAACAGACCGATTTCCCAATCAGAATGGTTTTCGCTGAACAGCCACGCAAAAAACTCTTTCATATTTTCTCTCTGTCTTTCCCGGGCAACGCGCCCTATTATCAAAAATAATCTTATCATAAATCTAACGCGTTGTGTCTTAAGGTTTCCTTAAAATCAAAAAAACCACCGGACAGCCTTTCCGGCAATCCATTATCAATTCGTGTGTCAGTACGTTGAATTGATACCCGTTGCTTTTTGAAAAATTGCATGTTATAATAAAAAAACTGTAATATTTTCGGCAAATGTGGGGATGAAAAGTTTGAAAGCAGAACAAAGAGTGATTTGCTACACCGATGAATTGCATGACGATTTTGCCGGTCTGAATATCAAGCTCAAGCCCTTGGGCGAAGGGTATCGGTATATGCGTACCGGATTGTTCTTCCGGATCTTTGAATTTATCTTCTACTACGGCATTATGATCCCCGTGGTTTATATGCTCCAAAAGGTATATAACCATCAGAAGTTCGCCAATCGCAAGGTGCTGAAGCAAGGGAAGAAGGACGGCTGCTTCCTGGTGAGCAACCACACCCAGGTGCAAAGTGATTCTTATATTGGCCCGCTTGGTATGTTCCCTAAAAAATGCTTCATCATCAGCAATCCCCATGTGCTTTCCATCCGTGGTCTTCGGCTGGGTATGCAGGCTTACGGTGTGATCCCGCTGGGCAGCAATCTGACTGAGAAAAAAGAGTTTTTGCACTGCGTAGAAACCAGAATTCGGGAAGGAAACGCAGTCATTGTCTATCCGGAGGCTCACGTTTGGCCTTACTACACGAAAATCCGTCCCTTTGATGAGCAGGCCTTTTGTTATCTGTCCAAGCAGAAAAAGCCGATGTTTGTGCTGACAAACTGCTATCAGAAAAGACGGTTCTTCAAAAAGCCGAAGATCGTGACTTATGCCGACGGGCCTTTCTACCCCAACCCGGAATCAAGCAGTTTGGAAGCGGCGAGGGAGCTGCGGGATATTGCCTATGAAACCATGTGCAAGCGGGTAAAGGAGCACACTACCTGCGAATACATCCGCTATATCAAGGCTCAATAGGCCTGTTGCAAGAACCAAAACATACCAATAAGCTTGGCAGTGGCGCTATCAGGCACCACTGCCATTTCCCGTTTATCGGGGAGATAAGCCTTCCCCTTTGGGGTGGTGCTCCGCGCAGCGAATTTATAATCATTATCGTTGCCAGTGGCAACGATACCTTGATTCATAGGTGGCACGCCGAAAGGCGTGACGGAAGAGGTTAATAATTGGATGTTTTTCTCCAAGCTTCGGCAAAAATGAAACATTTTTATTGCCTCTCCCGGTTCGGCTTTGCCGAACCACCGTTAGCTATGGTGCGATTGCCCCCGGCAATCGTTTGTTTTGATTCGCTTCGCTACCCCAAAGGGGAGGGCATTAGCCCGATAAATGGCAATTTGCATAGCATTTCAAGGAGCGTGGGGATGATCACTGCCGGGAATACACGGATCTTCAACGATAAGCGTGTCACAAGAAACGACCCTCAAGACCGCTGTCACAGGCAGCAGCCTTTGTGAATATTCACAAAAAATTCATTTTTGGGACAATTCTTAAGTTTTGGTTACAGTTTGTCCTTGTACTTTTTGTCGCATTGTTGTATAATTTTATTTATGTGATGCAGATTGGAGGGGAAGATCGTGCCAAAAGACAAAAAGAATCAAAAGGATTTCCTGTATGTTGCCCTTGGCGTAATTATCTTCGCCGGTTTGTTGTCTTTATTTGTCTTCTCCGAAGACAATTTGGCTTTGTTGAAAAGTGTCTTTTGGGATGACCTTTCTCAGGATGAGCTGCGGGTAAAATTTGATATTTTTGACTGGCATGACTATGTAACGCTCATCGGTCTTTCCGCCCTTCAGGTAGTCTGCACCTTTCTGCCGGCAGAGCCGGCGCAGATGCTTTCCGGCCTTTCCTTCGGCTTTGGTATCGGCCTACTGTGCTGTATTGCAGGTGTATTTGTGGGCAACTCCGTGATCTACCTGCTGCAAAGAAGCTTCCGGAACAAGCTGCAGGGGTTCTTTCGAAAAACGCTGCATCTGGACCTTGAAAAAATTGCCAAATCCTCCAAGTGCGTACTGATCATTTTTCTTCTTTACGTTCTGCCGGCCATTCCCTACGGCCTGATCTGCTTCTTCGCCGCCGGTACGGGAATGCGCTACCGCCGCTTCATTACCATAACCACGCTGGGCTCGCTGCCTTCCATCTGCTTGGGTGTAGCCCTTGGTTACATGACCATCGTAACTGACCAAACAGTATCCCTCTGCATCTTTGCGGTACTTATCATACTGATTGCTTTTTTGTTCTTCAAGCGTGACTTCTTTTTTTCCAAGCTTAACCGCTACGCAGAAAAGCACAGCGCACAAAACAAAGCCCCCAAGGTGAGCGGTTTTGTCTGGAGCATCCTCTATTTTTTCCTGCGGATCTACTTCTTCCTCTGCGGTGTACGGGTCAAGTCGGTCAACAAGGTGGGCAAACCGGAAAATCCGGCCATCGTCCTGTGCAATCACGGCTCTTTTATCGACTTTATTTTTGCCGGCACCTTGCTGAAAAAGCCCAAGCCCAATTTTGTGGTGGCAAGACTTTATTTTTACAATAACCTTTTGCGCCGTCTGCTGACAATGCTGGGCGCTTTTCCCAAAAGCATGTTTGCTTTAGACACCGAAAGCACCAAAAACTGCATCCGTGTTCTGAAAAATGGCGGCATCCTCACCATGATGCCGGAAGCCCGGCTTTCCACCACCGGTCGGTTTGAAGACATTCAGCCCGGTACCTATTCTTTCCTGAAAAAATCCGGTGTTCCCGTTTATACGATCAAGTTCGGCGGTGATTACTTTGCCGACCCCAAATGGGGCAAAGGCTTCCGCCGCGGCAGTGTGGTGGAAGCGGAGTTGGATATTCTGTTTACACCGGAGCAGCTTAGCGCTCTTTCTGTAGAAGAAATCAAAGCCGGTGTGGAAGCACGGCTGCAGTACAATGAATTTACCTGGTTGGAGGCCCATCCCGAAATCCGGTACCGTTCACGCCGCATGGCAGAAGGCTTGGAAAACATTCTGACCGTTTGCCCGGTTTGCCGCCAAAAGCACACCATCACCACCAAAAAGGACAAGATCTATTGCGAAAAGTGCGGATATCTTACCTCATTGGATCGCCGCTATGCCTTTACAGATAATTTCACATTTCATAATCTCACCCAGTGGTATGACTGGCAACAGAATCTTTTGCGGCAGGAAATTGCCGCTGACCCGGACTTTGCTCTCACCTCACCGGTAGAGCTGCGGCTGCCCGGCAACGGCAAGGGCCTGACCCGGCCGGCCGGTTCCGGCATCTGCACCCTGAGCCGGGAGGGCCTTACCTACTGTGGCACCAAAGACGGAGAAGACGTAACACTGCAGTTTTCCCTGCAGCGGATTTACAGGCTGCTCTTTGGCGCAGGCGTAAACTTTGAGTTGTACAACGGCACCGAAATTCTGTTTTTTGTACCTGAAGAAAAGCGGTCTGCCGTAGACTGGTATATGGCATCCATGCTTTTACACGACGAATTTTCGTAAGCTCCCCGGCTGAAAGGAGAAATCGTTATGCAAACAGACGCAAAAGCTGCTGCCCCCAAAGAGCAGGCTTCTTCCGGTATCAGCCTCCGGGCCTTTATCCTGGTGGCTTGTGTACTGTTGGCCATTTTGCTGCTCAGCGGCTCTCTTTCCTACTTCATTCCCCAAGGCGAATTTTTACGGGACGAAGGGGGAAACATCATCCCGGAAACCTATCAGGCCGGACAAATAGAGGGCATCTCTTTTTGGAAGGTCCTCAGTGCTCCGGCTCGTGTGTTCGCTTCCGAAGATGCCCTGTCCATTATCATGATCAGCGTCTTTTTGCTGGTTATGAGCGGCGTGTTTAACATTTTGGAAGAAACCGGCGGCACCAAGACCTTTGTTGTCAGCATCATGCGCAAGCTCCGTGACCGGGGCGGTCCGGTAATTTGCGTCACCGTGCTGCTGTTTATGCTCTTTGGCAGCCTCTTTGGTATGTTTGAAGAGCTGGTGACACTGCTGCCGCTGATCATCGTGTTTATGCTGTCTATGAAAATGGACACCATGATGGGCCTGGGTGCCTGCTTGCTGGCTGCCTGCTTCGGCTTCTCTACCGCCATTACCAATCCCTTCTCTGTGGGTACGGCTGCACAGTTTGCCGGTATTCACGCATCCTCCGGTGCCTGGCTTCGGATCGTGTTCTTTGTCATCGTTTATGTGGTTTTGTGTTGGTTCTTGCTCCGCTACCTGGAAAAGATCCAAAAGAATCCTTTGGCCTCCCCCACCTATGACATTGACCAGTCCCGGCGGGACGCTCTGGCAGAAAGCTTTGGTGAAATTTCGGAAAACCATCAGAAAACCTTCCGGGTCTACTGTGTTTTCTTTGCCATTCAGGGCGTGCTGCTGGTTGCGGTGGCCTGCATCCGGGCGATCTCCGGTTTGGCGATTCCCATTTTGGCGGCAAGCTTCCTGATTTCCGGACTTATTTCCGGCTGGATCGTTTGCGGACGCCTTGGCCGCGTGTTTGTCAGCTTATTAAAGGGCGCCGCGTCCATGCTGCCGGCAGTGATCATGATCGCCATGGCCTCCTCGGTGAAGCTGGTGATGGTGGAAAGCAATGTTTTAGATACTGTGATGGTTTTTGTGCTGAATCTGCTGGAGGGCAGAGGAAAGTTTTTGACCATCCTGCTGATCTACTTTCTGATCCTGTTTTTGCAGCTGTTTATCGGCTCGGCGTCCGCTAAGATATTCCTGGTAATGCCTATTGTACTGCCCATCACCAACGCTTTGGGCATCTCTCCCCAGCTGGTGATCCTCACATATTGCATGGCAGACGGCTTTACCGATGTGATTCTGCCCACCAACCCGGTGCTGCTGATCGGCCTTTCCATGGCGAAGGTCTCTTACTGGAAATGGCTCAAGTGGACTTGGAAGCTGCAGCTTTTGCTGTTTATCGTTTCCGTTCTGGTGCTGTTTTTCGGTGTGCTGATCGGCTATTAAATCACATCTTAGACAGAAAGGTGGTAACACATGATGAAAAAAATTGCTTGCTTACTCCTGGCTATGCTCCTGCTGGTCTGTCTTTGCGGTTGCGTACCCAACACCGGAAACCTCCGGGGAGAAATCGAAACACCATCCTCCTCTACAAACACCCCTGACAACAACGAAACCCCACCGCCTTCCACCGGTCCGGAGCTTTCCCTGGGCAAGACCGAAAACAACCGTTATCATAATGATTATTTTGGCATTTCCTGCACCTTGCCAAGCGATTGGATCTTTTACACCGACGAAGAGATCCGGGAGCTGAACAACTTTACCATGGATACCTTTGACGAGGATTTTGCAGAAGCCCTGAAAAATGCCACTGTTATTTATGATATGTTTGCCAAACACCCCAACGACCTTGGCTCTACAAACGTTAACATGGAGAAGCTTTCCGCTCTGCAAGTGCTGATGTTGGACTTAAAAGCAAACATTGAACTGCAGCTCCCTTCTTTAGAAACTGCTTATACCAATATGGGTTACACCAACATTCAGACGGCCTATACAAAGATAACTGTGAACGGAAAAGAATATGACGGTATGACTCTCACCTGTCAGCTGCAAGGGATCAATTTTTATGCTGCTTCCATCTGCTATATCAAAAACTCGTATCTTGTGAGCATCAACGTCGGTTCCCTTATTACCAACGAAACCGACACTCTTTGGAGTTATTACACCCTTTCCTAACAATGCAGCAAGGCGCGGCAATATGCCGCGCCTTTATTTTTTGCCAATTCCCGTTTGTCGGTGAGATTGTAGGGGGCGGCGCCCACGACGCCCCCTACAGTTAATAACCAACAGCTCGATAAATGGCAATTTGGTGGGCGGTTGCGACAGCGCATATGCCCTCCCCTTTAGTAACCGCTGATTAAATCGGCAAGAGTTTGTGGCGAGAGATTTTGGCACAAATTAAAGTTCAGAAAACGAAGGAATACTTTGTGTATTTCGAGTTTTATGAACTGAAAAGTTGGGGCAAAAGATCCGCCAATAACCGCAGACGATTTGATCAGCGGTTACTTTAGGGAAGGCTTTGCGGACGGCCGTCCCTATAAATCCAATTGAACTGCATACGAAAAAATCCTCCCGAAAAATCGGGAGGATTTTTCTTATCCTTACAGATCCAACAACTTGGGATCTACAGGCTCTACCACAAAGGAATTTGTCCAGAAGCCGGCGCGCATATACACCTTCGTATAGGCCGTAGGATGCTCCGGGGAAATGGTCACCTGCAAGTCCCGGCACTTTCTGCTCATACCCACTGCGGAGTGGATCACATAGGTGCCAAAGGGCAGCGGCAGGCACAGAAGTTCTCTGTTTCCGATATAGCCATAGGGCTGCTCGTTGATGTACAGGCCAAAACGACCTGCAACTCCCATGGGAGAGCCCTGACGGTAGATGTAAATGCAGCCCTCTGTGGATACATTCAGCGGCTTTCCGCATTCCGGGCAGGCATCCTGGATGGTATGAATATTGGAAGCTTCCTTGCAATGGGGACACTTGATTCTGAGTTTTGCTGCCATGGTCATCTCTCCTTTTCTATCATTACAGATGGTGTTCTCCACCTTCTTGTTTACCGAATACCGTAATTTTCAATGATGTAATCCATATCCTTATCGCCACGGCCGGAAAGGTTGATCAGCACAGAGCCGTGACCCATGGTCTTGGCCAGCTTCATGCCATAGGCAACAGCGTGGGCAGACTCGATGGCAGGGATAATGCCCTCCAGCCGTGCCAGCTTGTAGAAAGCATCGATCGTTTCTTCATCGTCAATGACATCGTACTTAACTCTGCCGATCTCCTGGAGGAAGGCATGCTCCGGACCGGAGGAAGGATAGTCAAGGCCGCTGGCCACAGAGTAAACGGGAGCGGGCTCACCGTTCTCATCCTTCAGCATAATGCTGTTGAAGCCATGCATAATGCCCTCCGTGCCATACTTCAGGCTGGCGGCATGGTCGCCCAGCTTGGGACCTCTGCCCAAAGGCTCAATACCGTAGATATCCACGGGGTCATTGAGGAAGCCCGCGAACAGACCTGCCGCATTGGAGCCGCCGCCGACACAGGCAACGATGGCATCCGGCAAATTGCCGGTCATTTCCACAAACTGTTCCCGGGCCTCGATGCCCACCACACTTTGAAAATCCCGGACCATCATAGGGAAGGGATGGGGGCCAAGGACAGAGCCGATGCAGTAAATGGCATTTTCATACTCTTTGCTATAAGCGTCAAAGGCCGCGTCTACCGCTTCTTTCAAAGTCTGCAGACCATGGGTAACCTCGATGACGTTTGCGCCCAAAATCTTCATACGGGCCACATTGGGCGCTTGCTTTTTGATGTCCACGCTGCCCATGTAGATATCACATTCCAGACCGAAATAAGCGGCAGCGGTTGCCAGAGCCACGCCGTGCTGACCGGCACCGGTTTCGGCAATGACCTTCTTCTTGCCCATGTAATGAGCCAGAAGCGCTTCACCCATGCAGTGGTTCAGCTTATGGGCACCGGAGTGGTTTAAGTCCTCACGCTTGGCATACAGCTGCACACCGCCGCCCATGGCGTTGGAAAGCCGCTCCAAATGGGTCACCGGTGTGGGACGGCCCTGGAATTCCTTCCGGATCCGTCGCAGCTCGGCAATAAATTTACGGGACTTGCAAATGGTGAAGTAGGCATCGGTGATCTCTGCCATGGCCTTTTTCAGCTTTTCCTCCACAAACACGCCGCCGTATTTACCAAAGTAACCGTTCATATCGGGATAGTTACGGAAATAGGTTTCAAAATCCACATTGTTGAGCTTCATAATAGTTTCCTCCTAAAAATAAAAAGCGTCCCAGGCAGAATACATCTGCCAAGGACGAATAACTACTTATCCGCGGTACCACCTTGCTTGCCGATTGCTCGACCACTTTCACTGTGCCAACACACAGTCTGCCCGGTAACGGGGGCAATACGTCAGAAAATACTAAGGCTTTCAGCCTGTTCCTTCTGCCCTCGGCGGTCCATTTGCTGCTCCGCTTTTCGCCCCATTCTCAGCTACCTGGGACTCTCTGTGGATGCTGCAAGCAACGTTATCTCCGCTTCGACGGTTTATTATCAAGTTATGCCTATTGAACCACATTTGTGTCCGTTTGTCAAGGGCTTTTTTGCGCAGATGGTGGACACATCCTCTTTTCTTGACATTCCTCCAAGAATACACTAAAATGTGTCTGTAATCTCGGAAAGGATGGATATCCTGTATGCAGAAAATCGTCGAAAAAGCCAAGCTGTATTTATTCGATATGGACGGCACGCTGTACTTGGGCAGCCGGCTGTATGACTTTACCAAGGAGCTTTTGCAGCAGATCCGCGCCACCGGCGGCCGGTATCTGTTTATGACCAACAATTCCTCCAAAAGTGTGGAGGACTATGTAAAAAAGCTGGCTGGCCTGGGCATTGAAGCGACCCGTGAGGATTTTATGACCTCTTCTCAGGCTACCGCCTTCTATCTGAAGCAGAATCACCCCGGGAAGAAGCTCTATGTCTGCGGCACAAAGTCCCTCATCCGGGAGCTGGAAAGCGAAGGCTTTACCGTTACCACGGACTTGGATCAGGTAGAGTGCGTAGTCATGGGATTTGATACGGAGCTGACCTTCCAAAAGCTGCACGATGTCAGCTTCCTGCTGCTGACCAAAAAGGAGCTGCCCTATATTGCTACTAACCCGGATCTGGTCTGCCCCACGGAGTTTGGCAGCGTACCGGACTGCGGCAGTGTTTGCTACGGCATCAAAAACGCCACCGGTCGGGAGCCCATCGTCATCGGCAAACCCAGCCCCCTGATGCCCCAGCTTGCCATGCAAAAGCTGGGCTGTACCCCAGAGGAAACCGTGGTGATCGGCGACCGGATCTATACGGATATCAAATCCGGTTTGAATGCCGGCTGCACCGGCATTTTGGTTCTGTCCGGTGAGTCTACCCTGCAGACCTTGGCTGAGTCCCCGGACAAGCCTCATTTGGTTCTGAACGACGCAGGTGAGCTTCTGCCCTATCTGCGGCAAAAGCCCCACATCTAAGCGACAAACGGGAATTGGTATAGTAAAAACCGGCTGCGAACGCAGCCGGTTTTGTTTGTTATTTGGTTTTGGCGCTGCAGCCGCCGGAGCAGTTCCCGGAGGAGCAGGCGCAGCTGTCGGGACAGCCGATACACTTTTTGCCGCTTTTTTTGGACTTATATATGTACCAGCCGGCGGCGCCCACGATCACCGCAATGGCAGCGATGATGATAATATCTACACTTCCCATAGGCTTACTTCTTTCCGCTGAGCAGCATTTCTGCCTTCAGCTTTTTATTGGAACGCAGGCACAGCCAGATCAGAACCGCCGCAAAGGCCAGCACAAAGAGCAGTCCTCCCACAAAGCCTGCCCCCAGGCTGCCGGTGTTGATCAGTGTACCCACTTGATAGACCAAGAAGCCGATGCTGTAGCCCGTTCCCAACTGCAGGGCGATGCCACCCCAGAACCACTTACGGCTCTTGATTTCGGAATTCATAGCGCCCAATGCCGCAAAGCAAGGGGGTGTGAACAGGTTGAACATCAGATATGCCAAAGCTGCCACCTTGGTCATACCCACCATAGCATCGGCCACTTCGTTACCGGTGCCCACCATTTCCAGATCGTCATTGACGGCAAAGCCATAACACACCGCCAGAGTTCCCACTACATTTTCCTTGGCGATAAAGCCGGTGACGGCTGCCGCCGCCAGCTGCCATGCCGCAATACCCACAACAGGCACCAGCACAGCGGCAACAGGATTGGCAATGGATGCCAAAATGGAGGTCTGCTCCATGCCCTCTTCCACCAGCTGGAAGTTCCAGTTGAAGGACTGCATAATGTAGACCACGGCATTGCACAGCAGAATGATGGTGCCGGCCTTTACTATGTAGGCCCAGCCACGGCTGCACATGGACAATGTCGCCCGCTTCAGGCTGGGGAGCTTGTATTCCGGCAGCTCCATGATGAAAAAGGACTTACGGTTTTTGTGGCCGGCGATCTTATTTACCAGCAAAGCACCCAACAGGATCAGCACAATGCCCACAAAATACATCAGTGTACCCACCCATGAGGCATCTCCGAAGAAAGCACCGGCAAACAGGGCGATCACGGGCAGCTTTGCGCCGCAGGGCATAAAGGGAGCCAGCATGGCGGTAGCATTACGCTCCCGCTCATTGCGGATGGTACGGGCTGCCATGACACCGGGAATGGCGCAGCCCGTACCTACCACAAAGGGAATGACGGACTTGCCGGAAAGACCAACTTTCTTGAAAATGGGATCCAAAACCACGGTGGCGCGGGCCATATAGCCGCAGTCTTCCAGCAGGGCGATGAGGAAATACATCACCATGACCAAAGGCAGGAAGCCAACCACCGCACTGACGCCGCCGATGATGCCTTCTGTCAGCAGCGCGGAAAGGAAGTCATTGGCATTGGCAGTTTCCAAAAGGCCTGCGACCCATTCCTTGAACATATCGATCAAGGTGACCAGACCCGGAATGGTGAAGCCGTTAGAAAACTCATAGCCCTCTGCGATCCACACGCCCAGCCAAGCCTGAGAGATCTGAAACACCAAAAACATCACTACCGCAAAGATAGGAAGACCTGCCAAAGGATGGGTCAGGACAGCATCGATCTTATCTTGAAAATTCTTATCCTTGGTAAAGACCTTACGGGTCTCCACTTCCTTCACGATCCCGTTGACAAATTCAAACCGTTTCCGGTCTGCCTGTTCTACGGCTGCTTTACTGGTCAGGTCGATGACGCCCTGTTCATAGGGCGCTGTCTGTCCTTTCCCTGCCGCATTTACCGCAGCCTTGACCACCGCGCTCAGGTCGCCGTGATCCCGGTCGGTAGAAACCGTTTCCACCACCGCGCAGCCCAGCTTTTCTGCCAGAGCTTTGGTATCGATAACGGTTTTCTTTTTTTCGTTGATGTCCGCTTTGTTCAGCGCCACCACCACGGGAATTCCCAGCTCCAACAGCTGTGTGGTAAAAAACAGGCTGCGGCTCAGATTGGTGGCGTCCACGATGTTAATAATGGCATCGGGATGCTCGTTACGCACATAAGTACTGGTGACGCTCTCCTCGGAAGTGAAGGGCGACATGGAATACGCGCCGGGAAGGTCCACTGCGATCAGCTCTTCGCCGCCGGTATAGGCTTTCTTAATGGGTGCTTCCTTTCTGTCAACGGTAACACCTGCCCAGTTGCCCACCTTTTCGTTGCGGCCGGTAAGGGCATTGTACATAGTGGTTTTGCCGCTGTTTGGATTGCCTGCAAAAGCAATTCTCATGAATTATCCTCCTGTTCTGATATATCACGACGAGTTAGCCGAAGCTAACTATCGAGCAAAAACAAAATCCGACCTGTTTTCTCCCAAAAAATCAACCAAAGATCTCGATTGCCTCGGCAAGCAGATTGTCGATACTGTATCTGCCGTCTTTGATGGAAACTGTGCAGCTGCCTCTTCTGCGGGAAACTACCGTAATAGGCTCTCCGCTGTAGCAACCAAGGGAGAAAAGAAAGGATTCCAAATCCTCGTCGTCAGTCCGGATAGCTTGGATGATATATTCTTTTCCTTCCTGTGCCTGTGCCAATGTCATCATAATCACCCGTTTTTCTTTACAGTTAGGGAAGGCTAACTGCCTGCGCAAAAATCCGATTAGCCATGGCTAACCGCATCCTCATCATACTCCTCCCCTTTCCGTTTGTCAAGCATTTTCTTGGAAAATTTGTGAAAAATTTCGGTTTCCCTTTGCCACTTGCCAAACTGCCGGGAATGTGGTATATTAAATATAATCAGTAAACGGAGGAAACGACATGGCCTTGCACGAATCCGCAGAAATGTATTTGGAAACCATATATTTGCTTTCGAAACAGCGGCAGAGCGTCCGCAGCATCGATGTAGCAGAGCACATGGGGTACTCCAAGCCCAGCATCAGCCGGGCCATCGGTCTATTAAAGCAGGGCGGCTATGTCACTGTGGACGAAGACGGCTTTTTGCTGCTGACAGACACCGGTTTGGAGGTTGCCCAAAGTGTCTTTGAGCGACACACCATCGTATCCAAATTCCTGATCCGTTTGGGCGTGGAGGAATCTGTCGCAGTGGAGGATGCCTGCAAGATCGAGCATGTCATCAGCGATGAATCTTTAGCTGCCATCAAGGCTTTTTTGGAAAAATGACATAGAAAAACGGGTGCGTTGCCATAACGCACCCGTTCTTTTTACAAATCCCCCGCAAGGTCAAATTCCCGTTTGTCGGGCGGGTTGCACCCGCTGGCAATTTCGGGACTGATTGTCTGTCGATATTCGTGACTCTGTGCCACCGCCCGAATCGTTACCTTGTTTGAATGTTCAAATTGACCTTTGTCGGGTTGTAGGGGACTTATTTTCCTGTCCCAAGGAGCGCGCAGCGCGAGCCTCCCTCTGATGAGGGAGGTGCCCCGCAGGGGCGGAAGGAGAGAAAACTACCCCTCAGTCATGCTGTTCGCATGACTGCTCCCCTGACAAGGGGAGCCGAGGGCGGCTTTGCCGCCATAAGGGGCGGGAAACCCGTCCCCTACTCACCGAGAAATGGCAATTTGTCGGATATACGCAAAAGGCGTGCTGCGATGCAGCACGCCTTTTATCTTTTAGAATCGGTAGCCGGCTTCCAGCAGCCGGGACAAGGCTTCGTTAGCCTCTTCGTCGGTAAACAAGGCGGTAAACCGCTTATCCACCGCTAAAGCCTCCAAGCTCAGCTTCAGCTGACCCTTATTGGCCAGATCCTGAAAGCCGTCGCTGAGGCGGCTGCCGGAAAGAAGCCGCTTGGCACCCTTCACATCCACCGGGCGCATCCGCACACCCATAGCGGCTGCTTTTTCCCGATTTACTTCCCAGGCGGCAATAAACTTTTCTTCCATGGGATCACTTCTCCAAAATCACCGGGCCGTTGTTCTCTGCCAGCTCCTTGCGGATATACTCCCCTGCCTGCTGGGGTGTGAGCTTCGTCTGCTCACCGGTTTTCATGTTCTTCACAGAGCACATACCCTCGGCGATCTCGTCTTCACCCAACAGCACCGCAAAGGGCACGCCCAGCTTGTCGGCATAGGCCATTTTCTGCTTGAATTTCTTCTGCTCGCCGTAAAGCTGCACCCGCAGACCGGCAAAGCGGAGGGCTTCCGCCAAAGCGATGGCAGGGCCGGGCTCACCGCCCATAGGCAGCACCAAGGCATCACAGGGAGCGCTGGGAAGCTCCGGATTCAGCAGGCCCTGCTCGTCCAGTACATAGAACAGCCGGGTAAGACCGATGGAGATGCCTACACCGGGCAGCTGCTTTTCAATATAATAGCCTGCCAGATTATCATACCGACCGCCGGAGCAGACAGAGCCGATCTCCGGATGATCCAGCAAGGTGGTTTCATACACCGTACCGGTATAGTAGTCCAGTCCTCTTGCGATGGTCAGATCCACGGCAAAGTTTTCTTCCGGCACGCCAAAGGCTGCCAGATTGGCGGTAACCGCCTTCAGCTCCTGAAGGCCCAGGTCGAACATTTCGTTCTTCCCTGCGTAGCCTTCCAAGGCTTCCAAAACCTCGCTGTTGGTGCCGGTAATGGCGATGAAGCGAAGGATCTCCTCTGCCTGGGCTTCTGTCAGGCCGCAGTCGGCCATCAGAATGACCTTGACCTTCTCCCCACCGATCTTATCCAGCTTGTCTACGGTGCGCATGATGTCCCCGGACTTTTCGCTGAGCTCCAGCATCGCATAGAAGCCGTTGAGGATCTTGCGGTTATTTACCCGGATCTGGAAACGGTTCAGGCCAAAGCCGCGGAATACCTTATAAATAATGGCAGGAATTTCCGCTTCATTCAGAATATCCAGCTTGCCGTCTCCGATGATATCGATATCTGCCTGATAGAATT
Source organism: Oscillospiraceae bacterium (assembly GCA_017397565.1). Taxonomy (GTDB): domain Bacteria; phylum Bacillota; class Clostridia; order Oscillospirales; family Oscillospiraceae; genus Faecousia. The sequence goes on along the minus strand of JAFQIL010000018.1, from coordinate 4,109 downwards.
CCCGGAAACGTCCCCGTTGAGCCCGCTCTCCCCGGTAGACCTTGCTGATCTGATAACGGCGGAAGGGAAATGCCAGGTCGTTGCAATGCAGTGCCACATATTTTGCCAGGGGGACTGTCAAATCGAACCGCAGGGCCAAATCGGAATCGCCTTTTTGGAAGCGGTAGATCTGCTTTTCGGTCTCACCGCCACCCTTGGCCAGCAGAATTTGGGCATCCTCGATCACCGGGGTATCCAAAGCGGCAAAGCCGTAGGATGCGTAGGTCTTCCGGAGTATCTCCAGCATTCTTTCAAACTGCGCCTGCTTGCCCGGCAGCAGTTCCATAAACCCGGATAGCGTCCGGGGTTTGATAATATCCATTTTCTATACTTCCCTTCTAAATAATTAGGAATGAGAAATTAGGAATCAGGAATTGGTGATAACGCCTAATTCCTAACTCCTAATTCATTGCAATCAGTAACGCGGTTTGCTATGGAGCATTTCCCGCCAATCCAAATCGCCCCGCTGCAGACCCATGATGGACATTTCCGCAGAGGCCAGGTTGGTGGCAATAGGAACATTATGCTTGTCACAATGTCGGATGGTCTCGATCATTTGGGCATCGTCCCAAGGATCTACCGTATTGGGGTCGGTAAACAGCAGCACCAGATCGATCTCATTATAAGCGATCCGGGCATTGATCTGCTGATGCCCCCCCTGCTTATGACTCAAAAGCAAGGTAATGGGGAGTCCCGTATTATCTGCGATCAGTCGGCCTGTTGTCGCTGTGGCAAACAGATCATGCTTGCTCAGCACACTTTTATAGGCTGTACAGAATTGGACCATCAGTTCTTTTTTCTTATCGTGAGCCAAAAACGCAATATTCATGCTGAACTCTCCTCCTTAATATATTACCGAATGGAAACAGGGATCGGTAACCCTTGAATTCTCTTTGCAATACGCTTGCAGGCAGCTGCCGCGCCTTTTTTGGTGGTGCTCAGCAGGCTTTTTCGAAAAGCAGCCGCCAGTACCACATTGGCATCCTCCGGGACAATGCCCAAAAGGGGAAGTCCCGCCCGGTCCATAATATCATCCACAGTGATGGCCATGGAATCAAACATCTTGGGGTTGATGCGGTTGACCACCAGCCGGACGCTTTCCTTCCCCATCAGCTCCAGCACTTCACCTGTACGGGAAGCATCCCGGATAGAGGCGGGGTCTGCACCGGTGACCAAAATCACCCGGTCGGCAAAGGAAGCGCAGAGTCGGAAGCCTGCGTCGATACCTGCCGGGGCATCCAAAAAAATATAATCAAACTGACTTCTTGCCTTGCGCAGCATATGGCTGAAGGCTTCTCTGTCGATCTCCTCCGGGGCACAATTCATAGGCGCGGTGAGAAATCGCAGCTTAGGATATTGGGGATGCACTGCAGACTGAGAAAGATCATAGCTGCCTTCGTATACCTCCCGGAAAGACAGCGTGCCGCAATCCTCCAGTCCCAAGGAAATATCCAGATTCCGCAGACCGATATCACAGTCGATACACAGTACATCTTCTCCAAGTTGGGCCAGGGCTGTGGCAACACCGGCACAGACAGAGGTTTTTCCCGTGCCGCCCTTACCGGAGAGAATGGCGATAATTTCGCCCATGTGTCGCCACCTCCTGTCAGTCATGATGGTTTATTATAAAGCAATATCGCACAAAAGGCAAGGGTTTTTCCCGCTTTTTTTGAAGATTTTTCAACACAATGCCCAAAAACCGTGCCATATCCTGCCATTCTCCCCACAGATATCAGAATTGGGAGAACCCCGGGGTTTTCTATTCATAAAATATTTACGCATTTTTCCAAATTCCCTCTTGCTTTTTTCTGCACTTTGGGTTATGATATGTTAGCACTCAAAAGTAAAGAGTGCTAAACCCTATAGATAATCGTGAAGGCACTGTCCCTTCGCAGTCTAAATAATCAGTATGGAGGCAATGATATGACACTCAAACCCATGGCAGACAATGTTCTGCTGAAGCAGCATGAGGCCGCCGAGACCACTGTGTCCGGTATTATTCTGGCCAGCAACAGCAAGGAAAAGCCCGCGATCTACGAAGTCGTTTCCGTAGGCCCCGGCACCAAGGAAGTCACCATGACCGTCAAGACCGGTGACAAGGTCGTTGTAAACAAGTTCGCCGGCAGCGAGATCAAGCTGGACGGCGTAGAGTACAAGTTTGTAAAGCAGGACGACATTCTGGCCGTCGTGCTGGACTGATTTTGGAGGTAACAAATTATGGCAAAAATGATCGTTTACGGCGAAGACGCCCGTAAGAAGCTGCAGGCCGGTATCGACCAGCTGTCCAACACCGTAAAGGTTACTTTAGGACCCAAGGGCCGCAACGTGGTTCTGGGCCGGAAGTTCGGCGCTCCCCTGATCACCAACGACGGCGTTACCATCGCCAAGGAAGTAGAGCTGGAGGATGCCTTTGAGAACATGGGTGCTCAACTGATCCGGGAAGTGGCTACCAAAACCAACGATGTCGCCGGTGACGGCACCACCACCGCTACTGTGCTGGCTCAGGCCATCACCCGGGAAGGTCTGAAGAACCTTTCCGCCGGCGCTAACCCCATGGTGATGCGTAAGGGCATTGAGAAGGCTGTTGCCGCTGCCGTTGCCGCCATCAAGGAGCATTCCGTTCCTGTCAAGGGCTCTGACGATATCGCAAGAGTCGGCACCGTTTCCTCCGGTGACGAGGCCATCGGCGCTCTGATCGCGGAGGCTATGGAGAAGGTCGGCACCGAGGGCGTTATCACCATCGAAGAGAGCAAGACCGCTGAGACCGGCTTGGATGTTGTGGAAGGTATGCAGTTTGACCGGGGCTACATCTCCCCCTACATGGTCACCGATACCGACAAGATGGAAGCTGTTCTGGATGACGCTTACGTGCTCATCACCGACAAGAAGATCTCCTCCATTCAGGAGATCCTGCCCATTCTGGAGCCCATCGTCAAGGCCGGCCGGAAGCTGATGATCATTGCTGAGGATGTGGAAGGCGACGCTCTGGCTACCTTGCTTCTGAACCGTCTGCAGGGCCGCTTCAACGTGGTCTGTGTCAAGGCTCCCGGCTTTGGCGACCGCCGCAAGGAAATGCTGCAGGACATCGCTGTCCTCACCGGCGGTAATGTCATCTCCAGCCAGTTGAGCATGGAGCTGACCGACACCCAGCTGACCGATCTGGGCCATGCCCGTCAGATCGTGGTCACCAAGGACTATACTACCATCGTCGATGGCGACGGCACCGCCGAGGCTATTGCTGCCCGGGCACAGATGATCCGTGCTGCCATCGCTACTACCACCTCCGATTACGACCGTGAGAAGCTCCAGGAAAGACTGGCCAAGCTCAGCGGTGGTGTTGCTGTTATCAAGGTTGGCGCACAGACTGAAATCGCCATGAAGGAGCAGAAGCTTCGTGTGGAAGACGCTCTGAACGCTACCCGGGCTGCCGTGGAAGAAGGCATCGTAGCCGGTGGCGGTACCGCTCAGGTCAATGCTATTGCTGCTGTTGAGAAGCTGATTGCCAAGCTGCAGGGCGATGAGAAGACCGGCGCACGCATCATTGCCGCTGCACTGCAGGCTCCTATCCGCCAGATCGCAGAGAACGCCGGTGTTGACGGCAGCGTGGTCTACGAGAAGATCAGAAGCTCCAAGAAGATCGGCTGGGGCTACAACGCCTACACCGAGACCTATATGGACATGATCGAAAACGGCATTGTGGATCCCACCAAGGTTACCCGTTCCTCTCTGGAGAATGCCGCTTCCATCGCAGGCTGCGTCCTGACCACCGAAACTCTGGTTGTCGACAAGCCCGATCCCGCTGCTGAGGCTGCTCAGGCTGCCGCTGCTGCTCAGGGTGGCATGTACTAAGATACCCATAAAAATCCCTCCCAAAAACGGGAGGGATTTTTGCTGCCGGTCAGACTTTTTTCATTGCCAATTTCCGTTTTTCGGGCAGTTGCGATAGGGCTTGGCGGCGAAAGCCGCCTAACGCTTCCCCCGGGGGGAAGCTGTCAGCGAGTGAGGAACGAACCGCTGACTGAAGAGGAATGCGGGCAGAAAAGTTGGGGTTTTGGAGGCTTTTCAGACTT
>JAFQIL010000028.1 GCA_017397565.1 Oscillospiraceae bacterium | reverse complement strand
TTATTATTCTGTTCGACAGATTTCTTGATAATGCTTTCGTTGCGCCTTCATCCAGGGTTTTTCCTCCGAATTTAATGCCGCCGGAGAGTTTTTCAAACAGTATTTCTGCGCCTACCGCTACCGCGCCGCTGATCAATGCCTCGGCATGGCTGGCACCGTTTTTATAGGCATTTTCGATCTCGCTGCCAAAGGCATTGACACCCATTGTCAACTCAGCAGGAATACCAACCATTGACAAGGCTTTCGAGCCTGCAAGATGCGCTGCCGATTGCGTCAGTCCGTCAGCCTTATCCCCCAGTACAGAATTTTCCTCGGTGTTGTCACCGATCAGCAATTTTGTTGCTTGTCCGTGGGGTGTTGTCCAGTTCAGGATGCTGTTCAGCTTCGCGCCCATTCCATCCTTTGTCAAAGGCTCTTTGGCAATAAAATCCCCCACCTTGTCCTGGATATCCGTTGCGCCGTTCCGTCTGGCAACCTGACCAACGACAAACGCTCCTGTGTCTATCAGATTTTCCGTGGCATCCAACACCGCGTGGGTTATGTTTTCGTTGATATCATTGACTGTGCCAACAAGGGTTTTTGTGATATCTCCGAACTGATATCCGTCCGCAAAGGCACCCTTTTGAAACCAACTCCCAGTTTCTATGCCGAGCAGGGAATTATACTGCTCTTGTTTTTCTGCATAAGCATTCTCAAAGCTATTCCAACCGCCCCAGGGTTTGGTAAGCTCTGCAAGCTGGGCTTTCAAAGCCTGCTCCGCCTCCGCAGCCTGCGCTGCATCTGCATAGGCATAAGGATTAAAGGTGCTGATCTGGCTCAACAGCTTGTCCACCTCGTCCTTAACTCCGGCCATTTCATCTAACTCTACCTTAATCTTGGCAGCCTCCAGGACTTTCTGATATTCTTCCCCGCTCCCAAACTGCGACCAGTGGGCCGCGTCTTCCTCCGCAGTCTGACGAATCAATTTATAATGTTCCGCGCTGAGATTTAAAAGTCGATCAATATGTTCCATCTGCTCCGGGGAGAAGTTACACTGGGCCATGAGTTCCCGGATGCCGTTTAACTCCGCTTCAAAGTTCTGAGTTTCCCTCTTCACCATGTCCAGGTAGTCCTGTGCATCCCCTACATAGGCATCCGTATAGTCCCATGTTCGATTGGCGTACCGGTTTTTGAAATTATCCGTAAAAATTCCGTTTCGGCCGGCCCAGTCTATGATCCAATTCATGACCTTTTGCTCCGGGGTTTTTTCCTCCTGTTCCGGTGCCAGGATCGCTTCGGCGGGAGTATTGGGCGTCATCGTCCGCTTTGGGGTGGAAACCGCCGGATTTTCTCTCTTAAGCTCCGGGGCGAGGATGGGTACGCGGGGTTCCCTGAAGGATCGGCCTTTCTCTCCCTCAGTCAAATTTCCTAATTTCGGCAATTTGACAGCTCCCTCGTCAGAGGGAGCCTTGGTGCGTCCCACCTCTTTTTGCGCCCCAAGCTCCGGAGCCAGGATGGCTTTCGGCTGATCCTTGAGGGTCAGTTTCGGCTGTGTCACGGGTTTTGTCCCGGTTCGAACCGGTTGCTCTCCCCCAAGCTCCGGAGCAAGGGTAGGCTTCACGATGCCACGCTGCAGCGGTTTTGTGGTAGTTGTCTGCTGTACCGGCTTCGGTGTTGCTGCGGCTGTTGCCGCCGATCCGGGTGCCTGAACCGCCTTGGTCAGTCCCGCGCTTCTCTGGGGTTGGGCTTTCAAGGGCGTTATCTTTACAGCAGGTTTCACCTCCCCCGGCACCGTAAACAGCGGCAGAGGGGTTGGCGCAATGGCAGTCTTCCCGTCATGCTTTAACACCGGCTTCTCCCACACCGGTTCCGATTTCTGAATCACCCTGGGTGTCTTAAGCGCCGGCTTTTCTTCGTGGGTTACTGTTTCCGGCAGCCGCTTCGGCGTCGCTGCGGTTGTGGTTGCCGATCCGGGTGCCTGGACTGCCTTGGGCAGCTCAGGAAGCACCGGTGTTCGGGGTCGGGCTGCTGTTTTGGTCAGCGGCTTGGGCGCTGCGGTTTTTTTCCCCGGCTCAGCTTCCCGGGGCACATCTTCTCCGAATATATGGACGACAGGGGCATCCGCCGCCCATTTGAATTGTTCCTTTCTCATACTTTCCTTTCTTCCTCCTAATATTGCGATTTTCCGGGCAGTTGGTTATTGACCGTAGGGGGCGGCGCCTACGACGCCCCGCAAACCTCCCCCTTTTTGTAATGGATAATGGATAATTGACAATTGACAATTGTGGTATTTCCTTCGGAAATGATTTAAAAATGTCGCCTTTGGCGACTCCTTAATTGTCCATTGTCAATTTTCAATTGTCAATTGGCAGCCATCGGCTGCCCGATAAACGGGAATTGGCACGCTTAGTCAATTTGACAATTTCCTAATCCTGTTGTCCGGCCTTGTCCACCATTTTCAAGGTGGCATCGAAGATCTTCACGATCCAGCCGGGGACCTTTGCGCCCATCTTCACCGCGTTTTCCAGGATGCTTCCCAGCTCCGTGACGATGTACCATGCCAGCACCAAAGGCCCCAAAAGATTGGGCCAGGCGATCTCCAGTACCGGGATATGGGAGATCATGACACCCAAAATAAAATCCCCCAACAGTGCCACGACCACCACCAGCACGCTTCCCGCCTTGTGCCAGGCACCGTCTCTGGCCATGGCGGACTTCCACGTGCCGTTCTTCCGGGCAGCTGCCGTGCCGGTGATCCAGTCCATGGCCATGAGCACCACCCAAACCACCGCCATGATGCCCCGCCAGCCAAGAAACGCGCCGATGGCTGCGAAGAATGCCGCAATGGCCGCTTTGGCAGTTACTACAGTTTCATTCATATTTATCATCCTTTCTCAAATGTATTCCGGTCTACCCAGCCGTAAGGGCCTTGTGCGCCAGTCTTTACCAAGTGGTAAGGGTGCGCCTTTCCGGGAGCGGTCTTGGTGATCTTTGCCAAGGCTGCCGGGCGCTGAGAGCCTGAAGCAGCGTTGGCGCTGCCGTATTGCGTTCCGCCCTTGAACCGCACGATGTCGCCCACTGCCGGTTCCCACACAGGCTCCACCGGAGCAAGGGCTTCCGCCGCAAGGGCCCAGCCTCTGGACTTTGCCGCGGCCTCCAGCTCCACCAGCTCCCCGCCGCTGACACCGGTTAAGCGCACCCGGTACAGCCCCTCCCCGTAGGAAATCCAGGGCAGCTTGCCGTGCTTGACCCAGCCGGTTGCGGGATAGCCTGCCTTCACGCCCATAGGCAGCACCGCCTGCAGCTGCACACCGCTGACAGGCTCAAATGTAGATTCAGCCGCCAACCCATCTCCGACATAAACCCCAACATGACCGGGAAGCCAAACCAATTCACCCGGAACAATTGCAGAAAAATCGTCGGAAACATCCGTGCAAGCCTTAATCATTGCATCTGCACTCATATCAGGAACGCCGTTGCTCTTATACTCTGCACCACCATAGACATGATTTACATCGCCGCACCATCCCCAAAAAAGCCCCTTGATGAAGCAGACGCAGTCAAAGCCGAAGGTATCGGCATCTGCCGCCATGATTTCTGCCGCCCGTTTGGGATCTGCCTTGGCGTAGCGCGCCTTGTTCTTTTCGTTCATAGGCGCGCCGAAGCAGCTTAAAACATACAGGGTCTTAAAATTTTTGGCGGCGTCCAAGCACGCCGCCACCAGTTCTTTTGCTGTTTTGATCATATATGCTCCTTTCTTTTTGATAAATTGCCATTTATCGTGCTGACGCACGAATTGATAATGGATAATGGATAATTGACAATTGTGGTATTTCCTTCGGAAATGATTTAAAAATGTCGCCTTTGGCGACTCCTTAATTGTCCATTGTCAATTTTCAATTGTCAATTGGCAGCCATCGGCTGCCCGATAAAC
>JAFQIL010000017.1 GCA_017397565.1 Oscillospiraceae bacterium | reverse complement strand
TATCGACGACCTGTGGTTCGACCCCCTGTTCCTGGTCGTCAAGGGCATGCAGGACAAGCAGATGGAAGTTCTGGAAGCCATCAAGATGTTCTCCGACAAGGGCCTGAAGTCCACCGGTGGTCTGTCCAATAACTCTAACGGCGCACCCAAGCATGTCCGTCCCATCATGGACTCCGCTCTGGTTGCTATGTGTATGATGCAGGGTCTGACTTCCGCTATCGTTAACCCCAACGACCTGCGGCTGATGGAGACCATCAAGTCCTGCGACATCTTCAAGAACCACGTCCTGTACTCCGACTCCTATCTGGAAGTGTAATTACAGGATCATTCCCGCAACCTATGGCCGGGAGGGAGGTACCTCCCTCCCGGCTGCTTGCTTTGGAGGAGAATTTTTATGAAGAAACTACTGTGCATTCTTTTAGCGGTGATGGTTTTTCTTTCCTCTTCAGCCTGCACGCAGGAGAGTAAGGTCACAGTTTATATTCCGGAGTCGGTTGCCGTGAATGGACCCAACGGAGAGTCTACTGGGGTTATCAGCTATCTTTTTGAAGAAGGCTGGCAGACCAAGAAAACCTTTACCCTTACATACGGTGGAAATACGGATGTGCTGGGGCAGAATGTACCGGTGATGACCTACAGCGACAAGTGCCTTGTTACCGAAGTGTCCAATGTGAGCAGGACAGAGAGTCGCTATGATGACAATGGTCTGCTGATCAGCCAGGTCACAGAATATACCATGACATCCAATATGGATAAAATGGAAACTACCTATACTTACGATGCCTACGGCAGGCTTCTGACAGAGAAAATAACGACTTACTTCCCCTCCAAGGATGCGGATGTCCGTGAATGGATATACACCTACACCGATACAGAGCAGGGAAGTGAAGGAAAGAGTACAGTAAACGGACTTACGAAGGTCCGGATATACGATAAAAATTACTATTTGGTGCGCCAATCCGATGAGAAGGATGGAGTGGAATTGGGGCACATAGAGAGTGAATACGATGATTACGGTAACCAGATCCTTTCCGTTGCCTATGTAAATGGTAAGCTGGTCACCAAAACAGAAACAAAATACAAGGCTGTGGAAGTCAGCAGTGAGTTTGCTGCCCGGTTTCCCCATTTTAAAAGAGAAAAGTAAAAACGTATATTCAGCCACTTAGGCTTTATATAATATTTATCATTACATATTGGGAGGAAAAACATTATGAGCGTATTAACCGATCTGATTTATGGCGGCTCCAATGCGGTTGCAGGCTTGACCGAAGGTGCCGTTAACGATGCCATTGCCAAGTATGGCGCAGACAAAGAAATCGCATTCCCCGATACTGCCTACTTTTTCCCCACCATTTATGCCGCTACCGGTGTAAAAGTGAAGACTTTGGGCGACTTGGTCGCTTGCGTAGGCGTTCTCAAGAGCCTCATCACCAATCAGGAAGATCTGGGACAGGCACTGAATGCCGGTCTTGCCACCGCTGTAGGTGCTGAGATCCTTGAAGGCCTGAAGTATGTGGAGGGCGGCAATCCTTACGAAGATGAAACCGGTATCGGCTTTGTACCCGATCCCATCATCCGCAGCCTGGGCGTACCTCTGGTTACCGGAGATATCCCCGGTGTCGCCGTGGTGCTGGGCAAGGCAGACAATGCCGCTGATGTGATCAAGGTGGTCAAGGACTACCAGTCCAAGGGTATCATGACCTTCCTGGTGGGCGAGTGCATTGACCAGGTGGCAGAGGGTGTCAAGATGGGCCTTGAACTGCGTGTGATCCCTCTGGGTTACGATGTTACCGCTGTGATCCATGTCGTTACCGTTGCCGTCCGTGCCGCACTGATTTTCGGTAATGTTCAGCCCGGCGATCTGGCAGGTCTGCTGGACTATACCAAGAAACGCGTTCCCGCTTTTGTCAACACCTTTGGTGCCATTGGCCCCGTGGAGGTGTCTGCAGGTGCCGGCGCCATTGCTCTGGGCTTCCCTGTGATCGTGGACATTGACCTGGGCGAAAATCAGGTGCCCGGTGCGTTGGTTTCCGTTTGTGACCATAACGAGACCGTCAAAACCTCTTTGGAGCTGCGGGAAATCAAGATTAAGGTTACCGAATTGCCTATTCCTGTGGCATTTGCCGCTGCTTTTGAGGGTGAGATCATCCGTAAGGCGGATATGCACAACGAAATGTGGTCTTCCAAGAACCCCACCGCTGAGCTGGTCGTGATGAAGGAGCTTCATGAGGTGGAGGATCATAAGATCACCATCATCGGACCGGACTTTAGTGATGCCAAGGAGCTGGCTTTGGTGACCTTTGTAGAGGTTGCCGGCAAGAAAATGCAGGTAGACTTTGAGTCCGTTATTGAGCGTAAGTTCCATGCCTGGTTTAACTATATGGAAGGTGTTATGCATACCGGTCAGCGCAATCAGGTTCGTGTCCGTGTTTCCAACGCGGCTTTTGATGCCGGCCTGCGGCTGAAGGACTTCGCGGAAGTTTTGTATGTCATGGTTAAAAATGAGTTTGAAGCTGTGGTGGATAAGTGCCAGGTCACCATCATTACCGAGGCTACCGAAGCCGGTAAGTTCCGTGACGAGATCGCAATGCCCCGCTATGCTCAGCGGGATGACCGTCTGGCTTCCATGACTGACGAAGCGGTAGACCGTTACTATACCTGTATCCTCTGCCAGTCCTTCGCGCCTGCCCACTGCTGCGTGGTCACACCTGAGCGTCTGGGCCTGTGCGGCGCGGTTTCCTGGCTGGATGCCAAGGCTACCAACGAGCTGGACCCCAACGGCCCCTGCCAGCCCATCCTTAAGAAGGGCCTCATTGACGAGCGCACCGGCCGTTATGAGGAAGTCAACCGCATGATCGCGGAGGCTACCCACGGCGCTGTGGAAAATGTTACCCTGTATTCCATTTTGGAAGATCCCATGACCTCCTGCGGCTGCTTCGAGTGCATCTGCGGTATCGAAGCCGTTTCCTCCGGTGTTATTGTTGTCAACCGTGAGTATAAGGGTATGACGCCTGCCGGTATGACCTTCGGCGAGCTGGCGTCCTGCACCGGCGGCGGTGTCCAGACTCCCGGCTTCATGGGTCATGGCCGTCACTTCATCGCCTCCAAGAAGTTCCTGGCTGCGGAAGGCGGCATCGAGCGTATCGTTTGGATGCCCAAGGAGCTGAAGGACGATGTGGCTGAGCGGCTGAATAAGACCGCCAAGGAACTCTATGGTATCGAAAACTTCACCGATCTGGTAGCCGACGAAACCGTTACCTGTGACGCAGAAGAGCTGTATAGCTGGCTGACCGAGAAGGGTCACCCCGTTCTGAATCTGGAACCCCTGATGTAATTTTGGCAATCCAAAGTAGGGGAGGGGCAATTTGCCCCTCCCACCGCAACAACAAAGGGGAAGAAATATGGAAACAAGATTTGTTTGTACCTATACACCTACTGTTAGAAAAAATGCCGAGATAACAAGGAAACTGCATCCGGTGAGAGTGATTATCCGGATAGTGTTTGCCGTGGCATATTTCCTTTACACGTTAATTACCGCATTGGAATTTGAATTTCAAGATGTATTCGGTCTTCTTTTTGCATTTGGTGTGTTTTTGCTGGTTTGGAGTATTGTTTCACCAGAAATTAATTCTTTCTTTGCTATCAGACGAAGCAAGAAAAGTATGGGGCCGAATCTCACCCGTGAAATTGTTTTTGGGGATTCTATCGAAATTTTGGAAAAAACAGTTAAGGTTGTATGGGAGTATAGTGATATACAGCAGGTTAAAAGACTCAGAAACACCTATCTTTTGATGAAAGACAAAAACATGGGCATCGCCATTGATCCGGAAACCTTTACAGAGGGGAATTTTTATAATTTCAAGAAATTTCTCCGGGAAAAATGTCCGAATGTTCAAATCCCTGAATAATTGGGTAGGGAAAGTCCGCCCATATGGCCACCAAATAAGGGACAAAAGGCGATGAAAGCAACTTTACAAAGCGAGGGTGAAAGACCTGCTCAAATTGAAGGGTCACCCCGTTTTGAATCTGGAACCCTTGATGTAATTTTGGCAATCCAAAGTAGGGGAGGGGCAATGCCCCTCCCAATTGGAATCAGGAAGGAGATGGAAAATGAAACGGTTTTTCCCGATTATGAACGATGATACGGAAAAAGGCATGCATTTTGCGCTGCTTGCTTACTGGATCTTTGCTTTTGGTGTGATGCCAACATGGATGCCTCTGTTTGGTGACGGATTTTGGGATAATCTTCCGGTCATTTCCTGGTTCGAAATTGCCTACCATGTTATAAATGGTGTGGTGATTGTTATTATGCTGAAAACCTATTTGAAAGACTCCTTTCTCAATGTGCAGTTAGATCCCAAAGGATTTTTGAAGACTGTGGGCTTTTCGGTATTGGCGATGCTTGCGATGGCGGCAGGACTGCGTTACTGCTTGGGCCGCGGCATGACAGATATCTATCCCATAAAGGAAATGTCCGTTGCGTTAACTTCGGGACTATTGGTGAAGCAGCAGCCGATCTTCGGCACCATCTGTCTCAGTCTTTTCACACCGTTTGCCGTGGTTGGCTTGTTTTATGTTTCGATTTTTGCGCCTGTATGCCGCCGTAATCGCTGGCTTGGCTATGTGGTGGTAACCGTGTTGATGGCGGTACCCTGCGCGTTGGATATTTTGTGGCGGGGTCAGGCAAGTCTGACAATCTTGATCTTTATTCTGCAGCTGCCCATGCATTGGATCGCCTGCTGGACTTATCAAAAAGCAGACACTGTTTGGGCACCCATTGTGACATTAGCAATTTTTAATTTAGGTACTTCCCTGATGGCTTTTCTGTAAATGAGCAAAGAAAAGCCCCGTATGCTTGGGAAATGCATTACCCGAAAGGAAATTTCTAAAGATGAAAGTAACCTTCCAAATTGAGGGCGGAAGCCCCGTTCAAGTTGATTGTAACGCCGGTGATAACCTGCTGGAGCTGGCAAGACGGGCCAATGTGGCTATCGACGCACCCTGCTCCGGCAACGGCTCCTGCGGCAAGTGCCGTGTAAAGATTTTGGAGGGAGAGGTAGAGTCTTTCCCCTCCCGGCATATCACCGACGAGGAATATGAGGCCGGCTGGCGTTTAAGCTGTAACTGTAAGGTGATCGGCGACTGCAACGTCTTGGTGCCGGATATCGCCAGTGCTTACCAAAGCCGTATGAAGACAGCGGATCTGTCATCTCCCGAGGAAGTGGCGATTTTTGAGCAGGCCAAGAAAAATATGGAGCAGGAGGGAGCGATCCCCTTTACCAATTCCTTCCGGGCGCTGCAGCTGGAAATGACAGCCCCCACGGAAGAAGATACCATGCCCGATATCGAGCGCTTGCAGTGGGCGATCCAGGCAGCAGAGCCGGAAGCGCTGAAGGTGCAGATCCCCTATACCGTAATGGTGAAGCTGGCAACGGTTCTCCGGGAAGAAAATTTCCGGGTTACGGTCAAGGGCCAGCTGAAGGATGACACCTTTACCTGCATGGAACTGTGCGGTTATGACGATACCGCCATTGTGGGTGCGGCCATCGATATCGGCACCACCACCGTCTCTATGGTTCTGGTGGACTTAAGCAACGGTGCGATTCTTGCCAAGGGCTCTTCCGGTAACGGTCAGATCCGTTTTGGCGCGGATGTCATCAATCGCATCATCCAAAGCACCAAGCCCGGGGGCAGGAAGGCTTTGCAGGATGCCGTTGTCAAGGAAACTCTGAATCCGATTTTAGGAAACCTTTGCAGAAGTGCCGGCATCAGTGCAAAAAGTATTTTGAACATTGCCATCGGCGCCAATACCACCATGAACCACCTTTTGGTGGGCGTGGATGCCGACCCGGTGCGGATGGATCCTTATATTCCCAGCTTCTTTTCCTGGGACGGACTGAAGGCAGGAGACTTAAAGCTGGTGGCCAATCCCTTGGCACCGGTGATCATCGCGCCCAACATCGGCTCTTATGTCGGCGGCGATATTACTGCCGGTACTTTGGCAACCATGATGTGGGACAGCGACGAAATGACCCTCTTTATCGACTTGGGAACCAACGGCGAGATCGTTTTCGGTAACCGGGACTTTTTGATGTCCTGTGCCTGCTCTGCCGGCCCTGCCTTTGAGGGCGGCGATATTTCCTGCGGTATGCGGGCTACCGATGGCGCGGTGGAAGCCGTGACCATCGATAAAGAAACCATGGAACCCACCGTGACCATTGTGGGAGAACCCGGACAAAAGTGCGTAGGCATCTGCGGCAGCGGTATTATAGATACTATTTCCGAGCTGTACCGTACCGGCATTATCAATGCCAAGGGACTTTTTGTGCGGGAGGGCGACCGTGTCAAACGGGATGAGCATGGTATGGGTCGGTATGTGCTGGCAACGGCAGAGGAATCCGAGACCGGCCGGGAAGTGTCCATCAATGAGGTGGATATCGATAACTTCATCCGTGCCAAGGGCGCTATTTACTCCGGTATCGATACCTTGCTGCAGTCAGTGGATATGACCCCGGACTGCATTGAAAAGGTTTATGTGGCCGGCGGTATCGGCAGCGGCATCAATATGAAAAATGCCGTCAATATCGGCATGCTGCCGGATGTGGAATTGGAGAAATACCATTATATCGGCAATTCCTCTCTGACCGGTGCTTATGCCATGGTCATGAGCAATCTGGCGAATGATAAGTGCCATGAGGTGGCAGCCAATATGACCTATCTGGAGCTAAGCACCTATCCCGGATATATGGATTCCTTTGTGGCAGCTTGCTTCCTTCCCCATACCGACAGCAGTTTGTTCCCCAATTCCGTGCAGGAGATGTAGGAATGAACCAAACACACAATCCTCGATTGCGTGGTCATGCTAAGCAGCTTCGCAAGAATATGACCAAAGAGGAGCGGCGTCTTTGGTATGGTTTTCTAAAAGGCTTGCCGGTCATGGTTCACAGACAGAAGGTAATTGGCGATTATATCGTGGATTTTTATATTGCCGAAGTGAAAATCGTCATTGAATTGGACGGTTCGCAGCATTACGAACCGGAAGGAAAGCGGATGGACGAAGCACGGGATAACTATTTACATTCGGTAGGGATTACGGTTTTGCGATATTCCAATGCAGATGTCAATCTACGATTTTCCTCTGTATGTGAGGATGTTTGGAATAGGTTGCAAGATTCTGAGAAAAAGCCTTCTCCTTGAGGAGAAGGTGCCCCAGTGTGCACACTGGGGCGGATGTGGTGGTCTGCGAAGCAGAAAAAAGATAACACCACATCAGTCGAAAATCGGTTCCGAAGAGCCGATTTTTGCCAGCTTCTCCTCGCAGAGAAGCCTTATTATGATGGCAGGAGAAAAAATCATGCAGATCGAAAATCATAAAGAAGAAGTGCCCTTTTCCCACTACGAAGGGCTGTTTCAGAAGCTGGACCCGGCGGAAGCTGTGGCAAGAACCGGTGTCAAGTGGGATGGGAAAGAGTTTTAT
This sequence comes from Oscillospiraceae bacterium, assembly GCA_017397565.1. Taxonomy (GTDB): domain Bacteria; phylum Bacillota; class Clostridia; order Oscillospirales; family Oscillospiraceae; genus Faecousia. The sequence continues at coordinate 50,486 of JAFQIL010000017.1, read as the reverse complement.
GTAAACCTTCTAGGCAAAGAATATGCCATATCTTACCCGCAGTATGCCATCCGTGCATTGGATGGCGGCGTATTACCGACCTTGCCTACCCAAACCTTTTTGCTCCGTTATTTGCTGGAAAGCAAGAAGGTCGTCTGGGGCGGAGAATGGAAAACCTTCCGGGAAATGCCTTGGGGGGAGATGTACATCAAGCCCTATACCGGCCGGGTGCTGACCCGGGCAGCCTTTACCTTTGGAACCCGGGTGGCGGCATTCCGGGCAGCCTGTGAAAAAATGGGCGCAGAACCTGTGAATCATGGCGATGCCGGCTTCCGGTTTGACCTGATCGGGGATTTCCAAATGCAGATTCTGGTTTGGGAGGGGGACGAGGAATTCCCACCCAACGCTCAGGTTCTCTATACCGATAACTTTGCCGATGGCTTTGCCGCGGAAGACCGTGTGGTGGCGGGAGACATTCTGATTTCCGTCATCAAAGGCAATATGTAAAAAAAGGGACTGTTTTGCAACAGTCCCTTTTGTATACTTTGAAGTTAAGCCTGCTCATCCTCAAACTCATCCAAACGGATCTTGATGACCTTGGTGGAGTTCAGCGGTGTGACAGAGTTGTTGGAATGGTAGTAGCTTACCAAAATGTAGTCGTCCGCCACAAAAATTGCGGGATAGCAGTAGTTATTCTTTCTGTCGTCTTCCAGGCAGAAGATCTTGGTGAAGGTCTCACCGTCATCGGTGCTGACGGCGCAAACCAGCGGTGTCCGTCCCCACAGCTCACCTTCCTGACCGGTGTACTGGGGAATGGGGTTGAAAATGGCAACGGTGTATTTGCCGGCCTTTTTCATCAGCATGGGAGATCTGGGAGAAGTGAAGAACCGGTTGGGACGAGGCGTTGTCCAGGTCTCGCCGTCGTCGGTAGAGAAGCTTTCATACTGGAAGCCCATGTCGGTTCTGGAATAGGCGCAAAGTGTACCGTTTTCTTTTTGATACAGAGCAGTTTCCTGCAGACCGGTGGTACTGAATTCTCCGCCGGGCAGATCCTGATAGTCGCAGATGGTGCGCCAGGAAGCACCGTCATCGTCGGAAGCGGAAACAAAGAATCTACCGCCCCAAGTGCTCTTACCGAAAGCGTTGGTTCCGGGACAGGCCAGATTAAGAGGAATGACGATCCGTCCGCTCTGCAACCGGATCACATGGTCATTTTCAATGACACAGTACATTTTTTCCGGGGTACAGCGCAGGGGAGTAGACCAGGTCTTGCCCTCGTCGGCGGAGCGAACAAACCACTTTTCTGTAAAAACAGGAGTATCCGGGTCGTTGGAGGCATATTTTCTGCCGTAGATCATGCCCATGTCACCGTTTGCCATACGGAACAGGTTGGGACACATGTAATTTTTTGCGGTTTCGTCGTGCTGTGCAATGATGAAATCTTCACCCCAGGTCTCACCCTCGTCGAAGGAATAACGGCCAACCACATCTGCAGGGCAGTGGTCGCCCCATTTGTCACCGTAGAACTTGGAGTAGGCGCACAGGATCCGGCCGTCCTTTAAGCGGATAAAGTCACATTCACCGTTCCGGGGGTTGTTTTCGCCGGTGGCCCAAAAGGCTACCTCTTTTCCGATTTTCTTCATGAAACGCATCCTCCTGGTATAAAAACATGAAATTATAGTGGCAGAAATATTTTTTGCCTGTACGCATTGTACAACAGTAAAGAAAATGTGTCAATCGATTTTGTCGTTTTTCCCGAGAAAGAAAGTGAGGGGAGGTTTTGATTTCTTCTATTTACTTTTCTCGTGTTTAATGGTAAAATAGCAAAAAAGAAAGGAGGCGATGATATGCGCGACTGGTTTCGGGAGCTGAGAAGCTTCTTCCGAAAGGGCGATATGGTACTTTTGACATTGTGCCTGATCACATCGGCATACAGTAGCCTGATCATCGCCAGTGCTACCAATGCCAGTAAGTTTGGCAGCTCCACCCGTTATATCGTCATTCATGTAGTGGCAACCCTGATCGGTCTGCTGGCTTATGCCATTATGTCCTCCATTAATCTGGATTTTTTGGCAGAGCATAGAGCTGTGCTGGCGGTGCTGAATGTGGGAATGCTGCTTCTGCTGATCCCCTTTGGTACAGACGCCGGTACAGAGAACCGAAGCTGGCTGGACTTTCCTTTCCTGCCGGTTAACATTCAGCCCGCGGAAATCTGTAAGATTTTCTTCATTGTCATTTTAGCTTCTGTCATGAGTTCCCGGCAAAACCGAATATCCAAATTCTCATCGGTACTGATGATGGCCGGCCATCTGATTTTGTTGGTGGCAGCCAATATGATCCTGTCTAAGGACTTGGGCGTTACCCTGATCTTCGTGTTTATTTTCCTGGGTATGGCCTTTGCCGGCGGTGTAAACCTGATTTGGTTTTTACTGGGCGGCGGTGCTATTGCGGCAGTATTCCCCCTCCTGTGGAAATACTATTTGGATCCATATCAGCAGAAACGTATTTTATACATCCTCAATCCGGAAGAAATTGATCCCAAGGGCTTGGGCGTGGGCTGGCATACCAGCCAAAGTCTTCAGTCCCTGACCGGTGGCGGCATGCTGGGACAGGGGCTGTTCAATGGCAACCGTACCCAGGCAGGTGCGCTGTATGCCCAGCATACAGACTACGTATTCTCCTCCATTGGCGAGGAGCTTGGTTATGTCGGCTGCTTTCTGGTGATTTTGCTGCTGGTGCTGATCGTGATCCGCTGTATTTGGGTGGGCAATCACAGCTCTGACTATATGCGCCGCATGGTCTGCTTTGGCGCGGCCGCTGCTATGATCTTCCAGGTGTGTATCAATGTGGGAATGTGCGTGGGCTTGGTGCCGGTTATCGGACTGACCCTGCCGCTGTTCAGCTACGGCGGCAGCTCTGTTGTTACCATTTATGCCATGTTGGGACTGGTGTCAGGTGTCCACGCCCGACCCGCTCCCACCAGCCATGAACGCTATATCCGTGCCCCAAGATACTAAAAAAACAGGTCTGTCACATGACAGACCTGTTTTTGCGTAACAGGAACATCAAACTCACGTTTGCCGGGGAATTACGATATAGGAACCACCTGCCAAAAGCGCTGTCATTCCGAGGCTGCGGCAGCAGCCGTGGGAATCTCCTGGAACCGATGATGTCCTTTGGAAAGGCTGTAAAGATAAGTCAAATCAGGCAATTATCCCTATGTAACCTTGGCAAAAGTCGGTAATTTGTACCGGGAGATTGCCACGTCGGGCATTCGCCCTCCTCGCAATGACAGTTCTTTCGTTATGTGGTTGCGTTTCGAAGTAGCAACTGTCCGAAAAATGGCAATATGTAAGGAAGAATATGCTTATGTATCGGACAGAGCCAAATGGCCCTGTCCTAACAAAGAGGAAAGAAAGGAAAGCAAGCGGTTTAATTCAGACCGAAAAATAGGTTAGGATCCATAGGCACATCGTTACAGCTGACGCTGAAATGCAGATGGTCTCCCAAAGCGGACTCCAGCAGCGCGGTGTTGCCTACCTGACCGATGGTCTGTCCCAAGTCAACATGGTCGCCTACGCTAACGGTAAGCTCCGAGTCCAGACTGGAATACACGGTTACATAGCCGTCTTTGTGGGTGATGACAACGGTGGTACCCATAGTGTCGTCCTCGTAAGTGGCACTGACAGTACCCGCCGCCGCGGCACACACCGGGGTGCCGGCCTCTGCGGCAATGTCAATGCCGTCATGGACACGCCAGTCCCGGGTGGTGGGATTGTAGCACAGAGTGTCCATAGCATACACCATCAAGGTTTCTCCGGTCAAAGGCTGTCCGGTCTGCAGGGGCTTTTGAACAGGTGTCTGGGGTGTTGTGGGTACAGTCCCGTCCCCGGCAGGGGGGAGCGTAGGCTGGGTTGCCACAGCGTGAATGTCATCTTCCGTGGGACTTACAACATCCACATACTGGTCTTGCGTGGGAGCCTGAATTTGCGGCTCCTCCTGGTTGGCGTTTCGATAGTACAAATAGCCGGAAATCCCGATAGCAGCTGCGCACAGGATCAGGGCTATGTAGTAGCCCTTCGTGCCAAAGCTGCCGCCGGCGCGTTTTTTGTTGCTCATAATTAAGCACCTCCGAAGCTGATTATTGCCACATTTTTCCGGGTTAAACCAACGGATGGTAAAAAATTTTCAGAGGCCCTTAAAACTGTCGTTTTTGTTGCAAAAAACGACAGTTTTTCTTGCTTTTACTGGGGTTTTGTGATACATTAAACTAGATATCATGGGCGATATTTTGCGTTCTGACAAAAGGTCAGGATGCCGTAGGGAGAGAGTGACCATGAAAAGGCGATTGCTCGCCATAGCGCTGCTGTTGGCGCTGATTTGCTCCGTACTGCCGGTGCAAACCAATGCCGCGGAAAGCAGAGAAGAGAGAATTAAAAACCGGATTGTTACCGTATATTCCAAAGCTCTGCGCAGAATGGGTGCCTCCAGCTTTGTGGGGTATTGCGGCAGAGCTGTCAATAATCAGCTGTACTATTTGGGGATCGATACCAAGGTGATCGGCTGCGACGGTAAGGACGAGTTTGATAAATACAAGAAGATGGGAACCACCAGCGGCGGATATCCATGCCGACCCTATCCGGCATCGCAGTATACCCTGGAAGATGCCCTGAATACCATCAGTGACAACGGCACCCGGGATGTATACAATATTCTAGTGGGCTTTGAATCTACCAAAAGCGAGTCCGGACAAAAATTTGGCCATACGATGCTGATCTATGCTATTTTGGATGGTGTTGTGTACTTTGCAGAAAGCTCTGCTGTGTACATAGACGGAAGATTCTGGCCGGAGCGCAGTGCTATTTACTGCTCTATTGAAACCTTCAGCAATTATTATAATCGCTGGGCGACCCTGGACGGGCTTATTTGGTTTGGCAATAAAGGCTATAGTGAGAAATGTGAGAGCTTCAACGCAAATTTGAACACCATGGTTTTGACGGATACCTCCATGCTTGCCGAAATTCCTGACCCGGAAAACGATGAACAACCGGAGCTTTTGGGAACGGTGCAAGCCGGGGAGATTTTGTCGGTAACCGGACTGATGAAAACCCCTGAAGGCGTGTTTTGGTATGAAGTAGAGCGGGATAGTCTGTACGGCTATGTGGAAGCTTCTGCCTGTAAGACACTGCAGGTAACAGCAGATGAGATTCCTGTTGGCTGGGAAAATGTCCATATGCCGGCTTATTTGAAGCAGGGAAGCCACTTTGTGTTGGGAGGTACGCTTCATGCCCGGGGTGGCTGTTTCCGTAAAGCAACGGCAACAGTCCATAATAGCGCGGAGGCAGAGCCGGTCTATACTGCGGAAGCGGAAGTAAACAGGAAGACGCTTCAACTCAGTGAATTGACCCATGATGTGATCCTTTGGAAATATCTTCCGGAGGGAGAATACAGGCTGACCATCCGGGTGGAGATAGAAAGCTACACGGTAGAGAACGGAATTTTGCAGACACAGCTACAGGAGAAAGAGCTTTGGCGTTCACAATTTCGTGTAGTTGGCAGTAATGCTTGGCTGCCGGAGATATCCTTTGATGCCTGTGGCGGTGATGCTCAAACAGAACGAACGGTGACAGACCGGGGAGGCACCTTGACAGCGCTTCCCGTGGCTTACCGAACCGGCTATACCTTCTTAGGGTGGTACACTTTGCCGGAGGGTGGAGAGAAAATCAACCCGGAAACGACCTTTACCCTCAACACCATCCTTTATGCCCAATGGGAAAAAGACCCTGACTATGCCGGCTGGTTACAAGAGGACGGGGAATGGACATATTTGCGTAACGGGAAACCGGTCTACGGCTGGTTCCGTTATAACGGTTTGTATTTTTGGCAAGATAATTATGGGAACGTACCCGATGGCTGGCGGATGATCCGGGGACAGTGGTATCACTTCTCAGGATCCGGCGCAGCAGACACCGGGTGGGTGGAAACAGACCGGGGAACGAGCTATTTGCTTTATGACGGACGTTTGGCCACGGGGCAGATCACAATTGAGGGAAAACAGTGGTTTTTTGACGAACAGGGAACGCTGGTGTTACATTGACTTTTCTTCCAATTTGCACTATAATAACAAGAAGTATGTATACCCATTTTCAGGAGCTTTTTAAGGTTCCGGGTAGCAGGAGGAGCTATGAATTACGAAAATAAAGACAGAGAGCTGAATCTGAAGGCGCTTTGCTTTTGCGTAGCGCGGAAGTGGAAACGGATGCTGGTGGCAGCCTTGGCACTGGCTTTGGTTCTGGGTGGATACAAAGGCTGGAAGAGTATGTCTGCAGTGACAGATCCCGAGGTTTTGGCGCAGCAGCAAGCAGCCTATGAGGCGGAGTATGCCAAGCACCAGGGACAGGTTGCGGCACTGAACACGAAAATCAGCCAGCTTGAGGAAGATATCCGAAACCATGGTGTGTATATGAAAGAGTCCGTTCTGATGGGGATCGACTATCGGAACACCTGGACGGCTTCGGTTGATCTGTATATCGAGACCCCGGAGAACACTTCTGTCAGCGGTGCCGGAGAGGGCTATACCCGGGCTGATTTGATAGCGGATGCTTATCGCAACATGTTGATGAGCAACCTTGTGCTGGAAAAGGCAGCGGAATCGGTGGATTTGGCGCCCCAATATCTGCGTGAGTTGATCTCCGTCCGCCTGCCGGTATACTATGAATATCAGGAAGGTCCCTTGGTTGCTGTTCTGATCCGCAGCGGCGATGCCGAAACTGCGCAAAAGATCTTGGATGCATTGCTGGCTTGCCTGGATGCGATGCAGGACGAAATCACGGCAACAATGGGAAAGCATACCGTGAATGCAGTCAATCCTGATGTTACCGCGAGGGTAGATGAAGAACTGGCAGATCTGCAGGAAAATGCGGCAGAACGCCTGCTGGATTATGTCAGTTATTTGGAAAGCTATCGCTATGATTTGGAGCAACTGCATGCACCGGCAATGTCGGTCCTGTCCGCAGGCGGTGCAGTCAAGAGTGCTGTCAAGTATGCGGTGGTAGGCTTCATAGCCGGCGCGTTCCTGGTAGCTGCTGTGACTTGCGTTTTCTTTGTTGTTGGTGACAAGGTATACTCTGCAGAGGAGCTGAAGAGCCGGTATGGCCTGATGCTGCTGGGCAAAGTATCTCTGAAAAATAAAAAGCGTTGCTGCATCGACCGTATGCTGGACCGCTTGGAGAATCGGGGCAAGACCGAGAAACAGGGCGCATTGGCTGTGATGGGCGCGAATGTAGCCAATCATTGCCCGGAAAATGCCACGTTGCTGGTAGCAGGCACAGCGGATGAAGCAGCCATGGAAAAGGTTGCAGCAGCGCTGACAAAAGCTCTACCAGGAGTAACCGTGATCGCCGGCGGCAGCCTGCTGGAATCCCTGATGGCTATCGAAGGGCTGTCTAAGTGTGATGCTGTCCTTTTGGTAGAACGTTGCGGTGTTTCCCGGTACAGTCAGGTTGGCGCGCAGCTGGAAGCGATCAAGGGCATGGATAAGCGGCTGCTGGGCTGCGTGGTTTTGGAAAAATAATAAACTATAGAAAAACGGAGGATAACAGCATGACGATCCTTGTTACCGGCGGTGCCGGCTTTATCGGCTCCAACTTTATATTCCACATGCTGGGCAAGTATCCTGAGTACCGGGTCATCTGTCTGGATAAGCTGACCTACGCAGGAAACTTAAGCACACTGGCACCCGTGATGGAAAACCCTAACTTCCGCTTTGTAAAGCTGGATATCTGTGACCGGGAGGGCGTATATCAGCTGTTCGAGGAAGAGCATCCGGATGTGGTGGTAAACTTTGCGGCAGAAAGCCATGTGGATCGTTCCATCGAAAACCCCGAGGTATTTCTGCAAACCAACATTTTGGGTACCCAGGTGCTGATGGATGCCTGCCGGAAGTATGGCATCACCCGTTATCATCAGGTTTCCACCGATGAGGTCTACGGTGACCTGCCTTTGGATCGCCCGGATCTGTTGTTTACGGAAGAAACACCCATCCATACCAGCTCTCCTTACTCTGCTTCCAAGGCGGCAGCAGACCTGCTGGTCATGGCCTATCACCGTACCTACGGATTGCCGGTGACCATTTCCCGGTGCTCCAATAACTACGGACCTTATCACTTCCCGGAGAAGCTGATTCCCCTGATGATCGCCAATGCTCTGGCGGATAAGCCCCTGCCTGTTTACGGTGAGGGCCTCAATGTCCGGGATTGGCTGTATGTGGAGGACCACTGCAAAGCCATTGACCTGATTATTCACAAGGGTCGGGCAGGTGAGGTTTATAACATCGGCGGTCACAATGAGATGCGCAACATCGATATCGTGAAGCTGATCTGCAAGGCTCTGGGTAAGCCGGAAAGCCTCATCACCTATGTGACCGACCGCAAGGGTCACGATATGCGCTACGCCATCGACCCCACCAAGATCCATACCGAGCTGGGCTGGCTGCCGGAGACGATGTTTGCCGACGGCATTCAGAAGACGATCCAGTGGTATTTGGACAATAAGACCTGGTGGCAGACCATTATTTCCGGAGAATATCAGGATTACTACGAGAAAATGTACGCAAACCGCTGATAAAAAACATTGGGAAAGGGGCGCGCCTTGTATGAAGATTTGTTTGGTTGGCTCATCCGGTGGGCATTTGACCCATCTTTATATGCTTAAACCCTTTTGGCAGGAACACGAAAGAGTATGGGTCACCTTCGATAAGGCTGACGCCCAAAGCCTGCTAAAGGATGAAAAGATGTATCCCTGCTATTTCCCTACCAACCGCAATATTAAAAATCTTCTTCGCAACACTGTGGTTGCCTGGAAGGTGCTTCGGAAAGAAAAACCGGATCTGATCATCTCTTCCGGCGCGGCGGTAGCAGTACCCTTCTTTTATCTGGGCAAGCTGTTTCGGAAAAAGACCGCGTATATCGAGGTTTTTGACCGGATCGACAAATCCACCCTTACCGGCAAGCTGGTTCATCCTGTGACGGACCTGTTTGTGGTGCAGTGGGAAGAGATGCTGAATGTCTATTCCAAGGCTATCAACCTGGGCAGTATTTTTTAAGGGGGACGCGGTATGATTTTTGTAACTGTAGGAACCCATGAACAGCCCTTTGACCGGCTGGTCAAGAAAATGGATGATCTGGTAGCCGAAGGTATCATTCAAGAGCCTGTGATGATCCAAACAGGCTACAGTATCTATGAGCCGAAGCATTGTTCTTTCCAAAAGCTGCTGCCCTACCCGGAAATGGAAAGATATATTGCCGAGGCACGGATCATCATTACCCATGGCGGCCCGGCCAGCTTCATTTCCGCCCTTCAGGTGGGCAAGACTCCTATCGTAGTGCCCAGAAAAAGCGAGCTGAACGAACATGTGAACGACCATCAGGTAGAGTTTTCCCGGGAGGTTGCTCAGCGGAAGAACAATATTTTGGTGGTGGAAGATATTGAGGAACTGAAGGATCTGATCGTAAACTATGATGCCGCAGTGGCAAAGCTGAACAGGTCGGAAGCCAGCAACAATGCGGCTTTCTGCAAAAAATTTCAGGAACAGGTGGAAAAGCTGTTCCGATAAGGCCACTGCCTTGGAGAGATGATATGGGTATTACCTTACGTTTGCGCGGACATTGGGAGCGCTATGCTATATTTCAATATTTTTGGGTCATAGCAGTGCTTCCCAAAGCGCTGCAATTGGTTGCCCTGGGCGGTTTGATGCTCCTGGCGGTGCTTCGGTCTGACCGGAAGCTGCGTCCGGATCGGTTTGTGTTGCTGCAGGGGCTGTGCCTGATGATCTATGCGCTGTCCATTGTGGTCAACGCTATTTTGGGAAACCATCCGATGTCCCGTGTGTTTGCCGCTGTAAACACCTGGGCGATCAATTTGGTAGCCTTGGCGCTGTATGCCTTTTATAGGAACATGGAGCTGGATCACCGTCGCATCGGGAAATACGCGCTGATGAATTTGTTGATCCTCATTGGCCTTTGGTTGGTATTTGCGGCAACAAACGGTGCTAAGATCATGTTCTGGGGGCGAAAGCTTTCCGATGACGACTGGATCAACGGTCTGCTGGATATGCGCTTCATGGGCTTTTTGGATTACAGCAATCTGGTGATTTTCTGCATTTTGTTTTTTTATCCCCTGGCTTTGCGGTATTTATCCAACAGACCCCTGCTCTCTTTGGGCCTGACCATGATCTTATTCCCTGTGGTATCTGCCACCAATTCCCGGACGGGACTGGTGCTGATGGCAGTGCTGTTTTTGGCCTATGTGCTGTTTGTTCTGCAAAAAACCTTCTTCAAAATCTACAGAAAGTACCGGGCGCATACCATTGTTTTGTGCGGCATATTGGTTTTGGTAGTAGGTGTAGCAGCCTTTCAGATGGCAGTGGGGATCCTGCAGAAGTTTATCAGCCTCCGGGCAGGCAGCAACAGTATGCGGATCTTCCTTTATACGAAAAGCCTGACACAAATGCTGAGAGAATCTCCCATAATCGGTATCGGCATCAAGGACCTTTTGGCTTTCCGGGCTGACGGCTATGCCATGCAGTATTATGCGCTGGGTTCTCATTCTACCTACTTGGGTATGTTCTATAAGATCGGCCTTTTGGGCGGCACGTTATACTTGCTGTCGTTAATTGCGGCGTTTGTTCCGATTTTGAAAAGCCGGGAAAAGGACAACAGTTTCCTGATGCTGAAAATCTGTGTTTTGGGAGCGGCGCTGATGATGGTGCTGGAGGATATCGATGGCTCCAACTGGAGCATCTGCCTGTTTTATCTATTACTGGCATTTTTGAGGAATCCCCGGTGGGATACGTCGAGTACCAATGAGTTAAAGGGGCGATAAGCCAATGATTACAGTAATTACTACCTTTTACCAAGGTAATGCCTATATGCCTAAACTGATCCAAATGCTGGAGGCCAATGCCAAAAGGCTTTTGGCAGAAGTGGGAAAAAGGGTAGAGTACCTTCTCATTAATGATAGCCCTTGGGATCCTATCCGACTTCCGGAAACCGGTGTGGAAGATCTGACTATCCGTATTTTGGATAATGCGGAGAACCAGGGTATTCATAAAAGCCGGATCCGGGGCATCCGGGAAGCCAAAGGTGAGCTGCTGACCATACTTGACCAGGATGATGAGATTGCGGAGGATTTTCTTGTCTCCCAGTACCGGGCTTTAGGTAGCCGGGATGTGGTGATCTGTAACGGCTATAAAGAACTGCCGGAACACACCAAAAGCATTTATAAAGATCGCTTGAAGATGAGTCTGATCAACCGTATGAAGATCTATCTTAAGGCGGCCAATCAGATCGTATCTCCGGGACAGGCACTGCTGCGGAAAAGTGCCATTCCACAGGCGTGGCTGGACTATCCTATGGCCAGCAACGGTGCAGACGATCTGTATCTGTGGCTGCTGTATTTGACTCGGGGGACCAAGTTCGTGATAAATCCCCAAAAGCTTTACACCCACAAACAGGTGGGAGATAATCTTTCCAACAGTCTGGAAGCGATGTGCCGTTCTGACGAAGAGATGTGCGGCATTTTGCGAGAGCACAGCTTGCTTCCGGAGAAGGCCATCCGGAAGCGGGAACGGATGTGCGCGTTCCTGGCAGAAAACGGCTACCGCAACCGCCCCACCCTGAAGGCCATTCTGAAATACCCGGATATCCTATTTTGGAAAGCCTTTGCCTATTTCTGCTGATACCCAACGATCACCCAACAGGAGGGACGTTATGTCGAAGTTCACCATCATAACAGTGTGGAATAAGCCGGACCTGTTTGCGCAGTTTCAGCAGGAGCTGAAGCGGCAGCAGGAGGTGACATATACCCTTTTGGCGGTGGATAACTCCCAAAACCGTTACTTAGGCGCCCGGGAGGCATTCCTTTCTCAAATGGATCAGGTGCAGACGGAGTTTGTGGTGTTTATGCACCAGGACATCCGTTTTCAGGACGAAAGGGCTCTGCATGATCTGATGGCCTCTGCGGAAAACCTGGAGAATCTGGGAATTGCCGGTGTGGCCGGCTGTCCGGAGGGAAAGGAATGGATCCTTTGCTCTGATATCGTCCACGGGAAAGAGGCTCTGGCGGCAGGAAAACAGGTAAAGGGTAGTATGCCGGTGCAGACGGTGGACGAGTGTCTGTTCCTGATGAGAACAGACCTTGCCCGGAAATACCCCTTCTCCCAACGGGGAGGCTGGCATATGTATGCTGTAGAGCAGTGCCTTCAGCTGCGTCGGGCTGGCTATCAAAACTATGTACTCACCGCCAGGATCTGGCATCTTTCCAAGGGCGGGTCTTTGGAGCAAAGCTATCTGAAGACCTTGAAGGAGCTGGTTGCGGAATATGGCGAGGATACGCCTTATTTCAACACCACGGTAAAGCAATGGGCCACTCAGGGATGGAAAGCTGCAGCTTACCGGGCATACTATTTGTATAAAATGAAGCTCAAGGGCTTTTTGCAAAGACATTTGCATTGGCCCAAGGATTGAAAAGTAGGAGGAGACATCTTGGATCTGAAGCATATTATGGCTGCACTGAAACGGCGGACTCCCTTGCGCCAAACAAGATTGCTGGTGATGCGTATCCGGTGGCGGAAGCGGAATAAGCACAATTTTACCATTGCCAAAAGTGTGTTTCCCGCAGATCGGGTTACGGTGGGAAAAGAAACCTACGGCGATTTGGATGTGCGCTACTTTGGTAATCCTGAGGAGTATTTGCAGATTGGCAATTATTGCTCCATTGGTCCGGACTGTGTATTTCTTCTTGGAGGCAATCACCATGGAAACACCATGTCTACCTATCCCTTCCGTACCATGTTCCACCTGGCAGATTATGAAGCCTGGACCAAGGGTAAGATCGTTTTAGAGGATGATATCTGGTTAGGTCAGGGCGTAACGGTTCTGTCCGGTGTGCGCATTGGCAAGGGTGCTTGTGTGGCAGCCGGTGCGGTGGTTTCTCAGGATATTCCACCCTATGCAGTGGTTGGCGGCGTGCCTGCTAAGGTTCTGCGTTACCGTTTCCCGGAGCCGGTGATTGAAAAGCTGCTGCAGGTGGATATGAGCAAGCTGACAAGAAAGCAGATCCTTGAAAATCTGGATACGATTTATACCCCGTTAACAGAAGAAAATGTTGATCAAATTTTAGAAATTTGGCAGAAGTAATCCCGGAAAGGAGTGTGGGCGAAATGGACGAAAAAACCGCAAAAGCAATTGTTCAAAAGCGGGCCAATAAGCTGATCGCCATCGCCCAAACCCAACTGCGCCGGGGGAAAGTGGAACAGGCGCTCAACACGGTGGCTACCTGCGCGCTGACCCTGTATTCTGCCAATCAGTGCTATCAAAGCGATGAACTGGAGACCCTTCTTTCCCGGGCGGCGGAAACAATACCCTTTCCGCCGGCGACAGCCCCCATTGCGGAAGACCGGGTGCTGTTTTACGATGGCTTTGGCCTGGGCAGCCGTGGACTGTTGACCGTTTATCTTCAGGCGCTGTGCAGCTTCCGAAAAGTGATCTTGGTCACCCGTCGGGATTGGGTACCGGGACTCAAGGAAGCAATCGCGCTGGTGAAGTCCTGTGGCGGACAGGTAGCTCTGCTGGAGGGCAAGAAAAAAACAGAGGATATCCGCAGCCTGCAGGAAATCATCTGCGGCAGCGGAGCAAAGCATCTGTTTATGTATGCCAATGCAGACGATGTGGTGGTCACCACCGCGTTTTTAGGTGCGCCCAAAGACCGGGTGCGCTATCAGATCAATTTGACAGACCACGCCTTCTGGCTGGGAAGCCGATGTGCGGATAAATATATCGAATTCCGGGATTACGGTGGCGCGATTTCCGCAGCCTACCGGGGCATTCCCAAGGAAAAATTGGTAAAACTGCCCTTTTATCCCCGGTTGGATCAATATAAACCCTTTGCTGGGTATCCCGGTGCTTTTGACCCGGAGAAACAGCAGCTGGTATTTTCCGGCGGTGCTCTTTATAAGACCCAAAGCGCGGATAATGCCTATTACCGTCTGGTATCGCAAATGCTCCGCAGCCATCCTGATGTGGTGTTTTGGTACGCCGGCAGCGGCGACGCTACCCAACTGGATCAGCTGATCCGAGAATTTCCGAGCCGTGTGTGGCATACTCCGGAGCGGCAGGATCTGTTTGGGGTTTTAGAGCATTGCCTGTTTTATCTCAGCACCTATCCTGTTTGCGGCGGCCTGATGTTCCAGTATGCCGCCGCCGCCGGGAAAGTGCCGGTGACGCTGCGCCATGATGACATTTCGGATGGCTTCTTGCTGGATCAAAAAAACTTGGGGATCGAATTTGATTCCATAGAACAAGCACTGCAGGAAATCAGAAAGCTGGTGGAGCAGCCGGACTATCGCAAGGAAAAGGAAGGGGCTGTTTCTCAAGCGGTATTGGACCCGGATACCTTTACCCAAAGCTTGCAGAAGCTTTTGAAAACGGGAGATACCGAACTCTCCCTGGATTATACCCTGCCGGATGTGGAGAAACTGCAAAACACGTATGCCAAGAATTATACCCAAAGACAGCTGCGACAGGACCTGGTACGCAAGGGAAATGGCTATTTGCTAGCCCATTTTCCTGTGGACTATACCTTGGGACTTATGATGAAGCTGCGAAAAAAACGGAAACCATAAATCGCAGGAGGTTTGCCATGGAAATCAAAACATACCGCTTCCCACCCCATGGTGATGACCGGGGGCAGCTGGTGGCGCTGGAAGCCTTGGAGGATATTCCGTTTGAGATAAAGCGGGTCTATTATATTTATGATACATTGCCTGATGTCGTCCGGGGAAAGCATGCCCACCGGTGCTTGGAGCAGATTCTGATCTGCGTCCACGGCAGCTGCAAGGTGGCCTTGGAGGATGGACAGACCCGGCAGGAGATCTGCCTGGACGACCCCACCTTGGGCCTTTACATCAGCAACGATACCTGGCGGGAAATGTACGATTTTTCGGAAGGCGCGGTGCTGCTGGTGCTGGCATCAGAGCATTATGATGAAGCGGATTATATCCGGGAATACACCAAGTTTTTGGAAATGGTGCAAGGCAAAAGGGAGGAGCGTCACCTATGAAAATTCCTTTTGCAACATTTCGGCCCATGGAGGCTGAACTGGGGGCAGACCTCCGGGCGGCTTTTGACCGGGTGCTGACCAACAGCTGGTATATCGGCGGCAAGGAGGACGAAGCCTTTGAAGCAGCCTTTGCAGATTACTGCGGCACAGCTTACTGTGTGGGTGTTGGCAATGGCTTGGATGGCTTAATGCTGATCCTCCGGGCATTGGATATTGGGGCAGGGGACGAGGTTCTGGTGCCCTCCAATACCTATATTGCCAGCGCGCTGGCAGTAACCTATACCGGTGCGACACCGGTGTTTGTAGAGCCGGATTTGGATACCTATAATATAGATCCCCAACGGATCGAAGAAAAAATCACGCCCAACACCAGGGCCATTATGCCGGTGCATCTTTATGGACAGCCCTGTGATATGGATCCTATTATGGAGCTGGCAAAAAAGCATAACCTCTATGTGGTGGAGGATTGCGCCCAGGCTCACGGCGCCCGTTATCACGGCAAGCCGGTGGGCACTTTCGGTGATGCCGCGGCCTTCAGCTTCTACCCCGGCAAGAATTTGGGCGCGTTGGGAGATGCCGGCGCGGTGGTTACCAACAGTAAGACCTTGGCGGACAAGGTTCGTGCCCTGGGTAACTACGGGTCGGATTATAAATATCACCATATTTACAAGGGGGTCAATTCCCGGCTGGATGAGCTGCAGGCGGCGCTTCTGCTGGCGAAGCTTCCCCATTTGGATCGGATGAACGCTTTCCGTGAGCAGGTGGCCCGGCGGTATCTGCAGGAAATTACCAATCCTCAGGTGATCCTGCCCAAGTGTTTGCCGGATACAGTCTGCGTATGGCATGTGTTCGCCCTGCGCTGTCAGCACCGGGACGAGCTGGAAGCCCATTTGGCGGAGCGCCAGATCGGGACAGTGAAGCACTATCCCATCCCTATGCATCTGCAGAAGTGTTATCAAGAGCTGGGGCTTCCCAAGGGGAGTCTTCCCATTGCGGAGCGGATTAGTGCGGAAGAATTGAGCATCCCTATGTACTATGGAATGACACCCGATCAAGTAAGCCGGGTGATCGAAGTTGTCAACAGCTTTCACTAAGAGAGGACCGTTTTTATGCTGAAAAAATGGAATGCCGTGCCGGTGGCGGTGAAGGCTTCGGCTGTCTATGCCGTTTGCAGTATTCTGCAAAAGTGCCTGTCTTTTTTGACCATGCCCCTGTTTACCCGGCTGATGACCACTGCGCAGTACGGTCAGTATATGGTCTATACCTCCTGGAGTTCCATTTTTACCATTTTTATTACTTTGTATCTGGCGTTTGGCTGTTTCAATACAGCCATGGTTCGGTTCGAAGAGGATTCTGACCGTTATATCGCCGCCATTCAGGGAATTTGTACGGCTTTGGCAGTGGTGTTTTTGGCCATTTATCTGCCCTTTCGAAACTTTTTCAACAAGCTGTTTGAATTACCCACAGCCCTGGTGCTGCTGATGGTGGCGGAGATCGTCATGACCTTCTCCCTGTCCTGCTGGTACGGAAAGCTTCGCTTTTCCTTCCGCTATAAGCCGGTGGCTGCGGTGACACTGCTGATCGCGGTGCTGTCTCCGCTGCTTGCCTATTTTTTGGTCACAGCCAGTCCCGAGAAGGGCTATGCCCGGATCTTTGGCTACGGTTTGGTGGTGGTTGCCTTTGGCGGCGCAATCTACATGAGAAATCTTCTCCGGGGAAAAAGCTTTTTCCACAAGAAATATTGGCGCTATGCCCTTTCTTTCAATGTACCCCTGATCCCATACTACCTGTCCCAGGTGGTGTTTAACCAAAGTGACCGGATCATGATCAGCCACTTCTCCGGACAGGACAAGGCCGGTATCTACGGCGTAGCCTGCACCTTGGCATTGGTGCTGAATTTTGTACTCAATGCCATCAACGATGCCTATGTTCCCTGGCTCTACCGTAATCTGAAGATAAAAAATACCTCAGACAGTCCTAAGGTCGCCAATATCATTGGTGTGCTGATGGCGGTGCTGCTGTTGGGAGTCATCGGTTTGGCACCGGAGCTGATTCACCTGCTGGCAGGTGAGCAATACAGGGAAGCTGTTTGGGCGGTAGGCCCGGTGGCGGTGAGTGTACTGCTGCTGTTTTATTCCCAGCTGTTTATCAACATTCAATTTTACTATGAGCAAAAAGGGATGCTGGTCTTTGCTTCTTTGGGGGCAGCCGTTCTCAATATCGTGCTCAATGCCCTGATGATTCCGCGGTTTGGCTTTCTGGCGGCAGCCTATACGACCTTGGTCAGCTATCTGGTATTTGCCGGGGCGAACTTCTGGGCCATGCGGCAAACTCTGAAAAAGCAGGCAATACAGGAAAAGCTTTTCGACATGCGGGGCCTAAGCCTGATTCTTCTTGCCTTTGTGGTGCTGTCTGCTGCCGCGATGGCACTGTATGATTATCTTGTGATCCGGTTGGCAATTGCTGCAGTCTTTGTCATAGTTTTGGCTTTCCGCTTCCGGGACATCGGGCAGCTTTTGCGAACCTTCCGGGGCAATCCGGATACCTGAAGAAAGAGAGGGATTGTTTTGAAATCATCGCTGAAAGACAACTTAAAAGCAGTCCCTTGGATACACAACCTCGGTCGGAGTGTAAAAAACGGCATTTTGGACTTAAAAGCCGCCGCAGGCTTTTTGGCCCAGCGCCGAAAGACCGATGCTACCGGCCCCATCCGGGTAGGCTTTCTGTGCCAGTTTATCCCGGCCTGGAGCAAGCTGATGCCGGTATATCAGCAAATGCTGAAAGATGACCGATTCCAGCCGGTGCTGATCTGCGTTCCCTCCAACATAGAAAACCGGGAATTGGTAGGGGATACCCACACCAACGATACCTATGACTATTTCGTAAAGGAAGGCTACGCAGAGCCAATCAATGCATGGAATCAGGGGCAATGGCTGGATCTGGCCACTTTGAAGCTTCACTATATCTTCTATCCCAGACCCTATAACGACTTTCTGCCCCCTTGCTATGACAGTAAGCTGGTCAGCCGCTACTGCCGGATCTGCCTGGTGATGTACGGCATGAGTATGACGGAGCAGATCATCGACACTGTGATGGAGCGAAGCTTTTTCCGCTATGTATACTGCTACTTTGCCGAATCCCCCTATGTGGGAGCGCGTAACCGTAAAATGGGCAGATTCTTGCATGGCTTGGGCCTGCAAAAGAGTGTATATAAGGGCCTTCCCGGCATGGAAGAGATCGCCGCAAAAAAAGCTGTGGCCAGTGGAGCCTGGGACTTTTCCCAAAACAGCTTCCGGGTGATCTGGACACCCCGGTGGACAACAGACCCTGCCTTAGGCGGTACAAACTTTTTTGAATATTACCAGGTTTTGCTGGACTATGCCCGTACCCACAAAACCATGGATTTCCTCTTCCGTCCCCATCCTTTGGCACTGGAGAATTTCAAAAAGACCGGGGAAATGACCGCTCAGCAGGTGCAAGATTTTTTGGATCAGATCCAGTCGCTTCCCAATGTGAGCCTGGACAGCCAAAAAGAATACTTTTCCACTATGTGGGGAGCATCGGTATTGGTTACGGATATTTCCGGAATCATGCCGGAATATTTCGCCACCGGAAAGCCTATGATTTATTGCGGCTCCAATATGCCGCTGACACCCTCACCCCATACTGAAACCATGCTGAAAGGGTGCTATACGGTGTATAACAAGGAGGAATTGTTTGCCTGTCTGGAGCAGCTGGCAGCAGGGGAGGATCCCCTGGCCGAAACCCGACAGAAAATAGCAGCAGAACTCTATGGCGGCTTAAACAGCACCCCCAGCTTGGGGATCCTGGAAGAATTGGCAAAGGACCGTGAAAAATCGTGAAGCTAAGAAAACTAGAACCAAAGGATGCCCCCCGTATGCTGCAATGGATGCATGATACGGATGCGGTAGCCTATCTGCAAGGACACTTTTTAGAAAAAACCTTGGCTGACTGCCTGAATTTTATCGCCTGCAGTCAGGAAACGCAGGACCATCTGCATTTGGCGATAGCAGATGATGAGGATGTTTATTTGGGAACTGTCAGCCTCAAGCATATAGATCGGCAACAGAAGGATGGGGAATTTGCCATTGCCATCCATCCTGATGCCATGGGGACCGGCTGTGCCCGATGGGCAATGGAGCAGATCCTCCATATAGGCCTTACAGAGTTGGGCCTTCACCGAATTTTTTGGTGCGTATCTCCGGAAAACCGCCGGGCAGTCCGGTTTTATGAAAAAGGCGGCTATAACCGGACAAAAGCAGAAAACATAAACGCAGAAAGATATTATGCCCCCCAACTGGTAAGTCAGCTGCTGTGGTATTGCGTGCAGGATGCACAAGGAGAAAAACAGGTATGAATGAATATACAAACAAAGGGCGGAAATGGAAAAAACCCGCCTTAATTTCACTGATTGTTGTATTGGCGCTGATTTTGGCAGTAGTTTTGGCAATGCTGATTGGATGGAAGTATTTTGTCAATAAGTTAGGCTCTGCGGTGGAAAATGAGACTGTTTCCATCATTCCTCCGGAGCATGAGGATTTTGAGACAGATCCACCCATAACCACACAGAAACCGACCACGGTGCCCACGGAGGGGACTGAGCCAACAGTAGAAACACAGCCTACGGAGCCTACAACACAGCCCCCGGCCACAGAGCCGCCACCCCCCACCAGACCTGATTTTGACTGGCCGGAGGTAGAAAAGCTGCAAAGTGACGATGTGATCAACATTTTGCTGGTTGGCAAGGATGCCAGCTCGGCAGACGGCAGACCCCGTACAGACTCCATGATCGTGGTGAGTATCAATAAAGCAACCAACAGTTTGTCTATGGTTTCCCTGATGCGGGATCTCTATGTGCAGATTCCCGGTGGCTACAGCGACAACCGGATCAATGCGGCCTACCGTTTCGGCGGCATCGAGCTTCTCAATGCCACGATTGAGAAGAACTTTGGTATCGTTATTGATGGCAATGTAGAAGTAGACTTCCGGCAGTTTGAGAAGATCATTGATATTCTGGGCGGTGTGGATATTGAACTAACCGCGGCAGAAGCAAGGTATTTAAGTCAGTTTGGCTATTATGGCACATTGGAACCCGGGATGAATCATTTGGACGGCAAAACTGCACTGGAATACTGCCGGACCCGCCAAATTGACTCTGACCATAAGCGTACCGAACGGCAGCGCAAGCTCCTGCTGACTGTTGCAGCCAAGGCCCAGGGAATGTCTGCCACACAGGTGTGGGAGGTAATCAATTCGGTGCTTCCTTATGTGCGTACGGATATGTCTGAGAGCGAGTTGTTTGATGTGATTACGGCCGGCATTCAGGCCTTGCTGTCCGGAAACGGCATTAAAAGCGGCAAAGTGCCCCAAAGCGGCCAGTATTACGGTGCTACCATTATGGGTATGCAGGTGATGGTACCGAATCTGTATCAATGCAACCAGTACCTCAAGGCCTTTATTTACGGATAAACCCATAAACAACGGGCGAGCTGCTTTTAGCAGCTCGCCCGAATTGTTTATGAAGCTTATTTTTCGATCAGCAGCTCCGCAATCTGGATGGCGTTGATGGCAGCGCCCTTGCGAACCTGGTCGCCGCAGCACCACAGGCAGATGCCGCAATCGTCGGTCAGGTCAGGACGGATACGACCCACAAACACCAGATCCTGATTGGAGGTATCCAAAGGCATGGGATACTGCTTGTTGGCCAGATCATCTACCAGCTTCACACCGGGAGCTGTGGCAAGAACTTCCCGAACCTGCTCTACGGTGACAGGGATGTCGAAGTGACAGGAAACGGAAATAGAGTGGCTGCGGATAACAGGAACACGGACACAGGTGCAGCTGACCTTCAGCTCCGGCAGATGCATGATCTTGCGGCCTTCATTCTGCATTTTCATTTCTTCGCTGGTGTAGCCTTCAAACTGCTCGCCGCCGATCTGGGGGATCAGGTTGTAGGCGATCTGATGAGAGAATACCTTAGGCTGGTAGGTTTTGCCTTCCCGGAGAGCTTCCACTTCGTTCATCAGCTCCACAGGACCTTCCGCACCGGCACCGGAAACCGCCTGATAGGTGGAGGTGGTCATGGTGCGGATGGGGGAGAGGCTGTTCAGCGCGTTGACAGCGGTCATGGTGATGATGGTGGAGCAGTTGGGGTTGGAGATAATGCCATTGTGCCATTTTACATCCTCGGGGTTGACCTCGGGAACGATGAGAGGAACCTTGGGATCCAGACGGAAAGCGGAAGAGTTATCCACGAAAACAGCACCGGCCTTCACGATGGCAGGGGCAAACTTCTGTGCGATATCATTTTCCGCGGCACCCAAAACGATGTCAACACCTTCAAAAGCCTCTTCACAGGCCAGCTGAATGGTCACATCCTCACCGTTGAACTTCAGGGTCTTGCCGGCACTTCTGGCGGAAGCCAGAGGAATCAGCTTGCCTACAGGGAACTTGCGCTCCTGCAAGCCGTTGATCATTTCCTGTCCTACGGCACCGGTGGCGCCCAAAACAGCAACTGTATACTTTTTCATAGTCAATTCCTCCCAAATGAGATTACTTTACAAAGCTGTTGTACAGCACCCGGATGGCATCGGCAAAGTCCTTGTTGTCCACACCAAAGATGATGTTCAACTCGTCAGGACCCTGGTTGATCATACGGATGTTGATGCCGGACTCACCCAGCGCGGCAAAGATCTTACCGGAAATACCGGGGCGGAAGGCCATCTGCCGACCGACAGCGGCGACCACAGCGATCTGGTGGTGCACATCCAGGGTGTCAGGCTGGACCTCCTGCTTGATCTGCGCCATGATGGTGTACAGATCCTTTTCCACAGAAGCGGTGGGCAGTACTACGGAAACATTGTCAATGCCGTTGGGTACATAGTCTACAGAAATATTATGCCGTTCCAGCACAGTCAGAACCTTTCGCAGCACACCGACCTGATTGCTCATACCCCGCTTGCTCAGGGAAATGATAGAAAAGTCCTTCTTGCCGGTGATGCCGGTGATGAACCGATCCGGATCCTTCTCCCCCTGAAACTGTCCCCGGATCATGGTGCCGGGAGCCTCGGGGTCGTTGGTGTTGCGGATATTTACGGGAATGTTCTTTTCCCGGACAGGGAAGATACAGTCCTCGTGGAGCACCTGAGCACCGGAGTAGCTCAGCTCCCGCAATTCATCATAAGTTACTTCCGGAATGGCCTGAGGATCCTCCACGATCCGGGGGTCAGCCATCAAAATACCGGAAACATCCGTCCAGTTTTCATAGACATCCGCATCCAGCGCGGCAGCGGCCAATGAGCCGGTAATGTCACTGCCGCCACGGGAGAAGGTGTGTATGGCACCGTCAGGCATCACGCCGTAGAAGCCGGGAATGACACAGCCATAGCCGGGGGTAATACGATTGCGCAAAGCCTCGTAGGAGGCATCCTGATTCACAGTGCCATCCATGTTGAACTTTACCCAATCTGCGGCATCAATGAACTGGAAGCCCAGATAGGCGGCCATCAGCTTCGCGGAGAAATATTCACCCCGGCTGACCAGCTCTTCCTGGGTAACCTTCTTGGCATCAATGCTTAACTTCAGTGCTTCCAGCTCAGGGCCGAGGTCCAGATCCAGATCCAAATCGCTTTGGATGTCCAGATACCGGGAAGTGATCATCTTGAAAATACGGCTGCAATCCACACCGTACTGCACATGGGCATGGCACAGATATAATAGATCCGTCAGCTTATGGTCACCGCTGAACCGCTTGCCGGCGGCACTGACCACCACCACGCTGCGGGTGGGATCGGCCTGAAGAATACTCCGGATCTTCCGGTACTGGCCGGCATCCGCCATAGAGGAGCCACCAAATTTAACAACTTTCAGCATAGGTATGTTCCTTTCTTTAATGAAGAGCCGCAATAAAGGCATCGGGGTTCTGCTTCAGCCAGGCATGAACAGCAGAAACGCTGACCCGGTCAGTGATGGCGGCATTGCCCCAAATTTCTGTAGCAGGGGCAGGCAGACCCTTGCCGCCCCGGATGTAGTAGCAAAGCTTTTCGCTGTTGTCAGCGGCAACCTTTTCCCCGTAGGGAGCGTAGAAGCTCTTGCCTTCCAGCACATCCACCAGATCCTGCACCACGTTGTAGGCGGTGGGATACCGGCCTGCGCCCTGACCAAAGAAGCTCATGCGGCCGGAGGTCTCGCCGACAAAGGTGATGAGATTGTAGTTCATGGGAACGGCGGCTTCCGGCTCGCCGTCCTTCACCAGAGTGGGTTGTACATAAACGCTGTAGGTGCCGTCAATGCACTTGCCGGTAGAAATCAGCTTGCAGACCCGACCGTGGGCTTTGAAATTCTCCACGTCGTCTGCGGTGATGCGGCTGATGCCGGCAACGGGAACTGTTTCCTTATCCACCGTAACACCAAAGGCAATGTTGGAGGACAAAATCACCTTATGCCAGGTGTCGATGCCGTCTACATCGGTGGAGGGGTTGGCTTCGGCATAGCCCAGCTCCTGAGCCTGCTTCAAAACCACGCTGTAATCCAAACCCAAACGGGTCATGTTATCCAAAATATAGTTGCAGGTGCCGTTCATAATGCCGCCTACCTGCTGCAGCTTCTGAACCCGACGGGCCCGCTCCAGCTCAGAGAGCCAGCCGATACCGCCGCCCACCGCTGCGGTGGAACGGAAGCTGACACCCTTTTCCTTGGCCAGAGGAATCAGCTCGTCGTAAAAGGTGCACACCAGAGCCTTATTGGAGGTGACAACATTCTTGCCGGCCTCAATGGCAGCCTTCACAAACTCGTAGGCAGGGTGCAAACCGCCCATGGCTTCCACAACGGTATCTACAGTGGAATCTTCCAGGATCTCCTGGAAGTTATTGACCACCTTGGCATCCGGCAGCTGAATATCTTCCAGGCACAGAACATGAGTGACCTGCATATCGTCTCGCTGCTGTGTGATCTCGTATACACCTCTGCCAACAACACCAAAGCCAAGTAAACCAATGTTCATAAAGATTCCCTCTTTCTTCTCTGATGGAGGCAAGTGTTTTCCTCAGAAAAACACTTGCTTTTTTTATTGATACAGTATATCATATACCCAATCAAAAACCAAGCTTTTTCTGCAAAAAGTTTTCTCTTTTGTGCAGGTAGCGAAGAAACAGTTTTTTCCGGGAGGGTTTTCTTATGCAATATCATTCTACCCGTGGCGGCAGTGACCGGCTGGACAGTGCCGCGGCGGTCTTACAGGGCCTTGCCCAGGACGGCGGCCTGTTTTTGCCGGTGGAAATTCCGGCCTTTGACTGGAAGACATGCCTGACTTATGATACGAAAAAAATGGCGGAAAAGATTCTGTCTGTCTTCCTGCCGGATATACCGCAAATGGATATTTTGGTAGATAAAGCCTATACCGGTAAGTTTGAAACCGAGGAGTTGACCCCAACTGTACCGGTGGGAGATTTTACGGTGCTTGAGCTGTTTCGTGGCCCGACTTCCGCCTTTAAGGATGTGGCTCTTTCCATGCTGCCCCAGCTGATGACTGCGGCCAAGACCCAAAAGGGGATGGAAGAGGATATCCTCATTCTCACCGCCACCTCCGGCGATACCGGCAAGGCGGCCTTGGTGGGCTTTCAGGATGTTCCCGGGATCCGCATCTGCGTGTTTTACCCCGACGGCGGTGTGTCTCAGGTGCAGCGCCGACAAATGGTGAGCCAGGAAGGCAAGAATGTAACAGTCTGCGCTGTCCGGGGTAATTTTGACGATGCCCAAACCGGAGTTAAAAACATCTTTGCCGCCTGTCGGGACAAAGAAATGCCTTTTGCCCTTTCTTCTGCCAACTCCATCAATATCGGTCGCCTTGTGCCCCAGATCACATACTATTTCAAGGCCTATCAGGATCTTCTCAGCAGAAACAGAATTCAATTGGGTGACCCGGTGAATTTCTCGGTGCCCACCGGTAATTTCGGTGATATTTTGGCGGGCTATCTGGCAAAGCTGCTGGGTCTGCCGGTAGGGAAGCTGATCTGTGCTTCCAATGCCAATAATGTGCTGACAGACTTTATCCGTACCGGTACTTATGACCGTCGGCGCCCTTTGTATAAGACCGCTTCTCCGTCTATGGATATTTTGGTGTCCAGCAATTTGGAGCGGCTTCTGTACCTGATGTCCGGCGACACCGCTTTGGTAGCAGAGCTGATGGACAAGCTGAACCGGGAAGGCGCATATACCGTGCCGGAGAGCTTACTTTCCCAAATCCAAAGTCAGTTTTGGGCAGGGTGCTGTGACGACGCCGGAGCGGCTGCCGCTATCTGCCGTGTGTGGGAGAAGCACCGCTACCTTTGTGATACCCATACCGCTGCGGGCTGGGCAGCTGCGGAAGATTATGTAAACCAAACCGGCGACAAAACACCCATGGTGGTGCTTTCCACCGCATCGCCTTATAAATTCCCGGCGGCGGTGCTGAGCGCCATCGGCGGCGATACTGCCGGCGATGAATTCACCCAAATGGAGCGACTGGAATCCATCACCGGCGTGAAGATCCCGGAAAACCTTGCCGGTCTGCGCCAAAAACCGGAGCGCCATACCAAAGTGATCGCTAAGGAAGAAATGCTTGACTTTGTTTTGATGTTGTAAGGAGAGAACTGTATGAAACGTGTTACCATCCGCGTGCCCGCAACCACAGCAAACTTAGGCCCCGGATTTGATGCCTTTGGCTGTGCCCTGAGCCTTTATACCGATGTAACCTTTGAGGAAACCGAGGAAGGCCTGGAAATCACCGGCTGCGACGAGGAATTTACCGGCCCGGATAATTTGGCCTATGTGTCTTACTGCGCGGCATTAGCTACCATGAGCGAGGAACTGCGTGGCATCAAGATCCATATCGATTCCCAAATTCCCGTTTGCCGGGGCTTGGGTTCTTCTGCAGCGCTCTTGGTAGCCGGCGCGATGGGTGCCAATGTGCTCCGGGGCAATAAGCTTAGTACCCAGGGGCTTCTCAATATCACCAATGCCATGGAAGGTCACCCGGATAACTTAGCTCCGGCCTTCTACGGCGGTTTGACGGCTTCTATGGTAGATAACGGCCTGCCGGTGTGCGTCAATTTCCCGCTGCATCCCGATTGGGAGTTTTTGGCGCTGGTGCCGGACTTCACGCTGCCCACCACCGTTGCCCGTCAGGCATTGCCTACAGAGTATGACCGGGCAGACGCGGTCTATAACATTGCCCATGGCGCGCTGGTGCTGAAGGCTTTGGAGCTGGGTGATGAGAAGCTGCTGCGAAACGCCATGCAGGACCGGATCCACCAGCCCTACCGGAAGAAGATGATCTCCGATTATGATAAGATCGAAAGCCTGATTCGTACCACCGGCGCGGCTTTCTGCCTCAGTGGCGCAGGCCCGACGCTGCTGTGCATCACCCGCAATCCCGGTCTGGAAGAGAAGCTTGCCAGGAAGATCCATGATATCACAGAAGCCAACTGGCAGATGCTTCCCCTCCATGTGGAATTCCAGGGCGCAAGAGTCATTTCTCAGGAATAAACATGAAAATGCAGACCAGTCTTCCGGTCTGCATTTTTTGTATGCCAATTCCCGTTTATCGTGCTGACGCACGAATGAATAATTGATAATGAATAATGAATAATTGCGGTATTTCCTTCGGAAATGATTTTAAATATGTCGCCGAAGGCGACTCCTTCATTATTCATTATTCATTATTCATTAGCAGGCGCAGCCTGCCCGAGAAATGGCAATTTATTGAGCAGTCAACCTAACAAAACCCGCCCGGAACCGTTTTGTTCCGGGCGGTAATTGTATGTATCGCTTACTCGATTTCCACCATTTCTTCCTTCAGCTCGTTCCGGCGAACCAGGAAACGGCGGATGGCAAACAGACCGGCCACACAGGCGGTGCAGGCGATATTGCTCCAGGGATCATCGTGGGAGAGAATGACGTGACGGGTGATAGCCACCGTCAAAACCTCCAAAATGTTGGCGGGGGTGGTGTCAATGATCATACGCACAAATTCCAAATCAACAACAATGGTCAATGCGCTGTGCAGATAGTGATCCAAATCCAAGTTATTTTTGAAAATGTTCTTGCATTTCTTTTTGAGCATCCTGTAGCTCCTGCTGTAATTCCCGGGCAGACATCCGCAGCACACCGGAGCGCAAAGAGCTCAGCTGTACCAAGCCGTCAGAGGTGGCCACCCGAATGTTGTAGTTACTGCCAATCTCATGAACCAGAGCCTCAATGTAGGCGTCGCCGGTCTCATTTTCCTTGGTGTAAACCACCTGAATGTTGTGAAACTGCACTTTTTCTCCGGGATTTCCTTTGACCTTGTAGCCGTCAAACACCAAAACCACCCTGCATTTTTTGAAGCCTGCGTAGCTGCTAAGCCGGTCACACAGTAACCGCCGGGCGGCATCCAGGTCCTCTTTGGCGATCTTGGCCAGCTCATCCCAGGCAAAAATGATGTTGTAGCCGTCTACGATAAGATATTGCTGCCGGGGTGGGCGTATGGTGAGGGTTTCCGCCGCCGGGCGATTTTCCGGGGCGTGGTAAAGTCGGGTCTTCTGAGGGCCAAATTCCCGGAGCATAATGGCTTCCAGCTCCTTGTCCTCCAGCTGCAGATTCCGGGTGATCAGCTGAGGCTTTGGCTTGGCAGGAAGACCGCTTTCCAGGTGCATATATTCTTTTACCTGATCCCACTTCACATGGAAGCCGGCGCCGTGGGCGCAAAACACCGAATCCGGTGTATTTTCCAGGTCTGCTTCCGGGTCATATCCGATATCTTCCAGTACCGCTTCCGTGTTGTGGCAGGGGGCGTAGCCGTCCATGGCGATCTGTAACCGTCCCCGTCCCTGGGTGTAGGCCGCCACCTGTTGGGCATAATCTCCCAGCTCCGATGCCGGAACAGTGCCTTTCAGTACGGAAAAACCGCCTGTAGGCTCCGGAGACTCAAAATCTCCTCCCATACCG
The DNA here is from genome assembly GCA_017397565.1 of Oscillospiraceae bacterium. GTDB lineage: Bacteria > Bacillota > Clostridia > Oscillospirales > Oscillospiraceae > Faecousia. The sequence goes on along the minus strand of JAFQIL010000017.1, from coordinate 22,406 downwards.
CGAATATCCGTAATGGCGCGACCCACATTTTCTGTAGGCACGGTGAGGATAAACCGATACCAGGGCTCTAACAGAACGGATTTTGCCTGCATCAGCCCCTGCCGGATCGCCCGGTAGGTAGCCTGCCGCATATCGCCGCCCTCGGTGTGCTTTAAGTGAGCCTTACCCACCAAAAGCGTGATCTTCATATCGGTAATGGGCGCACCGGTCAGAACGCCCCGGTGGACCTTTTCCGACATGTGAGAGAGGATCAGCTTTTGATACACAAGGTCCAGTACATCCGTAGGACATACCGTATCAAATACCAAACCTCTGCCCTGGGGCAGAGGCTCCAGAAGCACATGGACCTCCGCATAGTGGCGCAGTGGCTCAAAATGCCCAACACCCTCCACAGTATCGGATATGGTCTCCTTGTAGAAGATCCGCTGATCTAATAAGGTGATCTCTAAATCAAACCTTTCTTTGACAAGGCTTTGGAACACCTCCAGCTGTACCTTGCCCATGATCTGTACATGGATCTGACCGCCTTCCCATAAAATGTGCAGCTGAGGATCTTCCTCTTCCAGCAGTCGCAGCTTGGGCAGTACGGTGAGGGGGTCTTTCCCCTGGGGAAGACTCACCCGGTAGGTCATTACGGGTTCTAAAACCGGCGCAGCAGCCCCCAGGGCGACCCCAAGACCTTGCCCGGCATAGGTGGCGGTCAGACCGGTAACAGCTACAGTCTGACCGGGCAGCGCGGTTTGTACCGGGGTGAATTTCTCTCCGGAGTACCGCCGCAGCTGCAGAGGTTTTTCTTCCAAAGCATCACCCTTTTGGTTTACATAACACAGCAAAGACCGGACCTCCAGACTGCCCCCTGTGACCTTCAGCCAGGTGAGCCGATTACCCTGGGGATCCCGGGAGATTTTGTAAACCCGGGCCCCGAACCTGGGGGAAACCTGGGGGTAGGGGGCATACTGGTTTAGTGTTGCCAAAAAATCTTCTACTCCGGTCAACTGCAGGGCAGAGCCAAAGCAGCAGGGGAATACTTTGCGCTGCTGAATCAAACCCCGGATGTTGCCGGTAGTAACAGTACCGGTTTCTAAGTAGTTTTCCAAAAGCGCTTCGTCGCACATAGCGCAATTTTCTTCAATTTGGGACAATTCCTGCCCAAAATCGATGCAGCCGGTGCTTAATTGCGACTGCAGCTGCCGCAAAATCTGGTCCCGATCAGCACCCGGCAGGTCCATTTTGTTGATAAATAAAAAAACGGGGATCTCATACCGCTGCAAAAGCTGCCACAGCGTCAGTGTGTGGGCCTGGACACCGTCCGTGCCGCTGATGACCAAAATGGCACAGTCCAAAACAGGCATGATCCGTTCGGCTTCTGCGGAAAAATCCACATGCCCCGGGGTGTCCAGCAGGGTGATGTCCAAATTCTCGGTGGACAAAAGGGCCTGCTTGGAGAAGATGGTAATGCCCCGCTGCCGCTCCAATGCGTGGGTATCCAAATAGGCATCTCCATGATCTACCCGCCCCAAGGTCCGGCGGCTGCCGCTGCAATAGAGCAGTGCTTCGGACAGCGTCGTTTTTCCCGCGTCAACATGGGCCAGCAGCCCGACGCAAATATAAGACTTTTTTGGTTGCTCACCCAAGGCAGACACCAACTTTCTTACGCAATTACAGGCATTATATCACAAAAAACAGGGGATAGGAAGAATTTTATTGCGTATATTTTGACAAATTGTATTTACTGTGGTATAAATATATTGTTTATGACCTAGATTACATGGAATGTGAGGAGATAATCATGGAAAAAATCAGAATTCAAGATGACCTGTATACCTTCGTCAATCAGGCAAAGCTGGAGGAATTGGTAATTCCTGAGGATATGCCCGTTGCTGGAGGCTTTGCTACTCTGGGCACCGACGTGGAAAAGCTGATGATCGGCGAATTTAACACCATGTGTGCTGACGCTGTTTATCCCAATGAGCATCTGGAGAGAGCCTGCACCCTGTTTAAGCTGGCCAAGGATGTGAAGCGGAAGAAAAAGCACGGCATCAAGCCTGCCCTGAAGAACCTGGCGATCCTCAAGAAGCTGGGTACTCTGCGCAGCTTCAACCTGCACACCAAGGAGCTGATCCTGAAGGGCATCGATATGCCCCTGAACATCATGGTAGAGGCCAATATGAAGGATACCACCCATCACTGCGTGATGATCCAGGGCGCGTCTGTGATCCTGCCTGATGTTTCTTATTACAAGAATGAACAGCAAAAAGATCAGCTGCTGAATCTGTGGTGTGGCTTTGCCAAGCAGATTCTGGAAATGGCAGGCCACAGTGAGGAAGCCTGCGATGCTTTGCTGAAGGACACTCTGGCATTTGATGCGCTCGTGGCAAAGTATGCCAAGAGTCAGGAAGAGTGGTCCGAGTACGTCAAGATGTACAACCCCATGAAGACCGGAAGAGTTGCCGGCATGGTTAAGCCCCTGAACCTGAAAAAGCTGCTGAAGGATATCTTTGGCTTTGTTCCCGAAGAGATCATTGTGACAGAACCCCGCTATTTCAAGAATTTCAAAGAGATCTTCAACGAGGATACCTTTGAAATGTACAAGAACTGGGCTTATGTGACTACCCTGATGGGCAGCTGCTCCCTGCTTTCCGAAGAACTCCGGGATCTGGGCGGCGGTTTCCGCAGAGCTCTCTCCGGTATTGCCGCAGTTTCTTCTGCAGAAAAGTTTGCTTACCAGATGGCATCCTCTTTGTACAGTGAGCCTGTAGGCCTGTACTACGGCGAAAAATACTTCGGCGAAGAGGCTAAGAAGGACATTACCGAGATCGTCAAGCAAATTGTGGCCACATATCAGAAGCGGATCGCGGAAAACGACATTCTGGAGCAGGCTACCAAGGAAAAGGCTATTCTGAAGCTTAACAAGATGGGACTGAAGCTGGCTTATCCCGACCGGGTGGAGGAGATCTACAACAAGCTGGTATTTGATAAGAGTAAGTCCCTGTTTGACATTGTGGCTTCTTTGAGAAAGATCCGCATGGAGGAAAACTTCTCCAAGCTGAGCAAGGAAGTGGATCGCACCCACTGGGCAATGCCCGGACACATGGTCAATGCCTGCTACGATCCCTTTGTCAACGACATTACCTTCCCCGCCGCTATTCTGCAGGCTCCCTTCTACTCCATCCATCAGTCCAGAAGCGAGAATCTGGGCGGTATCGGTGCCGTCATCGGTCACGAGATCTCCCATGCCTTCGACTCCAACGGCGCCAAGTGTGATGAGCTGGGCAACCTGAACAACTGGTGGACCAAGGCCGATGAGCGGAAGTTCAACAAGAAGGTAAATGCCATGATCAAGCAGTTTGATGGCATCGAGCTGCCCTGGGGCACGGTGAACGGCAAGTTTACCGTCAGCGAAAACATCGCCGACAACGGCGGTATGGCTGTAACGCTGGATATTATGTCTCAGACCGAGGGTGTTTCCTTCGAAGAGTACTTTGCCAACTGGGCAAGAGTATGGTGTCAGAAGGCAAAGCCTGAATATCAGGCTCTGCTGCTGCAGGTGGATGTCCATGGCCCCTGCTATCTCCGGGCCAATATGCCCCCCAGAAACTTCCCCGAGTGGTATGCTGCTTTCAACGTGAAGAAGACTGACGGTATGTACCTGGCACCTTCCAAGAGAGTAGTTATTTGGTAAAAACCAATTCTTGATTTTTAACCGCCCTATATTGTGATTTGACACAGTATAGGGCGGTTTTTTATTTCCAAATGTGATGCTTGAAATTTCATTAAAAAATCGTTACTATGTAAAAAACGAGGAGGTGTTGCTATGATTTGGTGTGTAGAAGACGATTCCAGCATCCGTGACATTGAAGTATATGCCCTCACTTCTACCGGATTTGAAGCAAAAGGCTTTGAAGATGGCGACAGTTTTTGGAATGCACTGCAATCCGAGAAGCCGGAACTCATTGTGCTGGATGTGATGCTTCCCGGCAAGGACGGCGTAACGCTACTGAAGATGATGAAGCAGGCAGAAAATTTTCGGGATATTCCTGTGATCATGGCCACAGCCAAAGGTACGGAGTTTGATAAGATCCAAAGCTTGGACCTGGGGGCTGACGATTATTTGGTCAAGCCCTTTGGCGTTATGGAAATGGTCAGCCGGGTGAAGGCTGTTCTTCGACGGTGTAAGCCGAAATCACCCTCCAACTTGCTGAAACTGGACGGACTTGTGCTGAACCCCGATGAACATACCGTTACTGTGGATGGAGAACGGATCGTCCTGACTTACAAGGAATATGAACTGCTACATCTGTTCCTTTCTCAGCCGGGGATTGCTTTTACAAGAGAACAGCTGCTTTCCAGTGTGTGGAATGCAGAATTCGTAGGGGAAACCCGGACGGTGGATATGCACATTCGCACTCTGCGGCAGAAGCTGGGCAGTTACGGCGCAATGATCGAAACTGTCCGCAATGTGGGATATCGTTTGGAGGTCAAACATGACAAGTAGGATATTCCGTTCAACGGTTTTCGTTGCTGCGGTGGTTTTGCTGTGCTCTCTTGGGATCGTGATGGGTATCTTGTATAACCATTTCTCTCAGGTGCAGGTGCAGCAGCTTAAGGATGAGCTGAGTTTAGCCGTAACTGGAACAGAGCAGTACGGCAATGCGTTTCTGGAAAATGTGGAAGCGGATCGGTTTCGTATCACTTGGATCGATACCGACGGTACAGTCCTCTTTGATACCCAGGTGGATCAGACCGCCATGGAGAACCACGCGGACCGCGAAGAGATCCGGGATGCTTTCCATACCGGTTTTGGCAGTGCGGTGCGAACATCTACCACGCTGACCGTGCAGACTTTTTATGAGGCACAAAAATTGCAGGACGGAACGGTGCTGCGTATCTCTACCAGTCAGAAATCCGCCTGGGCGCTGATGATGGGGATGCTGTGGCCCCTTGTCCTGATTGTGATTCTTTCGCTGGGATTGTCTGCCTTTTTGGCCCGGCGCATGGCGAGAAAGATCGTGGAGCCGCTGAATACCCTGGACTTGGAGCAACCTCTGAAAAATGATGTGTATGAGGAGATTTCTCCGCTTCTGCACCGCATCCATCGCCAGCGCAACCAGATTGCCGTTCAGGTGGAGGAGTTGCGCCGAAAGACCGATGAATTCGGGCAGATTACCGAAAGTATGCAAGAGGGACTGGTGCTTCTCAGCAGCGAGGGGAACATTCTGTCCATCAATCCGACGGCCAAGAGATTGTTCAATGCGCCGGATGATTGCACAGGCAAGAACTTTCTGACGGTTGACCGTACCAGCGTGGTACGTGCTGCCGTCAATGATGCTCTGGATAAAGGACGCGGCTTTGCCCGTATTAACCGAAACGGACGGGATTACCAGCTTGACCTGAGCCGTATTCAGTCCGGCGCAGATATAGTTGGCGCAGTGGTGTTGGCCTTTGATATCACCGACCGACTCAATTCCGAGCAGATGCGCCGGGAGTTCTCCGCCAATGTGTCCCACGAATTGAAGACTCCCTTGCAAGGCATTATCGGCAGCGCCGAACTGCTGGAAAGCGGCATGGTGAAACCGGAGGATACCTCTCGTTTTGTGGGGCATATCCGCAAGGAAGCATCCCGGCTCGTGAATCTTATTGAAGATATTATCCGTCTTTCCCAGTTGGATGAAGGTGTGGAACTGCCCACGGAAACTGTGGATATGCTGGCTTTGGCAGAGGAAGTAAAAAAAGTCTTAAAGCCAAGTGCGACAGAAAAGAATGTCAGCATAACTGTTTCCGGCGAAGGCTTCAGCCTTTCCGGTGTGCGCAGGATTCTGTATGAGATGCTTTACAACCTCTTTGACAATGCCGTTAAGTACAACATTCCCGGCGGCAGTGTCGATATACATATCGAGCACAACAGGCTGACTGTTTTGGATACTGGTATCGGTATTCCGGCAGAACACCGGGAAAGAGTCTTCGAACGGTTCTACCGGGTGGATAAGAGCCATTCCAAAGCCTCCGGTGGTACCGGCCTGGGCCTTTCCATCGTCAAACACGCTGTTTCTTACCACAATGCAGAAATCGCCTTGGAAAGCACTCCCGGAAAGGGAACGGCAATAACCATTCAATTCTAAAACATGACTGTCATTGCGAGCTGGCATCCGCACCGGTTCGCAATGACTTTTCTTTTGCCGCTTTACATAGATTTTACTTAGGTTTTGCAAACCCTCTATGGTATTTACATACGGCAAAAACTATAATGTAAACTGTCAAAACGAGCATACTATCTCAAAGGAGAGTTTTCATGACGACTTACATTTTTAAAATCATCACCCTGCTCGGCGGACTTGCGCTGTTCCTGTTCGGCATGGATGTTATGGGCAAGTCTTTGGAACGTCAGGCCGGTGGGAAACTGCAAACCATCCTGGCAAAGATGAGTTCCAATGTGTTCAAAGGCTTTCTGCTGGGTTTGGGTGTCACTGCGGTGATCCAGTCCTCCTCTGCAACCACAGTCATGGTGGTCGGTTTCGTTAACTCCGGCATTATGACCCTGAAGCAGGCCGTGGGTGTTATCATGGGTTCCAATATCGGTACCACCGTCACGGCATGGATCCTGTCCCTGTCCGGTTTGGAGGGTGACAGCTTCCTGGTCCAAATCTTTAAGCCGTCCACACTTGCCCCGCTGATTGCAATCATTGGCATTGTCCTTTTCATGTTCACCAAGAGTGAAAAGAAGAAGGGAATCGGTACCATTTGCCTTGGCTTTATGGCTCTGATGACCGGTATGGATCTTATGAGCAGTTCCATGTCTTTCCTGAAAAGCGAAGCGTGGTTTGCTGAGTTGATGATCTCCTTCTCCAACCCCATCGTTGGTATTTTGTTTGGCGCAGTGCTGACCGCAGTAATCCAGTCCTCTTCTGCATCTATTGGTATCCTGCAGGGCCTGTGCGGTACGGGTGTTGTTACTTTCGGCAGCGCGATTCCTATTATCTTAGGCCAGAATATCGGTACTTGCGTAACTGCTATGATGGGTGCCATCGGCGCTAACCGGAATGCCCGCCGTACCGCACTGGTGCACCTACTGTTCAATGTGGTTGGTGTGACGATTTTTGTGGTGGCATTCTATGGCTTGGGCTTGTTCATTGACTGGAGATTCCTGGATAACACTGCGGCAGCATGGGATATCGCCGTGATCCATACGTTCTTCAATGTGGCAGCAACCTGCGTGCTGATACCTATGAACGGTCTGCTGGTAAAACTGGCATATCTGTTTATTCCCAAGGAGCAGACACCGCAGAAAACCGAGCTGCTGGACGAGCGTCTGCTGGCTACCCCTGCAGTTGCTGTGCAGCGCGCTCATGAGATCGCCGGTCAGATGGCTGCGGATGCAGCAGAGGCCATGCGTCTTGCCATTGGACTGACTAAGAAGTTTGACCCAGCTGTCATGGAGCAGGTCATAGAGTTGGAGAACCGTACCGATCACTACGAAGATGCCTTGGGTACGTACCTGGTAAAACTGTCCGACAGAAAGCTTTCCGTCCGGGACAACCGGATCCTCAATACCCTGCTGTACACGACTTCAGATATCGAACGGATAGGTGACCATGCTCTGGCTATCGCCAAGGCGGCCCTGGAGATCGAAGAAAAGAAGATCGAGTTTTCTAAACAGGCGAAAGGCGAGTTGGCTGTTCTGGAGCAGGCTGTGTTGGATATCGTAGACCGTACTGTTGCTGCTTACAGCAGTTTTGATCTGGAGCAGGCTATCAAGATCGAACCTCAGGAGCAGGTGGTGGATAGCCTCGTTCGGGAGGTCAAAAGCCGCCATGTCCGCCGTCTGAGAGACGGTCTGTGTACGGTAGAATACGGCTTCGTGCTGGAAGATCTGCTGACTGCCTGTGAGCGTACCGCAGACCACTGCTCCAATGTTGCAATTGAAATGCTGCAGGTATCCGAGGGTAAGCTGGAGGCTCACGAATACCTGAATGCTCTGAAGGCGGGAGAGCTTCATGAGAGTGCGGCATTCTCCGAGCACTTTGCCCAGTATAAAGCAAAATACGCATTCCCGGAAGAAAAATGACTGATAAATGGATTTCCTGTGGCAAGACGAAAAACTCCCCGGTTCGAAAACCGAGGAGTTTTTATATCCAAGGGGTTATTTAGAAACAAACCTTGCCGGGGTTTAAGATGTTCTTCGGGTCGAAGACCTTCTTAATGCCCTGCATCAGGACGATGGGGGTTTCGCCGTACTGGCGCTTCAAAAACTCTTTCTTGGCATAGCCGATGCCATGCTCGCCGGAGACTAAGCCGCCCAGCTCCACAGCTTTGGCGTACATCCGGTCGAAGCAGACAGAAAGGGTGTTTTGCCAGTCAGCCTCAGACAAGGCATCCCGGCAGATGTAGATGTGGAGGTTGCCGTCACCGGCATGACCGAAGCTGGGAATGCGGACATTCATTTCGTCTGCCAGCTCATGGGTAAATTTGATGAAGGTGTCCACCTGGTTTCCGGGAACGACCACGTCACATTCGTCCATTTCGGTGGTGGAGGCTTTGATGGCTTCCAGGAACGCGCCCCGGGCAGACCAAACGGATTTTTTCCGCTCTTCGGTATCCACAATGTAGGCGTCCAGCGCGCCGATCTTCAGGCAAAGCTCTGCCACAGTGCTCATATCCTGATCCACCTGAGCGTCAGAATTGCCGTCAAAGGTCAAAAGAATATAGGCATCATTTTTGGTATCCGGGAACTTTTTGCCCAAATAGCTTTCGGAGAACAAGATGGTATCCCGGGACATATATTCGATGGCAGTGGGGGTCACCTTGGAGCGGATGATCTCCGGAACGGCCTCAATGGCGCTCTTCATATCCGGGAAGGGAACCAGCAGACTGACGGAGACCTTAGGCAGGGGAACCAGCTTCAAAACTGCCTCGCAAATGATGGCCAAAGTACCTTCTGAACCGATGATCAGGTCCTTCAGGCTATAGCCGGAGCTGTTCTTTGCCACGGCTGCGCCAAAGGTCTGGATCTCACCGTTGGGCAGAACCACGGTCAGAGAACGGACATAGTCCCGGGTAACACCGTACTTTACTGCCCGCATACCGCCGGCATTGGTGGAAATGTTACCGCCGATGGTGGCAGACTTTTCGCCGGGATCCGGAGGATACAGGAAGTCATTTTCTTCCGCAAAAGCCGCAAGCTCCATTAAAAGAACGCCGGGCTGCACGGTGACAGTCAGATTATTGGGATCCAAAGAAAGGATCTTATTCATTTTGGTGGTCTCCAGCAAGATGCCACCTTCAATGGGAACAGCCGCGCCCACAAGACCGGTACCGCTGCCACGGACGGTGACAGGGATATTGCGCTCCCAGGCGTGGCGCATAATGGCGGAAACTTCCTCGGTGGTACGCACCCGAACCAAGGCTTCCGGCATCCGGGAGATGCCGCCCAGCTCGTCATGGGCATAGTCGGGATTGATGGCGTTTCCGGTGAGAACCTCGTCGGTGCCGACAATGGCCTGCAAAGCGGCAATGTCTGCCGCGGTGATCTTGTTATACATTAGGACACCCCCTTGATTTTCTCAATCAGCTTGGGAACGATGAGATTCACATCACCAACCACGCAGTAGTGGGCTACGTCAAAAATCGGTGCGGCAGGATCGCTGTTGATGGCGACGATGCAGTCCGAGGACTTCATACCGGCGGCAAACTGCACGGCACCGGAGATACCCAGCGTAATGATCAGCTTGGGCTTGACAGTCCGTCCGGAAAGACCGATCTGGTGCTTGGCATCATAGACATTGCTTTCTACCAAGGGCCTTGTGCAGGCAACTACGCCACCCAGAGCGTCTGCCAATTCCTTGGCGGCCTGGCGCATCCCTTCACCGGAAGCACCGCGGCCAACGGCTACGATGACTTCGGCTTCGGCAATATCGATATCCTTAGGCTTTTGGACGGTGCGAAGCACCCGGACGTTGGTTTGATACATATCCTCGGTGACAGCCATGGAAATGACTTCACCGTTGGCTTCCTGAGAAGGCTTCGGCTCTGTAAAGACCTTATAACGGGCGGTACAGAACTGGGGACGGGTGTTGGGGGTGACGATCTGGGCCATGATATTGCCGCCGAAGGCAGGGCGGATCTGAACCAGATCGGTATTCTCTTTCATTTCCAAAACGGTGCAGTCCGCGGTCAGACCGGTACGGCACCGGGCAGCTACCCGGGGTGCCAGCTGACGGCCAAGATTGGTGGCGCCCACCAAAATGGAGGAGGGCTTTTCCTTTTCAATAAAGTCGCAGAAGGCCGCTGTGTAAGGCTCAATGCGGAAATCCGCAAATTCGGGATGGTCGTAAACAAAGACCTTGTCCACGCCGTAATGGAGCAGCTTCCGGGCGCACTCACCGGTATTATGACCGATGACCAAGGCGTACACAGGATGGGAGGTGACCTTGGCCAGCTCCTTTGCCTTGCCGCACAGCTCAAAGGTTACCCGGTGGATATTGCCGCCGGTGCAATCGGCATAGACGCAGATGCCATTCCACAAGGATTTGTCGATTTCCTTGGTTTCCTCTACGAAGTCCACCAGCCCCTGACCTTTACGGACACACATTTTGCACATTTTGCAGCCGGAAGAGATGTCCAGCTTGCCGTCTGCGTAAGTAATAGCACCGAAGGGACACAGGGAAACCAAAGCTTCCGCCTTTTCCGGTGTGACCAGATTGTGGTTAATAACCAGCTTACCCATGAAATTCCCTCCTTACAGCATTTTCTTTTCCAGCAGAAGCGCATACAGCGCCTCAGCCTGGGTGTCGGCATCGCCCTCTACGGTTTGCTTTTGTGATAACTTCTCCGGGGGGAAGATCCGTTCCACCTGGGTGGCAGAGCCGGAAAGACCGTAGTGATCGGCGTTCTGATCTTCAAAGTCAGCGAAGGTCAGAAATTTTACAGAATCGTCAGTCAGGGTCTTGCGGATCTTATAGGAAGGCAGACGGGGGGTATTGATATCTCCGTCTACGCTGATCAGGCAGGGAAGGGCGGTCTCCAAGGTGACGATCTGATCGTCCAGACTGGCGGTGAGCAGCAGCCTGCCGTCCTGATAATCGTCTACAGACAGGACATTGGAGATGTTGGGAATGCCCAAATACTCGGAAAGCTCTGCGCCTACCTGAGCGGTATCGCCGTCAGTGGTCTGCTTGCCGCAGAGGATCAGGTCGTAATCACCGCACTTGCGGACACCCTGAGAAAGGGTGTAGGCGGTTGCCAAAACATCGGCACCGGCAAACTTACGGTCTGTTAAAACAGTGCCGCTCTGTGCGCCCATGCAGACGGTTTCCTGGATCACGGCCTTGGCCTGGGGAGGGCCCATGGTCAGGGTTTCAACCGTGCCGCCAAACCGCTCCGTTAAAGAAAGGGCGGTTTCAATGGCATACAGGTCATAGGGGTTGATCTTACTGGCGATGCCGCTTCGCTTCAGCACGCCGGTAACAGGATCCACTTCCACATTGTTGGAGCCGGGAACCTGCTTCACACAGACAAGGATCTTCATGACAAACCTCCGGGATTTTACAAAATATATGAAATCAATGTTTCAAAAGTTGCTTCTTCCTGTATTTTATAACATTTTTGGCCATTGTGCAAGAACAAAATAACAGTAATTCCGGGTAAAAGGGGGTATGAAAAGACGAAAAAACCTTCTTTCCCGGCAAGCGAGAAAGAAGGTTTTGTTCAGTCAAGACATGAGTGCGGTTTATAGCCGGCTTCTATGGCATCTTCGTAGGAATCAAAGACAATTTGATTTTTGGGGTCCGGCAGGTTTTTACAGTCCGCGCTATGGAGTGTTTTGCTGTTGATGTTTCCAATATAGGCGGTGGGGGTGTTGGCTCCGGTGGATTCCGGCTGAGCGGAGGTGTTCTTCCAGGAAAAGGTTACGGTCTTTCCGTCAGAAACCGCCAGAATGGTGCCCATCTTGTCGGTGCGGTAGACGGTGACTTCCGCGTCATGCAGACGGGACATAGGCTCTTCATGGGGATGACCATAGCTGTTATCGGTTCCTACAGAAATGACTGCCCACTTGGGATCTACTTCCCGGAGGAAACGGTAGCCGGTGGAGGTGTTGGAGCCGTGGTGACCTACCTTCAGCACATCGGCTTTTACATCCGCTCCGGCATCCAGCATATCCGTTTCTGCATCGGTCTCCATATCGCCTGTAAAGAGAAAACGGGTATCTCCAAAGTCTACCCGAAGCACTAAGGAGGTGTTGTTCGTGTCTGCGTAGCTTTTTACAGGGCCAAGGACGGTAACTGCAACATCACCAAAGGGAATGGTATCGCCGGCTTTGGGGATGGTGACGGAAAGCCGCTGCTGGTCGGTATAGTACAGAAAATCGTCAAAGCATTTGGAGCTGTAGGTGTTGGTGGGAGCATAGACCGCGGCGGTGGGGAACACTGCCAGGACACCGGGCAAGCCGCCTACATGATCTTCATGGGCGTGGGAGCAGACAACGGCCTCCAGCTTTTCAACACCTGCTTTTTGCAGGTAACTGACGACCAGAGAGCTGTCTTCCACATTGCCGCCGTCGATGAGCATAAATTTGCCGTCACACTCCAGCAAAGCACAGTCGGCTTGTCCAACATCGATATAATGGACAGTGAGGTCTCCGGAGGTGGGGACAGGCGGTTTTTCCGGATCACGGGGGATAAAAAAGTACAGACAAAAGCCCAGCACAACCACAATCAGGGCAATGAGCAGGATACGTTTCATTGTTGACACTCCTTTATGCGCTGTGTTACGGCGTCCAGCAAAGCGGCGTGTTGATTGGGCAGGGTTTCCTCCAGCACCTGGGAAAGCAGCCATTCCAAAGCTTGTTTGATTGCCGGGCCGGTGATGCCAAGGGCCAGCAGGTCATGACCGTTGATGGCCAGATCCGATACCTGCAAGCAAGCGTTCTCTGCCAGGATTTCGTCCAGAACTGCGTGGATCTCTTCAAAGGGGGGAGGGTCTCCCAGAACACCTTTTCCACAAAAATCAGCCTGCTGCAAAAGCAGCAGCTGCCTAAGGTTTTCCTCCCCGTACTGACTTAACCGGCGGCGCAAAAGCTTTTTCTCCGGGGTCAGGGGGAGCATATGCTTTTCAATCAGGAAAACCACTTGCTTACGCAGGGCGGTGGGGGCTTTCAGCCGCAGCAAGATGCGCTCTGCCATTTCCGCGCCGGCACCGGCATGACCGAGAAAATGTCCTCTGCCGGTTTCGTCCAATGTAAAGGTGGTAACCTTTCCGATATCATGGAGGAGTGCGGCAAGGCGCAGGGGAAGCAGTGGCGGCACGCCACCGGTGACAATGGCGGTGTGGGTGAAGACGTCGTGCAAATGGTGAGGGTTATGCTGGTCAAACCCGATGGTTGCCTTCAGCTCCGGGATGACCTGTTGGAGGATCGGGGCAAACTGCAGCAGATCCTCAGGGGTAACCAGAGGGAGAAGTTTACATAACTCATCAAAAACCCGTTCCCGGGCAAGGTTGTCCATTAAGGGTGCCAACCGGATCATAGCATCCATAGTGGCGGGCTCTACTGCCAGCCGATAACGAACCGCAAACCGAACACCCCGTAAAATCCGCAGGGCATCCTCTTCAAACCGCTTCTCAGGGTCGCCAACGGCACGAAGAATACGGTCAGACAAATCCTGTCTGCCGCCAAAGGGATCGGCAAAGCCCCGGTTGGGAGACCAGGCCATGGCGTTGACAGTAAAATCCCGTCGGGCCAAGTCCCCTTCAATACGGTCAACAAATTCAACCCAGGTGGGATGCCGGTGATCCCGGTAGTCGCCTTCCGTGCGGTAGGTGGTGATCTCTACCACACCGCCTTCGGTGACAACACCCACGGTACCGTGCTTTTCTCCGGCCAAAACAAGCTTCTGGGCGCTGAAAACAGTGCGGATCTGATGAGGCAGAGCGTTGGTACAAAGATCATAGTCCTGAGGGGTTAAGCCCAAAGTCATATCCCGGACACAACCGCCTACGGCATAGGCAGAATAGCCGGCATTTTCCAGGGCGGCAATACAGGAAGCGGCATACTCAGGCAGGTTCATGGCCTTCATCCTTTTTCGGAGTACGCGGGGCTCTTTTGGGCATAGGTGTCAGGCGGCACAGATCGGTGGCAGCCCACAAAGCGCAGGCAATATACAAAAACCAATCCCGACTGCCTACAATAGACAGACAGCAGAAAAAGGCTGCGGCCAGATGGGTGATGACGTGGGCTCTGCGGTTTCCGCTGGCTGCATCAAAGGCTGTCCGCTGATAGAAAGAGAGCATCACGAAAATGTTGGCAAGAAGGGAGAAAATATAGCGTTGCAGCTGGGGCTCCGGACTCCAGCTCCGATACAGAGAAATCAGCCGCAGAACCCAAAAGATGCAGACGAAACTGTGAAATAAAAACGAAGGCTTTATGCCCTTAAAGCGGTAGAATGCGCACAGAAGCAGCATCGGCACGGAAAGAAAACCAACAATGGCCATGATAACGGAAATCGTATCGGTGGAGCGGCACAGAGCCAAGATACCTGCAACCAGAACGCCAAAAGCAAGGATGCCTTCGCCAATGGCGCTGAGGGGGTTGGGCGGGAAATTGAAGGCATATTTATTGGCTTCTACCAAAGGCAGACATCCATAGATCACCACGCCGGCGGTAATGACGGTGAGGATCCAAAGCAGAATGATGGCGGGGTGACCGCTTTTTAACAGACCTTTGGCATCTACGCCAGAGGACAGCAGCCAAAAACGCAAGGCAATACCCATACCGCCTGTAATCAGGACGAACCAGGGCAATGTGGCAGGTTTCAGATATTTTTTCATAGTTTCCTCCCGGTGTGGTTTATTTCAGGGACAGGATCAGCCAAAAGATTCCGCTGAAAATGGGCTGATGGAGCAGATAGATCCAAAGAGAGTGCTTGCCGCAAAGCCGCAAAAAGCGAATGGGCAAAAGCTCGGGGTTTACTTTAGGCAGTAGGGACTGCTGTTTGCGATACAGGGTTCTGCCTAAAAATGCACCCAGCAGGAAAAAGCCGAAGTGAGGCAGCAGGGGGAAATAATCGGCAGAGATAAACTGAGGACTGACCAGTCCCAAGGGCATCAACCAATTGTGGCTTAGATATACCCGGCTGAGCAGAAGACCTGTCACTGCCAAAATGACTCCGATGGCGGCCAAGACCCAATTGGGAAGCTTTCGGAACAGCGGCCAAAGCAGCATACAAACACCTAAGCAATGGAGAACACCGAAATAAATGATCACACCATTGCCTGCCATGCCCAGAAAATACATACCGGCGGTGACGGCGCTGATGACCAAGCCGCAAAGGAATACCAAAATTCCCCGACGGATACAGTGGCTGCCCAAGGTTACGCATATGCCGGAAATCAGCAGAAACAGCACGCCGCCCCATTGCTGGATAAACAGATACACAGCCGGATATTCAAAATGGAGCAGACCGTAAAGATCGGTCAGGTCGTACATGAGGTGGATAAACACCACACATAAAATACACAGACCCCGCAGGGCATCCAATTCCCAAATTCGCTTTTTCATGGTTTACACATCCTGCTGCGCGGCCTCCTCTTCCAAAACCCGATAGGCCACCTTGCCCACCAGTGTTTTGGGAAGCTCCGCGCGAAATTCTATATCCCGGGGAAGGGCATACCTGGCAATGCGCTCAGCGCAGTATTGCAGCAGCTCCTGCTTTAGCGCCTGAGTAGGCTCAATGCCGGGCATGGGCACCACAAAAGCCTTTACCTTCTGACCCCGGTATTCGTCTTTGATGCCGATGACACAGGAAAGCAGCACCTTTTCGTGGGCGTCGATGATATTCTCCAGCTGAGAGGGGTAAACATTATAGCCGGAGGTGATGATCATCCGCTTCAGCCGCTGATGGAAATAGATGAAGCCATCTGTGTCCATATGACCCAAATCGCCGGTGTGCAGCCAAAGCTTGCCGTCAGCATGGGCCTTTAGGGTGTTGGCGGTTTCTTCCGGATTGTCCATGTATCCCAGCATGACGGTGGGGCCGTGGACACAGATCTCGCCTTCGGTATCCGGTTCCACCTCTTCCGTAGTACCGGGTTTGACGATCTTATAAAAGGTATCCGGGAAGGGAATGCCGATAGAGCCCGGGCGGGCATAATCTTTTGGGGTCAGGCAGGAGGCTGTGACACACTCGGTAGTGCCGTAACCCTCCCGAATCTGCTGGGAGCAGTTATGAGCTTGCAGAAAGGCATCCACTTTTTTCTTCAGCTCCGGGGACAGGCTGTCGCCGCCGGAGAAGATGCCCTTCAGGAAGCTAAGGTCCACATTTTTCAGCTTGTCTGCCCGGAGCAATGCCTCAAACAGGGTGGGAACACCGGGAATCAGATTTGGTTTTTGCTTTCGCAAAATGTCAGCGTATATCTGGACGCTGAATCGGGGGACAAGAATACAGGCGGCACCGCCGATCAGAGCGGTATGAATACCAATACCCAGACCAAAACCGTGGAAAACCGGCATGATAGACAGCATTTTCATGCCTGCAACGGAGTCAAAGCCGGAAGCGGCGATGGTCTGTAAGCCCAAGGCGTTGAAATTCAAGTTGCTGAGCAGGATACCTTTTGTGGTACCGGTGGTGCCGCCGGAGTAAAGAATGGCACCGCAGTCCTCAGCCTGACCGTCGTGGGGTGGCAGAACAACATCCTTGCCTGCTGCCACCATATCTGTCCACAAAGTATAGCCGGCTTTGGGAAGATCTTTGCCTGCTTTGCCGGCTTTGGTCAGGGGAAACAAGAGCTTTTTCAGGAAAGGCAGCTCGTCCCTGATTTTGGCGATAAGGATCTTTACCGGCTGCTCCAATTTGGGAAGGATGGAAGCGACTTTGGTATAGAATTGATCCAAAGTCAGAATGGCTTTGGAATGAGAAACGTTCAAATAAAACGCGATCTCTTCCGCAGCAGACAACGGGTGGATCATATTGGGAATAGCGCCGATTCGGTTCAGTGCATAAAAACAGTCCACCGCCTGAGGAGTGTTGGCCATGCAGATGGTGACCCGGTCACCTTTGCGGATGCCCAGAGCATAAAGGCCCTTGGCAGCGGCATCGATTCGTGCCAAAAAAGTTTGGAAGGTGGTATTTTTGCCCATAAAGCAATAGGCATCCTTGGCGGGATACTTTTCGGCAGCAACCGCAACCATCTGATACATGGTCTTTTGTGGGTAGTCAATGGTAGTGGGGGTGTTTCCGTAGAAAGCGTGCCAGGGTGCGGTGGAGGATAAGGACATGGTTCTTATTTTCCTTTCGGTTGCATTTGTAAATCCCTGATGTATTGGAGAATCGTAATATAATACTATATTATAACAGTATAAAGCAGCAATTTCTACCCCTTGTGAAAAAAACTCTTTCTTTACTATTTTGTGCTTGTGTCTGGGATGAAGAAGGAGTATAATAGAATAAAATGGGAGAAAAGGGGACGTTATTATGCTGCTGACTGCCATATTCATTTTGTCCGTTGCGGCATCCGCTGCCGTTTGCGGTATTGCGGATGGTTATTGCGGACTGAATTGGATTTGGATCCTGCCCGTGGGCTTTCTTGCGGCCTTTGTGTTGCTGCTGTGTTTGGCCTTTGGGTTTCTGTGGCTGATCTGCAAGCTGGTGGATCAGGAAAAGCCTCAGGAGAATGACAGTAAATTTTACCGCAGAACGATGCATCTGTATGTGGATGCGGTTTTGTTCCTTGCCCGGGTGCGTATAAAAACAAGCGGGCTGGAGAATACACCAAAAAACAGTCGGTTTTTATTGGTGTGCAACCACAGACATGTGATAGACCCTGTGTTTTTGCTGACCTGTTTCCGAAAAAGCCAGCTGGCCTTTATCTCCAAGCGGGAGGTGCAGGACTATTTCATGGCAGGAGAAATGATGCATAAGCTGTTATGTCAGCCTATCAACCGGGAAAATGACAGGGAAGCACTGAAGACGATTCTTAAGTGTATTCAGATCATCAAGGAAGACAAAGCCTCCGTTGCTGCCTTTCCGGAAGGCTACATTCATCCGGATAAAAAGCTACATCATTTCCGTCCCGGTGTCTTTAAGATTGCCACAAAAGCGAAGGTTCCGATCGTGGTGTGCACCATGCGGGGGACGACCGATGTGCTGAGTAGTTTTAAGCGGCTGAAGTCCAGCACTGTGGATGTGCGGCTGCTGCAGGTGATCCAGCCTGAGGAATATGAAGGCATCACGACAGTGGAATTGGCTGACCGGATTTATCAGATGATGGCGCAGGATCTGGGCCCGGAACTGGTAAGTGACGACGAAACGTAAAAACATGAAGGAGATATCAAGATGAGACTGATACCGCAACCTGTAAAACTGGAAATGCTGGAAGGCTGCCTGCAGGCAAAGGCCTTTGCTGTTTCAGCAGATGATGAAAAGATTTTGGCATTTGCCGGTCAATTCTCCGGTGGAGAAGCAAAGCTTGTTTTCCGGAAGGCGGAGTTTCCCCAAGCGGAAAGCTATACGGTGACAGTGAATGCCGAAGGCATCGAAGTGACCTACAGCGATTTGGAAGCGGCTTTCCGTGCTTGCACCACCTTGAAGCAGATCCTGGCTCAGACAGCGGGCGAGATCCCGTATCTGTGCATAGAGGACTATCCTGCTATCAAGAACCGTGGTTATATGCTGGACATCAGCCGTGGCAGAGTGCCGAAGCTTTCTTATCTGAAGAAGCTGGTGGACCAGCTGGCGGATCTGCGGTACAACCAGTTTCAGCTGTACATTGAAAGCCTTGTTTATGAATATAAGGGTTTGGAGCAGTATTTGGTGGGCCGGGATGTGTTGACTTGCGCGGAAATTCAGGAACTGGATGCATACTGCAAAGAGCGGTTTATTGATCTTGTACCCAATCAGAATAGTCTTGGCCATATGCAGCCATGGATCGAGGTTCCGGATTTTGCCCATTTGGGTATCGACCGTGATGATGAGTGGCCCACGACAACCATTAACCCTTTGGATCCGGGTTCTTTGGAATTGGTGGAGCGGATCTATGCTGGTATGATGGATGCCTACACCTCAAAGTTTATGAATGTGGGCATGGACGAGCCTTTTGAACTGGGCAAAGGACAGACTCGCGAGAAATGCGAGCAAGTTGGTATCGGTACGGTCTATACGGAATACTTAAATAAAATTATTGCCTTGGCTAAGAGACATGGCAAGACTCCTATGTTCTGGGATGATGTGGTGATTCGCCATCCGGAGCAGCTGGATCAGATCGATAAAGATGCGATTTTCCTGGATTGGGGCTATGAAGAGGAAAAACCCATGGAGCGCCACTGCCGGGAACTGTCTGATCGGGGACTTCGGTACTATATTTGCCCTGGTGACTCCATGTGGAGAAGCTTTACCGGCAGAAGTATGAATGCCATGCGCAATATCACCACCTGTGCGGATGTGGCCAAACGATACAAGGCGGAGGGCCTTTTGATGACCAACTGGGGAAATCTGGGCCATGCGGCCTTCCCGGTGTTTGAGCAGATACCTATGATCTTCGCGGCTGTTGCGGCCTGGGAGCAGGATGAGCAGGGATACAGCGCAGCCCTTCGGGATCGGGAACGGCGGATCCAGGATGCCCTTTATTATGCAGATCGGTATTATTATGGCTGCAAGGGCGAAATTTCCATGGCAGATATTGTGTTCCGAATGGGTAACTATTATCAGCTGCAGAGCCAGTATTATTGGAACGAAACAGAGATTTGCTATCTGATCCGTGTGGGAGAAACACCCAACGCAGCCAAGGTTGCGGCTTCAAAGCGGGTAGCGGCCTACATGGAAGGCCTGAAGGCGGAGCTGGCCGCGGTGGAGGCGGATGAGACCGCTCTGCAGGAAGCTGCGGTGGACTGCGACCTGGTGATCTTCTTTGCCAACTGGTTTGCAGGCAACAAAAATGAGGCAGAGCGGCAGCGGCTCCTTGCAGAATATGAGCGGCTGTGGCTGCGGGATAATTTCCGCCAGGGTGTGGAGATCCTGCAGGAAGAGATTCAGAAGTTGTCCTGAGAAAAAGCTTGATTTCACAGAGAAATTCAAGTATAATGCTACATTAAGATAAATAATCCGTTTTGGAGGGTGCGCATATGAAAAACAGCGAAAAGACACTGGATATGATCGTGAACCTGTGCAAAAACCGTGGCTATGTTTATGCCGGTTCTGAGATCTACGGCGGTCTTGCCAACTCCTGGGACTACGGTCCTTTGGGCGTAGAGTTCAAGAACAATGTGAAAAAGGCGTGGCTGAAGAAGTTCGTTCAGGAGTCTGAGTATAATGTGGGTCTGGATGCCGCCATTATCATGAATCCCACCACCTGGGTCACCACCGGTCATGTGGGTTCTTTCTCCGATCCTTTGGTGGACTGCAAGGGCTGCGGTTCCCGCCAGCGGGCAGACCAGCTGATCTCTGCTTCCGAATCCGGAAAGAGCGTCAATGTAGACGCCATGGACACCAAAGAAATGAATGCCTTCATTGAAGAGCATGAGGATGTGGTTTGCCCTGTCTGCGGCAAGCACCACTTTACCTCCATCCGTAACTTCAACCTGATGTTCAAGACGCAGATCGGCGTTACGGAGGATTCCTCATCCACCGCATATCTGCGGCCTGAAACTGCCCAGGGAATTTTCGTAAACTTTGCCAATATTCAGCGTACCACCCGGAAGAAGCTGCCCTTCGGTGTTTGCCAGGTAGGTAAGGCTTTCCGTAATGAGATTACTCCCGGTAACTTCACCTTCCGCACCCGTGAGTTTGAGCAGATGGAGTGTGAGTTCTTCTGCCAGCCCGGCACTGATCTGGAGTGGTTTGCCTACTGGAAGGATTACTGCGTCAACTGGCTGAAGAGTTTGGGCATCAAGGAAGAAAGTCTGCGGCTTCGTGATCATGATCCTGCTGAACTGGCCTTCTACTCCCGTGCCACCACCGACATCGAGTATCAGTTCCCCTTCGGCAATGGCTGGGGCGAGCTGTGGGGCATTGCTGACCGTACCAACTACGATTTGGGCCGCCATCAGGAGGCTTCCGGCAAGAGTCTGGAATACTACGATCAGGAAAAGAATGAGCATTACATTCCTTATGTCATTGAGCCGAGCCTGGGCTGTGACCGTGTGGCGCTGGCCTTCCTGTGCGAAGCTTATGACGAGGAAGTGGTGGGTCAGGACAAGAACGGCAAGGATGATGTCCGTACTGTGCTGCGTCTGCATCCCTACCTGGCTCCCTTTAAGGCTGCCGTTTTACCCCTTTCCAAGAAGCTTTCTCCCAAGGCTGAGGAGATCTACAAGATGCTGAAGAAGGACTTCATGGTGGACTTTGACGATGCCGGCTCTATCGGCAAGCGTTACCGCCGGGAAGACGAGATCGGCACTCCCTTGTGCATCACGGTGGACTTCCAGACTGTGGGCGACGAGAACACTCCCGCTGACAACTGTGTTACCGTCCGTGACCGTGATACCATGGAGCAGGTTCGTGTTCCCGTTGATCAGCTGAAGGCTTATATTGCCGAAAAGTGCGATTTCTAATATAATAAGGTAAAGCAACCGCCCCGAAATTTTTCGGGGCGGTCTGTATTTATAATGTATATTTTTCTTGCCATTTGCCAATACTTTCCGAGAAGGAGGCGATAGCATGAAACTGCGGGATATTATGACTCAGTCCCCGGTGAAAATCCGTCCGGAGGAGTCGGTGGCGGTGGCTGCCAGAATGCTGGCCCGGTACAACATCGGCGCGCTGCCGGTGTGTGATGGGGAAGAGAAGCTTTGCGGCGTGGTGACAGACCGGGACTTGGTGACCCGGTGCATGGCATCGGAAAGATCAGCACAGCAAATGCGGGTGCGGGATGTTATGACCGGACGGGTGATCGCGGCTGCGCCGGATATGGAGATCGGTGCGGCGGCACATCTGATGGGTCGGGAGCAGGTACGCCGGCTTCCGGTAGTGGAAAACGGGAAGCTTTGCGGCATGGTAAGTCTGGGAGATCTGGCAAGCCGGGAGGAGAGCAGCGGGGATGCCCGGGAGGCGCTGAGCGGTATTAGCACAAACGTTTCTCAGCGATAAAAAGAAGATTGAAAAAACATCAAAAAATCGCAAAAAACTCTTGACAAACAGTGCGGCTGATGCTAGAATGTACAAGCTGTCCGATGAACGGGTTTTCCGGGAGGACAGAAAGATAACAAAAAATCTTGAAAAAGAGCATAAAAGCGCTTGACAATTTCAGGAAACTGTGTTATCATTTAAAAGTTCGCTGCGGCGAACAGTCTGCACCTTGTAAATTGAATAATGTGAGACGAACTATAGAACACCTTGGACAATTAAAATGGATTGTTTAAGATTATTCGTGTACGAATGAAAAATAACAGCCAACGAAAATTCTTGAGTAAATTTGCTAGACAGATT